>JBFMFQ010000099.1:0-12242 GCA_040752075.1 Candidatus Zixiibacteriota bacterium | reverse complement strand
CCAGCAATGCCGCATAATCGCAGGCGGCGGCGGTGCCCCGGTAACGCGCCCGGAAAGTGATCTGTGCTTCGGGAAGACAAAACGACAGCACTCCGTCGCCAATCTCAGCCGGGTCTCCCGGTTTCTCCGCGTAGAAGTAACAGCGCATCGCCAAGGTCCTCCTCTGGTGACCCTTTTGGCAAGCGCTATGCCGCACGGTCCGGGTCAAGGCTAAGCCCATCCCGGACATCACATCACCGGTGCCCCACATCCCGATTGCTATTGATTGTCTTGAACTTAGAAAGCCGGACTGCAACAACGATTCGCCGGGTGGGAACTCGCACGACCGTGACGGCGCGTGCCCCGGTGTGCAACCGCTTGCGAGTACCTTGCGCGGTCGGTCAGACCTTTTCGAACGGGTCGAACAGCTTGCGGTACTCAAGCATGGCGTAACGGTCGGTCATGCCCGCCACATAGTCGCACACAACCTGGCGAACATGGCGGTCCGGATCTTTCTCGCCCGCCTGCTCGATACGCGCACGAAACTTTGGCGGGAGTTGACGCACATCCTCAACATAGACATCGAACAACCCGTGCAGGATTCGCTCGCCCTTGGCGGCCATGCGGGAAACCCGGTAGTGACGGTACATGTTCTGAAAAAGAAACTTCTTCAGTGCGGCAATCTTCGCGCCGAACTCGGGAGAAAACTGCATCGGCAAATCATCCGCCGCGCGGACATCGGCAAGCGTCTTGATTCCCAGTTCCGTGATGCGCCGGCTGGCATGATTGATCAGATCGGTGACCTGCCACCCGATCAAAAGCCGCACGATGTGATAGCGGCGCAGCCGGCGGTCCAGCCCCGGGTGCTCTCTCCGCGATGCGTCGTTCAGCTCCGCCCAGATCGCCAGCCCGGCCGGATCGTCCCAGCCGATCAGGCCCGAACGCAGACCATCGTCCAGATCGTGCGAGTTGTACGCTATCTCATCAGCCAGATTCACCAGTTGCGCCTCTAACGTTGGCCTCCACTCGGGGTGAAACCCGGCGGCGTCGGGACGATCGTAGATGGTCTCGTGCTTGACAATCCCCTCGCGCACTTCAAAGGTCAGGTTTAGCCCGCGGAAGTCCGGGTAGCGTTCCTCGAGCACGTCAACCACGCGCAAAGACTGGCTGTTATGCGAGAACCCGCCGTCGGCCGCCATCTTCTTATTCAGCGCGTCTTCCCCGGCGTGCCCGAACGGTGTATGCCCAAGATCGTGCGCGAGCGCGACTGCTTCGGCCAAGTCCTCATTCAACGCCAGCGCCCGCGCCACCGAGCGCGCGATTTGCGCCACCTCGATCGTGTGGGTCAGGCGCGTCCGGTAGTTGTCGCCCTCATGGTTGACAAAGACCTGCGTCTTGTACTCCAGACGCCGAAATGCCGCGGAATGGATGATCCGTTCGCGATCGCGCTGGAAGTCCGTCCGGTACGGGTGAAGGGCTTCCGGACGCACACGCCCAAGGCTCTCCCGGTTGCGCATCGCAAACGGCGCGAGGATCCGGTCCTCGCGATCCAGAACAGGCGATACAGGCAATCCGTCAGTCAGCATGGTCGATTCCATCTTGCTCTCTCGCATCCGTCCGCGGACCAGGCCCGCACCCGGAAATGATATTGCGTCCGGTCGGCAGAAGCGACCCGAAACAGAGAGGCTCGAGAGGGGAGTCTACCACCCCCAGCTCACGCCGATGGTGTGGGTCCCCCCCAGGTCGGAGTGGCTTTGGTAGACGTACTGAAGCCCGCCCCCGCGGTGGTGAACCTGCCCGCCCAGAGTGTACCGGACCGGGTCGAAGCGCAATCCGGCCAGGAACTCAGCGCCGGCGCCCAGCGCCATCCGCTGGCCGATGCCGAATCGATTGTCGCCATCCTCCTCGTGTGTCCAGATTCCCGCGATGGTCAACTCGGAGGGGGCGCTCCAGGCGGCCGAGAGTTCGTACGAAACGCCCGGGTCATCAGCATTCATGTCGTTGTAGAGGCCATCAATCGGTATTCGCCGCACCGCGGCCCCGGCGCGAAGGCCCGAGGGGACTTGCGCCATCACTCCGGCATCAAGAAACGCTCCGGCGGCGGCCACCTCGTTATCCCCGAACTCCGTGCGGAGGTAGTGCAGCCCGGCGCCGGCAGACCAGCGGCTCGATGCGCGAAACGAAGCGACCGCCAACGCGTCGTACTCCTGATAGAGACCCGTGCTCCCGAAGCGATTGAACCCGGCGCCAATGGCGACCCGCGATCCGATTGACTGTCTCACCGATGCCGCCACCTCGCCAAGATCGGCAAGTTCCCAGAGACGGCGATACGACAGAGACACCGAACCGTGTCCGGGCTCACCGGTCGCCCCGGGATTCAGCCAGATCACGCTCGCATCCTCCAACGCCCCGGTATACGCCCCGCCAAGTCCCACGATCACGGTCGAACCGAAGTCGGTATCGCCTCCCGCTGCCGTTCCATGCAGGAGGAAAACGGCGAAGGCGATAATCACCACCGGGAGCCTCGATTGACGCCCCGCATTCATGGCCCCACCACCAGCACGATTTTCCGTTCGGTCCCCTCCGGCTCCGTGCGGGCGAGGAGGACATACGGTCCGGGATCGACACGTCCTCCGCCTTCGGAGGTTCCGTCCCAGGTGGTCGAACCCGTTGCCGACGGCTGATCATCGGCCAGTGTTCGGACCAGACGGCCTGCACGGTCGAATATCCGAAGCGTCAATCGCTCCCCGATCTCCAGCCGGTAGGCGATTTCCGCTTCCTCTCCGCGCCCGAGGTAAAACGGGTTGGGTGCCACGCTGATCTCAAAGTCGCCGGCATCCTCCGCATTGACCGAGTTTGACCGCCCGGGAGTCGCCCCGGCCGGGTCGACACTCGCCGTCCAGTCGCCCGGTTGGGAGAATGCAGCGTCGCGGTTGGTCCTTTCGCTGGACCGGTTGTCTCCGTGGGTCACGGCGAATGTCAATGAGTCGATAATCTCACCCGCCGCGCCAAGAAGCCGAATACCGTCTCCATTGTTGCCGAGCGTACGCCACCCGCCCACTTCAAAGAGCAGACCGTCGAACCCCGGGTAGTAAGAAGTGAACGCGGCCTCGTCTTCGCACAGCACCCAGTACCCCGAGGGTGGTATCGAACCCGCGAAGGGAGAAATGACAGAGGAGGATGTGGAATCCCCGATTCGGTTGAGGTACATGCTGATCGGGAAATCGGCGGTGTTGAACAATTCAATCCACTCACCGGGCCCGGTCGGTGTTGGATCGGCGAGAAACTCAGTGATGATCACCAGCGGCTCGGTGTGGCGCACGGTCGTGGTTACCGAAAGGGAATTGTTATCTGCATTGTCGTCGGCATCGAGTTCGATGCATAAGCGATGGACGCCGGGGGTGGGGGCCACCCATGAAATCCAAAGCAAACCGCTGTAACCGACCGGCAGCGAATCGGTGCCGGAGCTCACGAAACGGGCGATCTCTTCAAGGAATGTGCCCGGCGCCGACGGGTTCAGATCCTCGTAGAGCGTCGCGCCGAAATTGGGAGGGAACTTTGCCAATCCGACGTTTTTGTAGTGCGCATTGGCGCGGAGAGCAGCCCCCCACTCCGGCTCGCTCGGTGTCACGAACAGGGAGTCGATTGCCAGATCATGGTTGATCGGGGCAACCGAGTTCTCCGCACCCGGCGTCGCGCCATCGGGATGCGCCGAGGGGCTCCAATACCGTTCATCAAGCAGGATTGGTGCAAGATCAACGCGCTCGCGGGAACGGTTGCCGCCATTTCCCCCGCGAAAACTGAGCGAGTCAATCATCTCTCCGGCGGGTCCGACCAGCCGGATCCGGTCGCCGGTGTTGTTGAGCGACCGCCAGTTCGCGACCTGGATCAGATTACCGGCATATTCCGGATAATGCGCACGAAACGCCGCCTCGTTCTCGGCCAACACCCAGAATTCTCCCGGGTTCATGAGAGGTGCGGTGTCCGCAAAGACCGAAAGCCCGGTCGAGTCCCCGATCGCGCACCCGTTCATGTTGATCGCGAAGTCGGCCCGGTTCGAAATCTCGATCCATTCGTCCGGGCCGCCAATCTCCGGATCGGCGAGAAACTCGCTCACCACAACCCACGGCGACTCGAACGGAATGGGAAGTTCCAACATTGCCGTGTTGTTCGCCGCATTGCCATCCGCGACTATCCGTGCAATCACACCGTGGCGACCGGGGGAAGCATTGTGCCAAAGGATTTCCACCGTGAGCGATTCGCCCTCGCCCAAGCCGCCGACCTGGATCGAGCCGATCACCGCCAGCGTGTCCCCGTCGACTCCCGGAATACGATCATCATATGCCTCGATGAGAGCCGAACCTACCGGTCCGAAGCCGACATTGGTCACATAAGCCAGCACAACCCGAGAGTCGTCATCACCGTTGATCGAAGGTGTTACGCGGACAGAATCCAGCGCAAGGTCCGCCCGGACCGGGAAGAGCGAATTCTGTCTCCCCGGTGTCGAACCGGACGCATCGATGCACACGCCGAATCCAGCGGGCTCATCGCTGCGATCCGGCCGGATTCGCTCAATCGAAATACCGTCGCCCGCATCCCGCATCCAGAGAATCGCCGATGTGTCGCCCTCCGGTCCGACCAAAAGCAGCGTATCGCTGGAATTGCGAAGCGAAATGTCGGCCTCCAAAAGCGGGAACGACTCGGCGGGATGATCGCCCCAGGCCCCCGAATTGTCACCCCATCGCGATTCAAAGCTCGATTCGCCAAGCGCACGCCGGGCGATGATCGCGAATCCACCGGCAGGAATGGGTTGAGTCCCGCCAAACTGCGTTGTATCCGATCCATCGATCAGCCAATAACCATCCAGCGAAACCACACCGCCGGTGTCCGGCCAATTCAGCACTTCCACCCATTCCAGTGATGTCGCGCCGCCCGGCTCGTTGGCCAGGGCCTCGTTCAAGATCAGGCGATTGGCCGCATGGCCCTCCGCCGCCATGGAAACCGCCGCCATCCAAAGGATGGTGATGCCGCGCAGCCTCGAGCACCTATTGGGATACATTGACCCTGACCCGCACCTCAACCACATCGCCACGCCCGCGATCCTCGAATCGCTGCCAAACCAGACGCGCTTCCATCTGCCACCATCTCGCGGGTAAGATAATCTCCGTACAGTAGAGATACCAATACCCGTCCCCGCCCGTGCTCAGATCGGGGTCGACCCACCGCACCGTCGGCGCCAGCCTCACGAGCTCACTCAACCTCCAGCGTCCCCCGAATCCCGCACGGGCGAACCGGTCCGCATCCGCACGGTGCCGCCCGAACTCGGTGCGAATCGACACACCTCGGTCGCGATCGCCGGCGTCGGCGTACAAGCCCAGCGAGTGCCGCGACGGCTCTCCCTCAACCGTTGTTCCGCGGGCAAACGGCCTGATCCATGCCCGCGTTCGCCGCCATTCGAGACGCGCCAGCCAATCGTGCCGCAGCGGCTCCTCGGGGAATTCACGGTGCGTCATCCATTCCCAGCCGGCGCGCAGCCGTCCGCCGCGAAACGACCCGGCCGGATCGATCCGCGTCGAAAGCGAAAACCCGCGCTCCCCCGTGGTTCGCGAGGACCAGGAGTCGCCGATTTCCGGCAAGTCGATAGTCGTTTCGTCGCTATGCCCCGGCCCGCCTCCCCAGGGATTGACATAATCGGGCGAGTACAACCACGCGCGCACATGGACCCGTCCATGCTCAAGTCGCCAGACCGCCTCGCCGGCCTTCGCCGTTGCGCGGCCTTCATCGTAGGCAATCTCGGCCAGCACCGTACGCTCTCCCTGGCCGATGCGAAGATGCCAGCCGGCGGCATCAAATTCGCGGGCGGCCGCCGAGTCGCGGCGTTCCACCTCACCATGCAAACGCGCGAACCCCACCCGCCATGCGGGCCGTCCGAAAGTCAGCATCGCCGCACCGGCCCGCTCTTCGAACAGATCTGATTGGATCCGAGAGTAGAAGGCATCGACCGCGACCAGCCGGGATTCCTCCGATCGCGCTCGAACACCGTTGAATCGCGCCAGCGACGGCTGCCAGAAACTCCCCGGCGAGGGGTCGTCACCTGTTCTGCCGACAAGGCGCGAACGCCGTCCCACGACCAGTCCGCGTCCCCACCGTGGCTCGAAAGTCCCCGCCTGCAGCGTCACTGATGGCGCATCGTAGGCGATCACACGCCGCTGCCACTTGCCACCCCGCCCGTCCTGGCGGTAGTGCAACAGTGCCTGCCATCGACCCGACACAGCACGCAGAGATGTGAAGCCCTCCTGCCCGGCGGGGGAGGACAAAGCGCCGTTGATCCCGGACTTCCAGGACCACCGCAGGTCGTCTAGGATGGGGATGCGTCTCGACCGGCTGGTCCCCGGTGTTTCCAGTGCTGCTTCCGTGACCGTTTGCAGTTTCTCAGGTGCGACAAGATACCCCGCTCCCGATCCCGGCAGCCCCTCCCAATCCGAGACGGGAACCAAGGCGCTGTCTGTGCCCGATTGGTGGCGCTCGAGCAACTCGAGATAATCATCGTATGAGATCTCGCCTTCGCGCAGGGCCTCCCAGAGGTCATCTTCCGATTCGTACAAGCGCGCATCGATCTGCTGACCCTGCGCAATTATGGACGGCAGGGCACAAACGAGCGCCGCACACCAGCCCACAATCCGCCATCCCGATTTCGGCCTCCAGGGTAAACGCATGACCCTCCATGCCCTGCGCGAAATCTCAGGGATGGCCGCGCCGGAATCAAGCGGAGATCAAATAGTGGGAAGATGAATAAGCGGGGCGCCAAAACGTGCATCGCTCGAGTACTCACAGTCCCCATTCGCGAATCTTCCGGTAGAGTGTGCGCTCCCCAATGCCCAGCAACCTGGCCGCTTTGGCACGGTTGCCCTGCGCCTGCCGCAGCGCATCCAGGATGCGTTGCCGTTCGAGCTCGCGCATCGACGGGAACGATCCATCACCCGTCCCGGCGCTCATGGGCGGCTGCCGTTCCGCCAGCCGCGACGCAGTGCGCTTGAGGTAATCGAGGTCGCGCTTCAATTCGGTCAGTGCGGCGAAGATCATCTCCCGCTCGACCGAATCCGATCGCCTGCCGCTCACGACCGGCAGATCCGAGACCGGACGCACGCTGGTCAAAAGTTCCCCGACCGCATCGTGATCCAGCTTCGCATCGGGGAAACGCACCGTCGCGCGTTCGACAAAATTGCGCAGTTCACGGATGTTGCCCGGCCAGTCGTAATCGATCAGACGGGTGAGCCCGTCCTCCGTCACGCGATCTTTAAGAGACGGCCCCTCTGACGGCGCGTTCCGGAGATGGTGCATGAGAAGAACCGGGATGTCGCCTCGTCGTTCGCGCAGGGGAGGCAGGGTCAGCTGAACGACCGCCAAGCGGAAGTAGAGGTCGCGCCGGAAGTGGCCGGCGGCGCTGCCCGCCGCCAGGTCGCGGTTGGTCGCGGCCACGATCCGAAAGTCGACCGGGATCGATTCGGTTGAACCGACACGCCGGACCTTGTGCTCCTCCAGCACGCGGAGCAAACGCGATTGCACACCGGGCGAGGTCTCACCGATCTCATCCAGAAAAATCGTTCCGCCGTCGGCCGCCTCAAAGACCCCTTTCTTGCGCCCGAACGCGTCGGTGAACGCTCCCTTCTCGTGGCCGAACAACTCGCTTTCGAGGATGCTCTCGGCAAACGCCGAGCAGTTGACCGCCAGAAACGGTTTCCCCGATCGCTGGCTGTTTTCATGGATCGCCCGCGCCGCCAACTCCTTGCCGGTCCCGGACTCGCCTTCGATGAGAACCGTGGCGTCCGAGGGTGCCGCCGAGAGCACGAGTTCCGACGCGGACCGCAAGGACGGGGAGAGGCCGACCCAACCACAGCGCTTCACGCGGTTGCGATCCAGCAGGATGCGCTCCAGCCGCGCGGTCAGGTCCTCCGCGCTCACCGAGGCGCCGACAACTGATGCCGACCATCGCTCAAGCATTCCCGGTGTCGCATCGGTAGTCTCATCCGTCACCACCAACAAGTCAGCCTCTGGGGCCCTGTGCCGGATTTTTCGCAATGTTCGGTCCAGCGTCAATTCAACCTGCGCCGAATCAAGAAGGATGGCATCGAGCGGCCGTTCAGGAATCCGCCGCAAGGCGGTGACCAGCCCATCGCAGGCCGTGTGGGTTCCGCCCAGGGGGGCAATTGCCGTGCGCCAGCGGTCCGTCAGTGACGGATTCGAAGTGATGCTCAAAAACTGAAGCGTCGGCGACGACATGGTATGATCCCCCATGTCAATCTAACCCGGAGTGGGGATGGCGGCAACATGCCGAAACGTTTGATCTGGGTTCGGAGGCCGTGTCAGCCGGCCGCGTGGGCGGCGCCGGGTTCATCGGCGGGACGCGAGGGCAGGGGATTGGGACGGGTTCCCACGTCCGGCGGCAGTGCCGCTTCCGGCTCGGGCGATTCCGGCTTCGTCGGCACCGGTTCTTTGGGTCGCGTGCCGAATCGCGTCAACAACACCGCGCCGGAGCCCGTGGTCACGATGACATACGACATCACAATCGCGATCCCAATGCTGACCAGCGAAAGCACTTTCAGCGACTCACCCACCGAGCCGATGCGGGAGCCCCAGAGCGCGATGATGGGGATCAACCACACCGACTGAAGCGTGAGCAGGCCCAGCAGGGTTCGCGACAGCGCCGAGGGGAGCTGCAAGGCGGTGTTCTCATTAATCAACTCACCGACCCACAGCCCAAAGGCCGCCAATGACAGGACGATCGCGGCAACGAACATCAGCGGCAGCAAAAACAACGCAACCGGAATCCCGATGATCGTGACGATCAAAAGCAGGATCAGGGGGAGCGAGAGAATCTGCGCCAGCACGCCGATGAAGAAGGACTTGAAGAAGGAAACCTGAATCTTGGACTTTACACGCGCCACATTCCGGGCCGCCAGGGCATGGGCCAAAAGCACGAGGAAGACCACAAACAGAATCTTGAACGACACCAGCACGGTCAGCGCGGCCTGGCCCCAGTAAGGGCTGCGGTTGGCCCAGTCCTCTCCGAACAGGTTAAAGAAGAGTTCGTTGCGCATCCCGCCAATGCGACCGCCCGGCTCCTTGTCGATCTGCGAGGCCACCACATCGCGTCCAACACTGCCGTTGGGGCCGACTCGGACCACGCCCAGAGGCGCAACCGCCTGATGATCCACGGTGCCTTCAACATTAATCGTGCCGAATATCGACACCACAGACCCGCGGACCCTCCCGAGGACCTCAATATGGCCGCCGAAAATGCAGACCACGTCCCCGTCGACAATCTCCCCCGGTTCGATGGTGATGACATCGGCGAAGACATGCACCACACTCGGCTCGCCGCTATAAGTATCGAACTCGTCGACCGGAAAGCCGGGCCCGGGGGGGATCGACTCGAAGTGCCGTTCGTCCAAACGGATCGTCCGCCCGTTCCGGTCTGTGATGGAGACCCCGGAAGCATCGATGGTAATCTCCGTGGCAAAGATCGAGTCGCGCGTGAACTCGGCCAAAAGCGAGTCAACAACTTTGACAACGGCATGTGGCGGCGTCGGCGGAGTCGGGACATCGATTTCGTTCACATTCGGCGCGTGTCCCTGCCCGAACGCGAGTCCCGTAAGCTGTAGACAAAGGGCCACCACGAACGCCCCGAACGCCACCGTGCGAGCCAACCGTGGTACCATCGTCATGCCGTCATTCATCACCAATTACAATACCCCAAGGACAATGTCCCCCGACTGCGTGTCAATCTGCAAGTCCAGACCACCGTCGCCGACCGTCACGCTGATGCTGCCATTGGCGCGCAACGCCCGCATGGGGAGTTTTCCCTTAAGATCGGAGGCGACCTCAATGTCGCCCGAAAACGTCGAAAGGTCCAGATGACCCAGATGCGCGGGGTTTGTCGCCAAGCGAACGTTTCCGGAGACACTCTTCGCCTTCAACATGCCCTGGTCCGATTCGGTGTTCAGCCAGATGTCGCCAGACACGGTCTCAATGCGGATTCCGCCCGCCTTGTGCTCCGCCTCCACATTACCGGAAGTCGATGACACCGACAAATCACCATCAACGCCCGTCAGCTCGACTTCCCCGGAAACAGTCGTCACCTCGGCCCCGCCGGCAATGTCCGCCGCAACGATGTCGCCCGACACCGTTTCCATGCGTGCATCGCTCGCACAGCCACGCACCGTCACGTTTCCCGATACCGAATTGGCGCGCACACGGTCCCCGCACTCAATCACATCGCAGTTCCCGGACACGCTGCCGGCATCGATCCGCTCTTTCACGTTTTCCACAGCCACATCGCCGGACACACTCTGAACGTCGAACGGGCCATCGGCCCCGCTCACTTCCGCGTTTCCTGAGACCGATGACAGGAACCCCTCCGCCCCGGCCGGCCCCGTGACCTCAAACGTGATGCTGATCGAGCGCTCCCGGCCGAACCGGCGACGAAGCGTGCGCCAGAAATCGTCCGGGTGATCCGCCTTGGCGGTGAGCAGCCCGGCCTTGCCATCGAGCACAACCGGGACCATACGCCGGATTTCCGCCGCCTCGGTCTCGTCGGCGGCCTCGACCACCGTCACCACGGTCACCGTGGCCTGTGTCCCCGGCGCAGCCGTGTAGCGCACATCGCCGTTGACCGTCTCCAACTCAATCTCCGGCGAGGTCCCTACCTCGAAGGACTTCGTCTCGGTCAAACGATACTCCTCGAGCCCCCGTGCCTGCCCAGGCACAAGGCCCAGAATCGCCGCGAGGGCAAGGAGCACCAGCCACGAACTCTGACGGCTGCGCACGATCATGTCGGGGACCTCCTGACATTAGCTGTAGATCGACTTCAACTTCTTTTTGAGCAACTCCCGCGCGCGAAAGATTCGTGCCTTGACCGTTCCCACCGGAAGACCGAGCTGATCGGCAATCTCCTCGTAGGATTTCTCCTGCTGGTGCCGAAGCTGGATGACCTCGCGGTACTTGGGAGGCAAAGACTCGATCGCTTCCTGGATTGTGACCGCCTGACGCCGCCGGAAGAGCTCCTCTTCGGGGTTGTGCGTCCAGTCCGGAATCTCAAACCCGACTTCGCCATCTTTGGTCTCAATGGGCTTGTCGAGGGAGAGCGCATCGATCCTCTTTTTGCGCAGGTAGTCGATCGCATTGTTCGCCGCAATCTTGTACAACCAGGTCGAAAACCGGTACTCGAACCGGTAGCTGTTCAGAGACCCGAAGGCCTTCATGAACGTTTCCTGGACCAGGTCCGAGGCCTCGTCCGGATTGCGGATGATCTTGAAGATGACGTGATAGATGGACTGGCGGTGACGGTTCAGCAGTTCTCGGTATGCCCGTTGATCACCGGCCAGCGCATCCTTGATCAGTCCTTCATCCGTTGTTTCGGCCACCTGGCACCTGCTTGCATCTACGGCATCGTCAGAGGTTTGTTTCGCCCCGGCGGGATCCGCCGGGGATGTCATCCAAGATATGAAGCGCGCGTAAGGTCAACCACCCCAAAGAGGTGGGGAGTATCAGGGGAAACCGGCGGGCGAGAGTCGATCAACCAGCCAAGCCGCGCCAGAGAGTTTCGGCCCCCCCAGGACTGTCCGCCTAGTGACGGCCCCCCCTTCGCTTGGGTAACCGTACCTCCGTAGCGCGTCTCACCATGACCCGGACTCTGCACCTACCGGGACCTCAACTGTCCAATCGATTGAGACGATTACCTTGACCCTTGATGACCACCTTGTCCTTTTCAATTACTTTGCGAAACGCCGCCCCCGTGGTCGCCCACTCAACCAAGTCGACCTTGAAGGGCAATTCGGACTCCGAGAAGTCCTCCCGGAGAGCGGACATGACGGCGAGGCCGACTGGTTCGTCGCCAAAGATCACGAGATCAAGATCGGAGTACTGCCTGGCGGTCCCTGTCACGCGGGACCCGAACGCCCAGACCTCGCGATCCGGAATGTGCCTCTGAAGTATCGCCCGGACGATCTCCCACTGCGGCGGGCTAATGTCGATGTTGGGTGCGTCCGTCATTCCTGACGCTTCGCCAGTTGGGAGTGCAGATGACGCGCCTCATCCAGGAACTTCGGGATTCCGTGAACGACCTCGAGGGCAATCGATTCATCGTAGGTATGGCTGGTTTTCCCACGCATCGCCCGGTACAGTCTCCACTGTCCCCAGTCTCCCAAGAGAAGGCCCTGCTCATTCCCGGACCGGATCAGCTCCGGGAACTCAGTGTCATCGTA
>JBFMFQ010000098.1:0-12299 GCA_040752075.1 Candidatus Zixiibacteriota bacterium | reverse complement strand
GGATTGGTTCTCCAATACCCGGCGGGTAATAGAAGGCCCAGCGTGGCGGCAACCCGGCCCGAATGGGTCCGGTTATGAATCGGGGAAGCCCCGAACTGGCGTGAGAGTGATAATGTCCGGGACAGCCGCCGCGGGCGCTATCCCAACGGGCGGACAAAGTAGCTGGCGGCGGCTTGCTTGATGGTGGCGGGCGAGAGGACCGGCGGGATACCCCGGTAGTTGGCGGCATCGACGATCGCCTCCACCAGGTCGCGCGGGTGGCAGCCGCGCATCTGGCGTCCCGCGGTCTCGAAGTAGTCGACAATCAAGTGATCGATGCTCGCGTCGTCGCAGGGGACTGCACGTTTTTCGCACTCGCGTTTCAGGATCGCAATGAACGACTCGGTGGTCGGGGGCGGGATTTCGATCTTGTAGCGGATGCGCCGCAAGAAGGCCTCATCGGCGAGTTCCACCGGGTGCTTGTTGGTTAGGAACATCGGCAGGACATCGAAGGGAACCTGGAAACGGGCGCCGTTGGACAGCGAGAGCGTGTCTTTCCCGTGTTCGAGCGGCACGATCCAGCGGTTGAGGAGGTAGGCGGCATCGAGACGCTGGCGTCCGAAGTCATCGATGACCAGAAGGCCGCCGTTGGCCTTCATCTGGATCGGGGCTTCGTAGGTCATGTTGGTTTCGTCGAGGATCAACTCGAGGTGGTTGGCGGCAAGTTCGCCGGCGGCGGTGACGAATGGGCGGCGGATCCGGACCCAGCGCGAGTCGGCTTCTCCCCTGCCCGGACGGGGCTCGGTGTCGTCAACACGCTCGTGCACCGCGGGGTCGTAGACGCGGATGATCTGGTGCATCACTTCGACGGCGTACGGGATGAGCACCACGCCGGGGACCGCGCGGCGCAGGCACTCCGCCGCGGTGGTCTTGCCGTTGCCGGACTCGCCATAGAAGAGCACCGCCCTCTCCGAGGTCATGGCCTGTCCGATCAGGTCGATGGTCTGCTGTTCGAGGACCAGCGGGGTGAGACTGGACTCGATTTCGGCGCGGGTGATCGGGACATCCCGGATCGACTGGCGGTTGGTGGCCTCGACATAGTCGCGCAGGGGCACCGGGGTCTGGCCGGCGTAGCCGCTTTGGGCGAGGATGGCGGTGGCTCGTTCGAGCCCGGCGATGGTCAGGGAGTAGCGATACCCTCCGGCGGCCTGGGTTTCGCTGCCCAGAATCTCGCAGAGCCGCTCCTTGCGGAGGAAGTCGAGAATCTCCAGCGTGGGGCCAAGCGGGAGAGCCATCCGCTCGGCGATGTCCGAGGCGGTGGAGTTGCCGCTGAAATAGAGGATCTTGAGGGCCAGCGAACTGAGAACCCCGGGGTCGATGCCCACGTCCTTGACAGTGCGCGGCGCGGGAGGGAGCGGGTGTTGGAACTGTTGTGGATTTGCCGTCTGCGCTGACGTGTTCATTGACTTCTCCAAGTGGTCCCCCTTGACCCGTTGAAGTGCATCGGGGCAAACTTCTGTCGACAAACGCCTGAGGTCAAGCGTCCTTAAGGCTCTGGGGTGTGCGGTATGGGATATGTCGAGGTCGTCAATAGCAGCAAAAACCAGGCGCTCATCGCGGGCCGTGTTCTTTGGGCTGGTACAAGCGAGGAGCGGCGCCGGGGGCTATTGGGCCGGGCCTGGCTGGGTCCGGACGAGGGCATCTACCTGGTCCCATGCGAGTGGGTGCACACATTTGGGATGAAGTTTGCAATCGACATTGCATTTGTCGCGCCCGACGGAGTTGTTCTTTCGGTTCAGCACAGCCTTCGGCCCTGGCGTCTGTCGAAGCTGATTTGGCGCGCCGAGGGGGTTTTGGAGTTGGCGGGCGGCCGGCTCCGGGAAACCGGGACCTGCCAGGGCGACCGTTTGGAGTTTCGGGATCTTTGATCAACCACGCTCCCCGCCCGTTAAAACTATACCGTTGTAGTCCAGTCTGGTTGGCCGTATAGATGGTAGGCCTCCCCGGGGAGTACCCCAAGGAGTTGTGCCGGGCAGCGGTTTAGGCCCCGGGAGGCGGCGAAGGCGATGCGCGGTGAGTTGAACTGCGGTTGACAGCGCCGGTGCAAGTCGTTATACTGTGGGCAACAAGAGTGACCCGGTGAAGTAAATGTCGAACGAAGACAAGCGGAAGTCACAAGAGTCGCAAAGTGGTTCACTCGCACCATCTCCAGAAGAGGTTGTTGCAATAAGACTTAATGAGTAGCGTTATGCTTGGCATCCGGTTTGAGGGATACCCTCAGGCGGACCAGGTTTCGCGACGGTGCACCGCCTACGAAAGGAGCGCGGAGGTGACGAGGAGGCTTGTCCTCGAAGAGTCAGGACAGGATGTCATTGAGTGGGGGATGCTCTTCGCATTCCTATCGGTTCTACTGGTGGCCGCAGTAACGGTGATTTCTCCGATCGTGGAGACATGGTACGACAGCGTCCAGACAAGCGTGGAGAATGCACCAGCGCCATAGACCAATCGAAGCCGAACTTCCCGATCGTAGCTTTCGGGCGGTCGGGGATTGAGTAGTAACCCAACTGAAAGGAGCAGTAAAATGCTGAAGCGGTTCCTTCGCGACGAAGAGGGCCAGGACGTGATCGAGTGGGGTATGCTCGCCGCATTCCTGTCGGTCCTACTGATCGTGGCCGTGACCACGATCTCCCCGATCATCGACACCTGGTACGACAGCGTCCAGGCCGATATCGAGGCTGCGCCAGCCGCTCCGTAATGGACCGGCGCACAAGTGCTTTAACAGGCGCTTGGATGGAACAATTGAGAGGAGGGACGGCAACATGACTGAGAATTTCATGAAATCAGCGCTGACGTCCCTCCCTCTTATTCTGGCCCTGATCGTGGTGTCATTCTGTTCCGTCACGGACTTGCTCTGGCGCCGCATTCCGAATGTGGTTACACTGCCGACGGTTGGTATCGGCCTGCTTTTGGGGTCGATCTTGGGCGGATGGAAGGGGCTTGGATTGGCGGCGGCAGGCATGGGGGCAGGATTTGTGCTAATGATCGTTCCGTACTACTTGGGCGGGATGGGCGCCGGCGACGTGAAGTTGATGGCGGCCATCGGCGCCTTGCTTGGCCTCTCCCCCATCATCCAAGTTTTTCTCTACACCACTCTCATTGGTGGTGTCATCGCCGTGATCAGCGCACTTTCCCGGGGAACATTGAAACGCGCACTCAGAAACATTGCAACCTGGACGACCTCCCTGGCGCTGCAACGCCTCGGCGGCCTGCGCGGTGGCCTGACTAAGACGGAACTCGAGCAGACGGCCGGGACAATCCCGTATGGGGTAGCGATTGCCTTGGGGCTCATCGCCTATCTTTCATTCGGAAGAGTCATTTAAGAGCGGCTGATAATTGGAGCTGCCCGGTTTAGGTGGATGATATGTTGGATTTCAAGTTCATTTTCAGAGGAAAGCGGAGGCGGCTTCGTTCCGGTCGCGGACAGTCGGTCATTGAGTTTGCGTTCATCCTCCCGCTGCTCTTGCTGCTCGTCTTTGGGATCGTGGAAGTGGGCCGGATGCTCATGAGGGCCAACCTGCTGACGCAAGCCGCCCGTGAGGGCGCCCGGGCAGCGGCGGTCGGAGTGGATTCGCTCGACGTGGTGGATCGTGTGACCGGCGTCCTGACCGCGGCCGGTGTGGGGCAGTCACCGGAGACGGTGGAAGTGGTGGTCGCTGGGCCTGACGGCAATCAGATGATGACCGTGACGGTTCTGAATCTGTATTATGTACTCAGTCCGGGAACGGTGCTCCCGTTCCCGTCCAGCCTGACGCTGCGTGGCGTGGCCGCCATGCGGCTTGAGGGATAACAGACGCCCAAAGGGGGGCGGCATGCGCACCAAAGCAGTCGTCATCATTTTCGTATTTGCGCTGGTCCTCGCGGCGGCCGCCACGGGGATGGTCACCTTCTATCTGAAACGCACCGCGGCAGAGGCGAACACAGGTCCGCTGCTCGAGCCGGTGGTCGTTTCGATGAAGGATCTTTCGTTCGGCAAGACTCTTGAGCCGCGAGACCTCAAGGTAGCGATGTTTCCGCGCGAGAGTGTCCCAAAGGGGGCCGTCTCTTCCATCGACAGCCTGATTGGGCAGACAACGAAGGTCTTTCTTGCCCAGGACGAGCCGGTGCTTGTCTCGAAGTTGTCGTCCATCGGCGGTGGCCTATCACTTCTGATCGCGCCCTCCATGCGGGCGGTTTCGATCAAAGTTGACCGGGTGTCCGGCGTGAGCGGTTTTGTGCTGCCTGGTGACCGTGTCGACGTCATCGCCATCGTGGACAAGTCAACATCGTCGAGGGACGCGCTTGCCAAAACAATCCTCCAGAACATCGAGGTTCTGGCTGCCGGCGAGAAGACTGAGAAGCGTGGGAACGAGCCGATCACGGTTCAGGCGGTGACGTTGCTCGTGGACATTGAGGGAGCCGAAAAGCTCGCGTTGGCCCAAGCGGAAGGCAAACTGCAGTTGTCGCTGAGGAACCCCAACGACACGGAATTGGCGGATGAAACCAAGGGGCTGTCCAAGTCCGAGCTGCTAAGCGGGCCCAAGGAAGAACCGGCGCCAAGGCCGGTTATTGTGCAGAAGCCTGCTCCGCCGAAGAAAGAACCCAAGATCATCAGACCCGACTCACTTACGATTATTCGCGGTCGCGAGGCAACCAAGCAGGAGCCGGCCATGGACATTCCGAAACCGGCCGACACATCAAACCCCACACCGGGAGAATGAAACAGCGAATGACGGACAGGACGGTTCCCGCATCGCGGCGCCATGGATGGACATCGCCGCTCAGTCACAAAACCACCCTGCTTCTGGGGTTGGTTCTGATCGCTTTTTGTACCGCCGCCTCCAGGGTTGAGGCGCAGTGGGGCCAAAAGCGGGTTCGCGTGATCGAGGGGCGCTCGGTGGTCCTTAATCACGGTGAAAAAATTCAGACGGTTTCGCTCGCTGACGATGAAGTCGCGGATGTGGTCGCCATCACTTCCGATGAATTGGTTGTGATCGGCAAGAAGACCGGGAACACAACGCTGATTGTGTGGGGTGAGTCCCTGCAGTACGTCACCTACGCCATTCAGGTCGACCGGAATTTCGCCGGGCAGCAAATCGTGCTTGAAGTCCAGATTGGAGAGGCCAATCGCACGGCCTTGACTGAGCTTGGATTGGACTGGGCATGGACCAATACGGATGACGATTTCATCGTGGAGGGCGACAAAACGGTCGGATCCTTCGCCGGCCGGACACAGACACCACGCGTGCCTCTTGTGCCTAACACCGCCGTGAGCGGATATCTCCGCTACGTGGGAGATTACAATCAGATTTCGGCGGCAATCCGGGCACTCCAGCAGAAGGGCAACTACAAGCTGATGGCCTCTCCCCGGCTCCTGTGCCTGAGCGGCAAGGATGCAAGTTTCCTGGCAGGCGGAGAAATTCCTGTCCCCGTTGCGGTCACAAGCACAGGCGGGCTTCAGCAGGTAACCATCGAGTGGAAAGAGTACGGGGTCAGGCTCAATTTCACGCCCACCATTATCGATTCGAATCTGATCAACCTGCGGGTAAAACCGGAGGTCTCCAGCCTCGACTACAATAACGCAATCTTGCTGTCCGGATTCTCGATACCGGCCCTCCTTTCGCGCAAGGCCGACGCAACCGTTGAGTTGACCAGCGGAGAGGCCCTACTCCTCGGCGGGCTGGTCTCAGCCGAGCAGGTGAAGAGTGTGCAGAAGATTCCGATCCTCGGGCACATCCCGCTTTTGGGTGCACTGTTCACCAGGCATGAGAGCTCGTCGCGCGAGAACGAACTGATCATTCTTGTGTCGCCGCGTGTCTTGGGGGATCCCTCGGAGGAACCTTTACCTGAACTCCCATGGGACGGCAAGAGCAAGGACTCGAATGCTGATACGACGGGGGCGGATCCAAATCCTGAGGGGGGCGGAGAGAACAGGTAGCGGACGATGCTGAGCCGAATCTTCCAATTTCACCGTGACGAGCGCGGCACCGTGGTCATCATGATCGGGGCCATTTTGGCACTGCTGCTGGTGTTTGGGGTCTGGGCCATCGATGCGAGCCAAATGTTTCTTGTTCGCACGCAGCTGCAAAACGCGGCGGACGCGGGTGCGCTTGCCGGCGCGGCCATGATGGGAATGACCGGTGACAGCGTGGCGGCCGTAGATGGGGCGATCATCGCGGCTGGGGCCAACGAAGCGCTCATCTCCACCGGAACTGACAACGTTATGGGAAGCGTTGTAATCTCAGCGGCTGACATTACGTTTCCGAACAGCGGACAGATCCGGGTCACCACACACAGGACGGACTCCACCGGTGATCCATTCATCAACTACTTCCTCGAGATTTTTGATCCGAGCCGTCCTGGGGAGATGACGGCCTCAGCTGCTGCCGGCTTTGAGTGGGTATGCGGAGCGAAATGTGTGATGCCATGGGCGCCGCCAGATCGCTGGGACGACCTGAATGGCGATGAGGGATACGATCCGGGTGAGCCGTACGACCCCGTGACGACTGGTTATACCGATGCGGATCTCGGCGCTCCGATTACCTTGGTGCTTGGACACGGCGGGCAAACGGACTTTGAACAATTTTGGTATTACGCAATAAACTTTCCACCAATGAACAAGGGGAATCCAATTCCGGGCGGTGACCAATACCGCGAATGGATGTGCACAGACTGTCTGGACGCCAGTTTCACCGTTGAGCCAGGGGACTCTGTTCAGGTCGAGCCCGGGCATAAGGTGGGGCCCAACGGCGACGGGCTGGACTGTATTGTGGGAAGTGACCCCACGGCGGAGTGGGACGAGGAGAATGGCAGAGTGATCAATTCCGCCTACCCAATTAGCCCACGGATTGTGAAAGCGGCCCTGTTTGATCCATCGCTGGGGCTCCAGTATGACCTGAACGGCCGCCCCTACTTGGTTATTGTGAAAATCATGGTCGTTTTCATCGAGTCCAGGCGAGGTAACGACCAGATTACGGGCCGTTTCATGCGCTTGGCCGAACCGGGTGGCGTTGTCTGCCAGAACCAATCCGATCCATCGTTCTTGTTTAAGACATCGCTCATTGAATGAGCGGTTTTGCGCGGGGGCGACAGTCCGTAAATTCGGGGGACATCCGGACCGGTTGAGAGGGAATTCCGGAGCGCAAGCGAATGTTCGACACTGGCGGCGGCAAGGAGGCCGTGTTCTGCCGATGAAATACAATTGACGTCCATGGCACAGAAAACTTCCATTGTCATCATCGATTCCGAGGCGGCCTTCCGCCGCGCGGTGCGCCAGCAGATGGGCGGGTTCCCCAATGTTGAATTGGTCGGGGAGGCCGAACAGCCCGCGGGCGGGCATGAGCTGATCATGCGCACGCATCCGGACCTGGTCATCCTCGAATTGCCGCAGCGCGCCGAGGAGGCCTTGACCTGGGTGGAGAAATGGCGCACCGAGTTTCCCGCGATGCGCGTGTATGCGTCGTCGGCATCGAAGAACCCCGACCTGATTCTGTCGGCCCTGCGCGCGGGGGTGAGCGAGTACATCTCCAAGCCGCTTGAGACCAAGGAATTCAGAAACGCGATCGACAAACTGGTCCGGGAGATCGAAAACGAGACTTTGCACCTGACGCAGGGGGGCGAGATTGTCGCGGTCTTCAGCAAGAAGGGCGGGCTGGGGGTCACGACCATTGCGGTTAACCTGGCGGTCGCGCTGGCCGCCCGCGCCCAGCAGACCTGCATTGTCGATCTGGCCTTCGATCTGGGCGATGTCGCCAGCCAGTTGGACCTGCGTCCGGAATTCATGATGGCCGATGTGCTGGACAAGCACGGGCGTGTCGATCCCGGGCGCTTGCAGAGCTCGCTTCTGAAGCACGCTTCGGGGCTTTACTACCTCGGCGAAAAGGAAATTGTGGGCGAGCCGGAGGCGGTGACCCCGGTGCAGGTGCGCCAGGTGCTGGCCCACTTGAAGGAGACCTTCCGGTACGTGATCGTGGATCTCCCCCACACCTTCGACACGCACACCTATGAGGCGCTGCAACTGGCCGACCGGATTTTGCTGGTCGCCACCTGCGATCTGTCGACGATCCGGGCCACGCGCTATGCTCTCCGGGTCTTCCGTTCGCTGGGCTACGATGAGCGCAAGGTCAACATTCTGCTTAACCGGGTGTCCAAGCGCGACACCATTTCGGCCGAGAAGTTTTCGGAGACGGTGCAGTACCCGGTTTCCTTCGAGATCGCCAGCGACTACCGGGTGGTGATCGAGTCGGTCAATGCCGGCGAGCCATTCACCCAGGCGCGTCCCAAGGCCGACGTGAGCAAGGGCATCCTGCGGCTGGCCGAGCAGTTCGGATCGAGCAACGGCAGCGGCCCGCATGCGGGCAAACGCGGGTTGTTCGGACTTGGGGGAGGATGAGAGCGTAGATGGTTTTCCGTTCACGATCCGGAATGCGCCGCACCCCGCCGCCATCGCAGCGGGATGGCGGACCGTCCCGTCCCGGCGCGCCGCAACCGCCCGAGGCACGCGACAGCTACGATGAACTGAAGTCGCGGATTCATCAGACCTTGATCAACCGTCTGGACCTCTCGGTTTTGATTTCGGTCGACCGGGATGTTCTCTCCTCGCAGATCGGCCGTGTCACGGAGACATTGCTGGAAGAAGAGGGCATGTTCCTGGCCGCCGACACGCGCGATCGTTTGATCGCCGAAATCCAGGACGAGATTCTGGGGCTGGGGCCGCTTGAGCAGTACATGAGCCATCCGGAGATCTCCGACATCCTGGTCAATGGGTTCGACAAGGTCTATATCGAAGTGAGCGGCAAGATCGCGCTCACGGAGACGCGGTTTAAGGACAACGATCACCTGATGAAGATCATCGACCGGATCGTGACGCGTGTCGGGCGCCGTTTGGATGAGGCGTCGCCGATGGTCGATGCGCGGCTGGCGGATGGGTCGCGTGTCAATGCCATCATTCCGCCTCTGGCGCTCGACGGGCCGATGCTGTCGATCCGGCGGTTCCGCACGAATGTGCTGGGGATCGAAGACCTGCTTGAGCATGGGTCGATCTCCATGCCGATCTTCGAATTCCTCAAGGGAGCGGTCAAGGCGAAGCTCAATTATGTCATCTCCGGCGGCACCGGCTCGGGGAAAACGACGCTTCTGAACATTCTGTCGGCGTACATCCCCGAGGACGAGCGGATCATCACCATCGAGGATTCGGCGGAATTGCAGTTGCAGCAACCGCACGTGGTGCGCCTCGAGACCCGTCCGCCGAACATCGAGGGGCGCGGCACGGTGACACAGCGCGACTTGCTGCGTAATGCGCTTCGCATGCGGCCGGACCGGATCATTATCGGCGAGGTGCGCGGCAGCGAGATTTATGAGATGCTGCAGGCCATGAACACCGGACATGACGGTTCGCTGACCACGCTGCATGCCAACAGCACGCGGGACTGCCTTTTGCGTTTGGAGACCCTGATGCTCTTGTCGGGGATCGACATCCCGGGGCGCGCGGTGCGAGAGCTCATCAGCTCGAGCATCAACCTGATTGTGCAGGTGAGCCGTTACAGCGACGGCACGCGGCGTGTCTCGTCGGTCTCCGAGATTGTCGGGATGGAACAGTCGACGATTACGCTGCAGGAGATTTTCCGGTTTGAGCGCACGGGTGTCGGCGAGAAGGGGCAGATCCTCGGGCACTTCCGTCCCACCGGGATTCGCCCGAAGTCGCTTGACCGTTTCGCGGCGGCCGGAATCCAGTTGCCGCAGGAACTCTTCGATCCCCACGAGCCCCGTTCATGAAACTCGAGCAGGTCGCCCTGATCGTGTTTGCGGCGCTTTTTGCCGCGATGCTTGCGGTGTTCCTGCTCGCCTATGACCGGCTGTCGCGTCGCAACCGGCGTTTGCGCGAGCGGATGCGCGACATCATGGAGGGGCACCCTGACGAGGAGCAGCCCAGTTACCTGCTCTTGCGGGACACGTCATACAGCCACATTCCGTTTCTCGATCGCATTCTCTCCAAGCTCCAAAGCGCGCGGCGTCTTCAGAATTACATCAGCGAAGCCGGCCTGCCGATTCGCGCGGGGGCCCTCATCCTCACGGCGTTGACGCTCGCGGGATTTGTCGGGCTGTTGATCGCGACCCTGATGGACTCGCGGATACTGGGGCTTCTGGTGTCGATCCCGGTTCTGTTCCTTCCGTTTGCCTGGGTGTCGGTCAAGCGGCGGAAACGGATCGACCGGTTTGAAGAACTGCTTCCCGAGGCCATTGACCTCATCACCAATGCGCTGAAGTCGGGGTTCTCGCTGGAGTCATCGCTCAGCCTGGTCGCGCAGGAACTGCCCGATCCGGTCGGGACGGAGTTTGCGATCACGTTTGAGGAACAGAACCTGGGCGTGGACTTTGTGCAGGCGCTGGACAACATGACGGCGCGGATGCCCAGCGATGATTTGAAGATCCTGGCCACGGCGGTGTCCATCCAAAGGCGCACGGGCGGGAATCTCGCGGAGATCCTCGGCAAGATTTCGCACATGATCCGCGAGCGGTTCAGTGTGCGCCGGGAGATTCGGATTCTGACGGCGCAGGGGCGTCTGTCGGGGGCGATCCTGGTCGTATTGCCGCTGGTCATGGCGTTGATCATTCACTTTCTCAACCGCGACTACCTCCCGATTCTCATCAAGGACCCGGCGGGGCCGTATGTGATTGTCGTTGCGCTGCTCTTGCAGGTGGTGGGCATCTTCGCCATTCGTCGCATTGTCACGATTCAGATCTGAGGGTCGCGATGTCGATTCTGATCATTTCCATCACGATCTTTCTGGCGGTCTTTCTCGGGCTGAGCGCCGTTCTTCTCTGGCTGTCGAGATCGAAAGACCCGGTCGAGCGGCGGCTGCAGAGTGTGCGGACCGAGGCGCCGGGCCGTCGCCGGGCGCCGGGCGAGACACCCGCCGACATACCGGACAACCTGATTACCCTCGATCAGGCGTCGTACTCGTCGTTGCGGGCCGACCTGACTCACGCCGGTGTCCGCGGCCGTTACAGTGTTCAATGGTACTGGGTATTTCGTTTCCTTCTTGGGGCCATCCTCGGGTACGCCTGCTTCTACCTGTGCGAGCGGCTTGAGATGAGCGCCGCGCGGGAATTCCTGGTGATCGCGTTCGGCGCGGTGATCGGCTTTATGACGCCCTTTTTGTGGGTGAAGTCGCGGGTGAATCGCCGCCGGGATGAAATCCGGCGCGCCATCCCCAATGTCCTGGACTTGATCATTGTCTGCGTGGAGGCGGGATTGAGCCTGAACGCGGCGGTGCAACGGATCGCCAAGGAGATGCGCCACACCTACAAGGACCTGGCGACAGAATTGAACATCCTCAACCAGGAGATCTTCCTCGGCATCAGCCGTGCGGACGCATTTCGCAACCTGGCCTTGCGGACGGGTGTCGATGAATTGCGGTCCCTGGCGACCGTGCTCATGCAATCGGACCGTTTGGGCACGAGCGTGGCGGAGGTGTTGCGTGTCCAGGCCGACACCATCCGCACGAAACGGCGTCAGCGGGCCATGGAAACCGCCCAAAAAATGCCTGTCAAACTTCTGTTCCCGCTTATTCTTTTCATCCTGCCGGAGCTTTTGGTGGTCATTCTCGGCCCGGCGGCGATTCAGTTGTTGCGGACACTGGCTCAAACGTCGAGGTAAGAGCAGTCCACCCCCAAACCAGGAGTACATGACATGGACACACTGGATATCGTCCTGATCGTTCTCGCGGTCGTATTGGGACTTGCCTGGTGGATGCGCCGGCGCAGCCGGATTCAGCGTGATTCGCGCGGGCCCGGACGGCGGTAGCCTGCGGCGAGCACTCCGCTATTGACCGACTCGTTGGTAATGTCCTGCCGAAACTGGGAACTTCGTCACGGTTTGGGTAGGGGCGACCCGGCGGGTCGCCCCTACGGGCATGATCGAGATTTTGGGGTTATTTCTTCGATCATTCCTTTTGCGGAACTCCGTAAGGAAGTGATTTAACACCCGGGGCCCTCCCTACCGCTGAATCGGTCACCGGGCCGGGGTCACTGCTCGGGAAGCGGCGGCCACGCCGATTTGGCGCTGTCGATCTTCTCGATGACCCTCAAGTACTGCAATCGCTGGTGCTCGAGGCTGTCGAGGACCCGTCCCTGGTCGGCGGCTGAGAGCGATACCAGCGCGGGCCAGGCCGGCTTTCGGAATGTCACGACCCGGAACAAATTCGAAATGACCCCGCGCGCCCCGCTCGTTCGCTTCAACCCCTGAGTCGCCAAATCGAGATCCTGCTGGGTCAGTTTCAGTT
>JBFMFQ010000097.1:0-12332 GCA_040752075.1 Candidatus Zixiibacteriota bacterium | reverse complement strand
TCGTCGGGGCGAATGGTGCCGATCCTGGCGGACAGAGTAGTGCCGGGTCGGTCTACGTTTACTCTGGCCAAACCGGCGCACTGCTCTGGCAATTTGACGGGGCAGCGGCAAGCGACTCTTTTGGTTCCACTGTTTCAGGGGCCGGCGATGGCAACAACGATGGATTCGACGACGTGATCGTCGGGGCACTTAATGCCGATCCTGCCGGACTGGGCAATGCCGGGTCGGCCTACGTCTACTCTGGCCAGACCGGCACACTGCTCTGGCAGTTTGATGGGGCGGTGGCAAACGACATCCTCGGTTTCTCCGTTTCAGGGGCCGGCGATGTCAACAACGATGGATTCGACGACGTGATCGTGGGGGCGCGTCAAGCCGATCCTGGCGGACGGATCGATGCCGGTTCGGCCTACGTTTACTCCGGTCAAACCGGTGCTCTGCTCTGGCAGTTTGACGGGGCGGCGGCGGACGACCGGCTCGGCTCCTCCGTTTCAGGGGCCGGCGATGTCAATAATGATGGATTCGACGACATGATCGTTGGGGCGTACGCTGCCGATCCTGGTGGACCTTCTTTTGCCGGGTCGGCCTACGTCTACTCCGGCCAAACCGGGGCACTGCTCTGGCAGTTTGATGGGGCGGTGGCAAGCGACTTCCTCGGTTTCTCCGTTTCAGGGGCCGGCGATGTCAACAACGATGGGTTCGACGATGTGATCGTGGGGGCGAATGGTGCCGATCCTGGCGGACGGAGTAGTGCCGGGTCGGTCTATGTCTTCGTAAGTGACTTCTCAACTTGGTACGTCGACGCTGACGGCGACGGATTCGGCAACCCTTCAGTGACGCTGACAGACTGCACCCAGCCCGCCGGATATGTTGCCGACAATACCGACTGCGACGACGGAAACGCGTCAGTTCATCCCGGTGCGAATGAACTTTGCAACGGTACCGACGACGATTGTGACGGTACGATCGACGACAATCCGGTCAATCCGACAACGTGGTATCGGGATGTGGACGGAGATGGGTTCGGCACCCCGACTACGACCCTGACCCAGTGCACCCAGCCCGCTGGATATGTTGCCGACAACACCGACTGCAACGACGGGAACGCGTCGATTCACCCCGGCGCCACCGAAGTGTGCAACGGCACCGACGATGATTGCGACGGCACCATCGACAACGGTGCACTCGATGCCCCGACCTGGTACGCCGATGCCGACGGCGACGGTTTCGGTACACCGGCAACGACGTTGGTCCAGTGTACTCAGCCGGTCGCTTACGTCTCCAACAGCACCGACTGCAACGACACCGACCCCGACATCAACCCCGGCGCGACCGAAGTTTGCAACGGCACCGACGATGACTGCGACGGCACCATCGACAATGGTGCGGTCGACGCCCCGACCTGGTATGCCGATGCCGACGGCGACGGTTTCGGCACCCCGACAACAACGCTGGTCCAGTGCGATCAGCCGGTCGGCTATGTCTCGAATTCTACCGACTGCAACGACACCGACCCCGATGTCAACCCCGGCGCGACCGAAGTCTGCAACGGCACCGATGACGACTGCGACGGGACCATCGACAATGGCGCTGTGGATGCCCCGACCTGGTACGCCGATGCCGACGCCGATGGCTTCGGCACCCCGGCGACAACTCTGGTCCAGTGTACCCAACCGGTCGGCTATGTCTCGAATTCCACCGACTGCGACGACTCCGACCCCGACGTCAACCCCGGCGCGACCGAAGTCTGCAACGGCACCGACGATGACTGCGATGGCACCATCGACAACGGTGCGGTCGATGCCCCGACTTGGTATGCCGATGCCGACGGCGACGGTTTCGGCACTCCGGCGACAACGCTGGCCCAGTGCGACCAACCTGTTGGATATGTCGCGAACAACACGGACTGTAACGACTCCGACCCGGAGGTTTATCCGGGTGCCACCGAAGTCTGCAACGACATCGACGACAACTGCGATGGGACGGTAGACGAAGGTGCGGTATGCTGTTCCTGCCCCTTCCAAGCGGACTTCAACGCCGATGTGTTTGTCGATGCGGTTGATCTCGCCTTCGAGATTGACGCGGTATTCTTTGGCGGCAGCGACCCGCAGGATCCGGGCTGTCCGACCACGCGCGGAGATTTTAACAACGATGGCGTGACCGATGCCGTTGACCTTGCCTTCCTGATCGATCACGTCTTTTTCGGTCAGCCGGGACCATGCGACCCATGCAATCCCGTTCAATCGACCTGCGCCAATTGATCGGACAGACCGCCAGGTTAAATCCGTTCGCACAGCCGCCGCAGCGCCTGAGCGACCTCATGCACCCTAATGCGCCCCGCCGGCTCCCCCGGCGGGGCGCTCACCACTTCGCAGGGCAACTTCCATGGCGCCCAGGTAACCGCGTTTTCGGCGACACTCAGCACGACCACAGGCCTCCCAACCGCCGAGGCGGCATGAACCATTGATGTATCCGGAGTCAATACCAATGCGGCGTGCTTGAGCATCTCGATTAGGACCCGAAAGTCCTTCTCGATCGGGAGCAACACACACCTCGGGTCATGAAGCGCCGCAACCAACTGCTTTCCCTCGGAGTAATCCTCCGGCGCGGAGGACAAGACCCAGCAGAATGCTGCAAGTGTTTCATCGGCGAGCAGTCGTTCCAGCAGCGCCCGGTACCGCTCAATCGGCCAACGCCGCCTCGCGTTCCCGGCCGAAATGTTCACCCAAACGACACGCCGCCCGTCCCCGCCCAGATTGGTCCAGATCCGATCGGCCCGCTGCCGAACCTCCTCGGGGTAGACCAGCCACGGCGGCGCATCGGAAAAGGGGAAATCCCCCAACGCCGCGAATGCCACGGACCGCAATCGTTCGAGAAAGTGCTGAGTATGACGCGGGGGGAGGGGGGCGTTGAGATCAAACATCCCGGCAAGGTCCCCCTTTTCGCCGCCGACCCGGACCGCTCGCGGCGCCACGGCAAGCAAACGCAACGCCCACGACAGCGATGCCGACAGCACAAGATCGATCACCAAGTCATAGTCGTTGTGCCGCAGCGCACGGATCGCCGGCCACGACTGAAATGGATTGTCGCCAACTCGGGCGATCGTGTCCGCCAGCACGGTTCCCTCGATCACCGCCGCGCTGCTCGCACGGCACATGAGATCAATTCGCGCCTGGGACCCCAGCGCCTCGCGCAACGTCCGCAGGACCGGGGCGGTCAGAATCATATCCCCCAGCCCGCCGTCACGCAGCACCAGCACCCGACGGGGGAGAGCCGCCCCCGCGGTTCCAAACCCGCCCTTTAGCGGCGTCCCGCGTGCACCCGCCAGACCGGCGACCAGGCGCTTGACCCGGCCTTTCATCGGTCTTGCCCGATCCCGGTGTCAGGGATGTGGATGCCCCCGGTCATCATCCTGCCAAATTATCGTATTTCGACGAATAATCCTTCAACCAATCCGCAAACACCCCCGTATAAGCCCAGAGAACCGAAACGGTACCCTTTTCTAGGAACAACCCAGAAAGCCTCAACTTCAGGACAATCCAAGAGAATCGAATCGTTTCAAAGGCCAAGACGGCCAACGGACGTGGGGCGCCGTTTCGTCCCAGCAACAAAGGAAGTGTACTATGGCGGAAGGTACCGTCAAGTGGTTCAACGACAGCAAGGGTTTCGGATTCATCGAGCAGGCCGGTGGCAAGGACGTGTTCGTCCATCACACCGCCATTCAGGCCGAGGGTTTCAAGTCCCTCTCCGAAGGCCAGCGCGTGCAGTTTGAGGTCGTCGAGGGTCCCAAGGGCCCGCAGGCGGCCAACGTCCGCGCGATGTAACCCCACACGTTGACAAACCAACCCCCGGCCCGGATTGTCCGAGCCGGGGGTTCTTTTTTGCAGTCCCCTCCAGGACAAGGGTCGAGATGTTCTCAACGGGATTGCTTCGTTGGTCGTCCCGCTGCGCGGGACTCCCGCCTCGCAATGACGGCCCAGCCATCGTCATTGCGAGGAATGAGGCCCGCACCGCGGGCCGAATGACGAAGCAATCCCGTGCCATGCAACACACAACCCGCCCCAATGAACCACCGGACGCCGGACACGCACCCTGACAATTCCCGCAAAAAGCGCACGGCCCGGAAGGGTCGTGGCTCCTGAGATCATCCAATCGGTCTTGGGGAGATCAGACTTCCATTGGCGGCTTGGGGGCTATGGCCGCTGTCCCCGCATGCTCGTGCGGGTGGCCGGCGCCGTCGCCATTGCCGTTTCCATTCCCGTTGCTCGCCTTGAGGTAGGCATACGGATCATGGTGGATCGCGGTGTCCGGCAGCCATTCGGAAAACGGCCCAAGATCACGATGAATCTGGTGCGTGTAGAAATCGTGCAGATCGGTGGATTCCTGCTCGAAGTAGGCCCGGAATGACGAGTCCGTCTCCAGCTGGTTACGCACCTTTGTGTAATACTTGATGCGTCCCGCCCCCTCGGTCGACACCGCGCGAATCATGTTCAGCAGGCCCGGGATCGAAGGACCGTTGGCCCAAAGCCGTCTCGCCTTCATCCGGTTGGAGCAGGCATACTTGGTCAGGTCGATGACATGATTGTAAAATTCGGGCCACTGGTAATTGCGCACCCGGACATTCATCGCGTGGTTGTTGTTCAGGAAATGGAACGGGAACGGCAAGACCCGTCCATCCCGCTGGTAACTCAAATTCAATTCCGCCGCCTGTCCGAAACTGGTGAGCAGCGAAAACGCCGGAAACGCGCCCGGTGTCAAATCGAGAAACCTCTTAGTCAACTCGAAGGGCTCCGCGCCTTCATCCGAATCCAGGCCAAAAACGAAATTGGTCTGCACATAGGGGATGTGCCGCATGATCATGTTGACCTGCTCGGCCACCCGCGTGACTTTCTCCATCCCCTTGTTCGCGCCGGTCTTGGACTTGCCGCCCAGATCAAACCATGATTCGATTCCGGGCAGAAGCGCCTTGAAACCGTTCTTCTTCATCCGTTTGATGTGTGGTTCGGACAAAACAGAGAGACTGCTTTCGGCAACAAAATCAATCGAATCCGGCGGGATCGCCTCCTCAATCGCCTCCATGCAATCGTCAAACCGGATTCCGAAGTTGGGATCGTGCCAGCCGACATGCGGGCGCTTGTACTTGGTGCGCAAAAACCGCAAGTCATCTTTCATCTCCTCGAGGTCGAGTTCCTGGTAGGGAACCGCCGCATCGATGCAGAAACTGCAAGTGTACGGGCATCCCAGACTGCCGATCATCGGCACAATCTTGACCACCGGCGCCTGGCGCAGCGTGGCCTCGACGAACTTCCATCGCTGGCGCACACCGGGCAAGGTCGCCGGCTGACGGCCCGCGGACAGATGCAATCCGACCGGACGGTGCGGGACGCAGTCGTCAAGAACGTCCTTGATCAGATCCCGGTCGGTGAACCCGAGCACATAATCGAAGTACTGCTGCGCATCCTGCGGGTAACACCGTGCATGCGGCCCGCCCAGGACCGTGACCGCCCCCTTCGACTGCAAAAGACGGCTGAGCGAGTAGGAAAGGTGCGCGGCCTGCGTGAACGCCCCGATGAAGACGACATCGCACTCACGCGGCAGAATCGACATGAGGTCCTGATTGCCCGTGTGGCAAACCAGTTGGACCTCATGACCCCAGGATTCGCACCAGGTGCCGATCGCCTGCGGCATAATGCTCGCAAAATTGGCGTTCATCACCTTCGCCCAGAGGCCCGGGCTCGGCGACTTCGTCACCAGATCGATGATCCCGATGCGCCGCTTACGCACCCGACCGTCTCATCCGATGAGTGGGCACACAGGCGCGAAGGCGATGGGATCGCATCATCAACATTCTTGTTTTGTGTCGTCTTGGGATCGGCGCCAGCTGGAGCAATTGCCCGGAGTCTGGCCCGGTCAGGAGCCGGCGTAAACCCGCTCGGGGCATCCGCCAACGGTCTGGTCCATTATACCGGCAGGGGAAACGGCCTACCAGAACTATTTTGATCCGAAACTGCTGAAATCTTGACTTCGGGACTGACGCTACCGGCGGCTCGCCGCCACCCACGCCTCGACCGCCGCCCGCTCTCGCGGAATGAAACTCGAGAGCAGTCGGTGCCCGTCCTTCGTAACCAGGACATCATCCTCGATGCGCACACCGATCTCCGTTTCGGGGAGGTAGATGCCTGGTTCGACCGTGATGACCATCCCGGGCGCAAGCGGCTTGCCGTAATCCGCCGCATCATGGACATCGAGTCCAAGGTGATGTGATGTCGAGTGAATGAAATCGTCGACATAGCCGGCCTTCCGGATCACATCGCGGGCGATCTCGTGGACGTCACGGACCGTGATGCCGGGCCGGATGGCGTCGATGGCCGCGTTCTGGGCCGCCAGGACTATGTCATAGATGCGCGCCTGCTCGGGACTGAACTGCCCGTCCACCGGGATCGTGCGGCTGATGTCGGCGGCATAGCGGTCCCACTCGGCGCCGACATCCAACAGGAGCAACTGGCCGGACTTGAGCGGTTGGTCGCGCCTCTCGTAGTGGAGAATCGTGCTTTGTTCCCCCGCGCCGACAATCGCATCGAACGCCATGTGTTGCGCGCCCTGGCGTTTGAACGATGCTTCCAGCACGCCGTCCAGTTGGAATTCCGTGACCCCGGGTTTGACCGCGCCAATCAGTTCGGTGATTCCCTGGTGCGTAATCGCAATGGCCTTCTCAATCGCCGCAATTTCCTCTTCCGATTTGATCATTCGCATCGATTCCAGCCAGCGCGATGAATTCTTGATCGACACACCCGGTACACGCGCAGTGACCTTGTGGTAGAACTCCAAATCGGAGGAAACCTCCTCCTCCGGGCTGGCGGGAGAGGAGATCAGATGCAAGACCGGCTCGTGTTTCATGTAGCCCATCACCGTCCCGCCGAGCGACCCGGTCCGTGCGACCCGGTCGAATCCCATGGCGACACGCAGCGATTCCGACAGCGATGGACGCATCCCGGTCCAGCGCTCCGCCTCGATGTCGCGCGGGCGCGACAGAAAGATCTCCTTGTCGTACTCGTTCGGCGAGAGAATCAGGACGGCGCCCGGCTCATCACTTCCGGTCAGGTACCAGAAGTCCGCATCGGCACGATACCCGGTCTCGCCATGGCGTCCCAGGGAATAGAGCACGGCCGTGCCCTCGCCCATGGAGTCCAGAAGCGCCTGGCGACGCGCCTTGAAGGTGTCCACCCCGATGCGCGGCAGATCGGCCGAGCCGGTCTCGGCGATTGCGACCCCTCCCTTGTCCCCGATAATCAGCAGGCAGAAAACCAGCGCCACAGCAGACCATCTCGAACGACCCATCGTTTACTCCTGTTGTTGGACCATGCCGAATCCGGCAAAAAGCGAATCGCCCCGAAGTAACTCCGGGGCGATCCTCAATTCCACTTGGATTTTGGGCGAAGCTCAGTTGCAAGGGCCGCAAGGCGCCGCGCCGCCGAAGAAGACATGGTCGATCATCACCGCCAGATCGACGACGTCGGAAAGCCCGCTGCAGTCAAAGTCCGCCCTTGGCGATGGACAGGTGATATCCTGTTCATTCGGCGCCCCGAAAAAGACAACATCAATCAGCCGTGCCAGGTCGAGTGCATCCACCGCGGCATTGGCGTCGAAATCCCCCTGCGCCGGGCAGACACAGTTGGTGATGTTGATGGCGAACACCGTCGAGTACTCCCCGACGCCGTCATAATCCGTGATGTAGCGCCAGTAGAACAGCGTGTCCGTGGCAAGTGGCGTGGTCACCTCGTAGTACGGCTCTGTCAGGCCCGCCGCGGAGACAACCGGGCTGGAGAAATCGTAATTGTCATCGAGCTGGAACGTGTAGGTGGTCCACTGGGGATACTTGTACGTGTCATGCGACCAGTCGAAAGTCGGCGTCGTGTTCGGTGTGAAACTGCCGGTCTGTGGCGAGACCCGCGCTGTCGCGCCCGTGTAAACCAGGATCGGATACGTGTTGCCCGCCTGCGGGATGAACGCGTTGCGCGCAAACTGCAGCGGGACCCCGGCAATCTCCGCCGTCAGCGAGTAAGTCGCCCCGGGCGCCGCGGTCGCGGCGGGGTAGACCTGTGCGATGTAGTCGCCGTCATGCAACGTGACATCCTTGAAAACATCCTCGATGGCCCCGTCCGAGTCGGTGTCCCTCCGGTGGATCTTGGCGCTGGGGATGTGATAGCCGAAATTCTCGACAGAGAGGTTACGCGGATTGGAGACCCGCAGGCGAACGGTCTGGGATGCCCTCACACCGAGCGAGCCAAGAATGACCGGAGCCGGCTCGGGGGCCAAGTCGGTGAAGACCGCCGAGTGCCCCTCAATATCTCCCGCCGCAAAGTCCCACAGACCGTCCTCCTTGAAGTCGGCCGCGTAGAGGCAAAGGGCCGCTGTGCTATCGGTCGGAAAGCTCACGCTGTCCGCAATGGCCCCACTCCCATCGCCGAAGAACACGGTAATCCGCGCCGACGCCGTGCTGCTGGCGGCGAGGTCCAGGTGTCCATCGTAATCGTAATCGAGGGCCGTGAGCCCATAACACGCACCCCCGACCTCCACGGTGGTCCGGCCGCTGAATGATCCCTGACCATCGGTGAATAACACGTGAACCTTGGATGGCCCAGCGGACGGGGGCAGTGGATCGGCCACGAGGATGTCGGGATGGCCGTCCTCATTGAAATCGATGATGGCTTCGCCGGGAAGCGCCTGTGCGCCCCAGGCATTGCCTACAGAGGCGGAGTCGCTGATGGTGAAGGCCCCCGTTCCGTCCCCCAAAAGCATCCAAACCGCACCCAGCATGTGTACGACAAGATCGGCGGACCCGTCGGAATTGCAGTCAAGAATCCCGCCGCCGTGCGTGTTCCCGCTCAACGGAAACGCCGCGCCGCTTGGTGCAAGGTTGCCGGTCCCGTCCCCGAGGTAAACACGAGTCGGGCCGCCGAACAGAACCAAATCCAAGTAAGGATCGGTGTTCAGGTACCCGGTGGCCAGACCCTCGGCCTGGGTCGTCGAGCCGGGGATCACGGTCGGCGCGGCAAAAGTCCCGTCACCGTTATTGATGAGAATCAGGATGTCGCCTGTAGAGAAGCGGGTCGCAATCACATCCGGATAAGCATCGGAGTTAACGAAACCCGTGAACACACGATCGGAAACATCGGTCAACAGTGTTCCCGGGGCGGCGAATCCCCCGGTCCCGTCTCCCAGGAACAGCTTCAGGGACTTCGGCGGGAAGTGATTCGAGGCCAGAATGTCCAGATTGTCGTCGCCATTCAGATCGTCCACGGCCATCGTGTAACTCAGTCCGGTCATCTCCGGCAAGATGACTCCAGTGTACTGCGAGGCCGACGCCGCCCACGCCAGGACAGGCATCGATGCGGCAAGCAGCGCCATCCACGAAGTTTTGCGGATCACTTGAGTTCCCCTTCCAGTCGGATATCACTAACCCAGTGGCCTCATGTCCATGCCCGGTCCTGACATCAATCACGACAGCAAACCGGGCCGGCACAGGGTGGTTCAAGGTCAAGTTACCATCAATACCGTTTTTGTCAACGATCCCCGGTTTGATAAATCACGGTCCAAAGGCGCGATTGCGTGGGCGCCGATTCTGGGCGATACTTGCAGGATGTCGATCACCTCCCGAAAGGAGAGTACTTCAACTCTCCTGGACCGCTTCCGCCAGGGCGACCGTGTCGCCCTCGCCCGCCTGATCTCCCACATCGAGGACCGCCGCCCCGGCTACCACTCAACCCTGGCCCGCGTCTTCTCGGCCACGACAGCCGCTTACAGAGTCGGCATAACCGGCCCTCCGGGAGCCGGTAAGTCCACACTGGTCAACCGCTTGGCTTCCGATTTGGCAGATGAGGGGAAGCGGGTGGGGATCATCGCCGTCGACCCCACCAGCCCTTTTTCCGGCGGGGCGCTTCTGGGCGACCGTGTCCGGATGCAGGGACTCTACGGCCGGGAAAACGTTTTCATCCGCAGCATGGCCACCAGAGGTTCATCCGGCGGGCTGGCCGCCGCCACCCGTGATGTCTGCGTCCTGCTCGAAGGGTTCGGCTTCGACTACATACTCGTCGAAACCGTCGGAGTCGGTCAGATCGAGCTCGATGTCGCATCCGTCTGCGATTCGGTGGTCGTGGTCTTCGTTCCCGAATCGGGAGATTCCATCCAGGCGATGAAATCCGGCCTCATGGAAATCGCCGATGTCTTCTGCCTCAACAAGGCCGATCGTCCCGGCGCCGAACGCATCCGAGCCGAAGTCGAATCGATCCTCGATGTGCAGCGGCAGGTCCGTTCCGCATCTCGCAAGAACGATCCGGCACGCTGGGATGCCGCGGTGGTCGAGACCATCGCCTCCCAGGACAAGGGAACCGGGGAACTCTGGCAGGCGGTGCTCAAGCACCGCGCCCACCGTGAATCCTCCGGTCCGGAAGGTCATCGTCGCGCGCGCGTCCGCTCCGACTTGATCCTCAGCTTAAACGAACTCGCGCATGACCGGCTGCAATCAGCCATCATCGAAACAGACCGGCTCGAACGCGCGGTCGATGAAATCCTCAACGGTTCCGGCGACCCTTACACACTCACACGCCGCCTCTACGCCGACTGGATCAAGGGCCAATCGTAGGTCGCCCACCAGCCCCGAGCAGGGACACAGCGAACCAACGACAAAAGCGCGGGCAAGGGGCTTCAGCCCTTGTACACGTGGAGTGTGTATCTGATGGCGAACAAGGCGCTAAAGCCCCTTGTCTGCATCGACCGGTGCGGCTCCGCCCAGATATTGACCGTCCCGGCCAACTTCATCTGCGTATACCCTTATGACACAATGGTGTCACAAGTCGCGGATTAGTCGTGGACAACGGGGGTTCCAGCCCGAATATTAGATCAGGCGACACCCGGCGCGGAGACCGGATCAACACCAAAACGCTCCCGATTTTCCAAGGACGATCAGAATGAGCGAAATCACCCATCCGGCCAAACCCTCGATTACCGAACGAGTGTCCAAGGCCCTGCCATTGCGGCGCTCCGATGCCCACACGGAGTGGGAGCGCGAGGCCCACAAGTCCGACAGACTCGATGGCCGAAAGTTCATCACGGTCTCATCCGTGCCCATCAAGGACCTCTACACGCCCAAGGATGTCGAGGACATCGACTTCGACTCCGAGATCGGGTATCCCGGGTTTCCGCCCTACACACGCGGTGTCCATCCCTCGATGTACCGCAAGCGCCTGTGGACCATGCGCCAGTTCTCGGGAATGGGAACCGCCGCACAGACCAACGAGCGCTACCACTTCCTGTTAAAGCAGGGGCAGATGGGTCTGTCGGTCGCCTTCGACCTGCCGACCCTGATGGGTTACGACTCCGATCATGCCCGCTCCAAAGGCGAAGTCGGCGTCTGCGGCGTGGCGGTCGATTCGCTGAAGGACATGGAGACGATCTTCAAGGGAATCAACCTCGGCCAGATCTCCACCTCCATGACCATCAATGCGCCGGCGGCAATCATCCTCGCCTTCTACATCGCCGTGGCCGAAAAGCAGGGGGTCAAGCCCGAGCAACTGCGCGGCACGCTCCAAAACGACATTCTCAAGGAATACATCGCCCAAAAAGAATGGGTGTACCCGCCGTCCCCCTCGATGAAGTTGATTGTCGATACCATCGAGTTCGGCACCCGGCACATGCCGAAGTGGAACACGATCTCGATTTCCGGCTATCACATCCGCGAGGCCGGCGCCACCGCGGTGCAGGAACTGGCCTACACGCTCGCCGATGGCTTTGCCTATGTCGAAGCAGGAATTGCGCGCGGCCTGGATGTCGATGAGTTCGCCCCGCGCCTGTCGTTCTTTTTCAATTCGCACCTCGATTTCTTCGAGGAAATCGCCAAGTACCGCGCCGCCCGCAAGATCTGGGCGCGCCACATGCGCGATCGCTATCATGCCAAAGACGAGCGTTCCTGGCTCATGCGCTTCCACACCCAGACCGCCGGTGTCTCGCTCACCGCGCAGCAGCCGGAAAACAACATCGTGCGCGTGACCTGGCAGGCGATGGCCGCCGCCCTGGGCGGCACCCAGTCGCTGCACACCAACTCGATGGACGAGACCCTCGCCCTGCCCTCGGAAAAAGCGGCCCTGATCGCGCTTCGCACCCAGCAACTCGTCGCCCATGAATCCGGCGTCACCAACACGATCGATCCTTTGGCCGGTTCCTACTTTGTCGAGTCTTTGACCAAGCAGATGGAAGACGGCGCCGAGGCGATCTTCGAGGAAATCGAACGCCGCGGCGGCGTGCTGGCGGCCATCGAGCAGGGGTACTTCCAGCGCGAA
>JBFMFQ010000096.1:0-12346 GCA_040752075.1 Candidatus Zixiibacteriota bacterium | reverse complement strand
GTGGAGCGCCGGCATCGCGATCTTCGGTTCGGTCATTGGAATGGCGCAACTGCCCAAGCCGCGGGTGTTGCCCGAGGCATCGGGGACAGTGAAGATCGGCCCCGCCTCGGCATACCCGGCGGGTACGGTCAGGGTGTTCAGTGATCACCGAATCCGTGTGATCTCGACATCGGCCGGGGTGGCGGCAATATCGCTGATCTGCACGCACCTGGGCTGTGTGGTTGCAGAGAATTCCGATGGGTTCAATTGCCCCTGCCATGGTTCCAAGTTCGATCACGATGGGCACGTTCTGGGAGGCCCCGCGCCACGGGCGTTGCACTGGCTGCCGATCTCGCGGGCGGCCGATGGTTCGCTTCTGGTGGACACCAAAGGCGACGTGGCGCCGGGCACATTCTACGAGGTCTGAGATGACAACGCGATCACCGGGATTGGGACTGTTCTGGCGCAACGTGACGGCGCTTCCATCCTCATTGAAGGAGTCGTTCTCGCGTCATTCGAGCCCCACGTCTGATCGTGCGCGTTCGCAGTCGATCTTCGCGAACATGTTTTTGCACATCCACTCGACGCGGGTTCATCCGCACGCCCTTCGTCTGACCTACACATGGGGATTGGGCGTTGCGTCGGCGGCGCTCTTTCTCATTCTCACGGTCACCGGCGTTCTCCTGATGATTTACTACAAGCCGTCGACGGATCTGGCCTATCAGTCGATCAAGGACATTCATTACGTCGTTCCGACCGGCCGCTTCATCCGCAACATCCACCGCTGGGCCGCGCAGCTCATGGTGATCACCGTCATCTTGCACATGGCCCGTGTGTTCTTCACCGGGTCCTACAAAAAGCCGCGCGAATTCAACTGGGTGATTGGTCTCGGGCTGTTCGTGCTGACCCTTGCGTTGTCATTCACCGGCTACCTCTTGCCGTGGGATCAACTGGCCTACTGGGCCGTCACCATCGGCGCCAACATCGCGGCATCGCCGACGGAGTTCACCGATGCCCTGAGGCTGACGCACCTGTTCAACATCGGGGCATTTCAGAAAGAGCTCTTGCTTGGTGCGAGTGAAGTCGGGCAGGAGGCCTTAATCCGGTTTTATGTCCTCCACGTGATGATTCTCCCCATCCTCCTGGCCGTCGGCATTTCGGTGCACATTTGGAGGGTGCGAAAAGACGGCGGATTGTCCCGTCCGGATGGCGCGACCACAACGGCGGGAAAGGGTGTCGGGACTGGCAATCCGGTCCCGCAGTCTCCAGCGTCAGCGCCAACCAAGACATATGGATTGATGTGTGTGGTCAAGGGCCGTACCCCGGCCACCAATCAAAATCAGAACGAGACCGTCCCCTCCTGGCCGTATCTGCTGCGTGCCGAACTGCTCGTCCTCATGGTCTTCACCCTGATCTCCCTCGTTCTGGCATACTTTCTCGACGCCCCTCTCAAAGAAATGGCGAACCCGGCGGTTCCGGAGAATCCGGCGAAAGCGCCCTGGTACTTTCTGGGGCTCCAGGAAATGGTGTCGTATTCCGCCTTCATCGGCGGTGTCGTGATCCCCGCCGTTGCGATGATCGGACTTGCCCTGATCCCCTACCTGGACCGTGAACGCGACAAGGTCGGGGTATGGTTCAGCGGCACAGCGGGGAGGTTGGTGGCGTGGCGGTCCCTGGCGTTCGCTGCGGTCTCGGCCATCGCCATGGTCGCGATTCCGGTCAACTTCGGCTGGCTGCGAAACTGGTTCCCGGCCATCCCGCAGATCTGGATCATCTTCATCAATCCCGGAACAATCCTGACCGCGCTATATGCGCTTTGGTCCATCTACGAACTCAGGAGGTCGGGGTCCACTCGCATGGCGGCCATCGCGCTCTTCACATGCTTCATGGTCGGGTTCATCATCCTGACAACCGTGGGAACAGTCTTCCGCGGCCCAAACTGGGACTTCTTCTGGTGGCCGTCGCAGTGGCCAGTGCATTAGGAGACGGACAATGTCGCTGCCTGATATCAAGACCATCGACCAGCGCGTCAAGGTGTGGCTTCTCGTTGCCGGGCTGCTGACCATCGGCGTACTCGTCGTGGCCGCCGTCCGGGAAAACCTTCTCACCGACTGGCGGCTGCATCAACGCGAGTACCGGCGGATTCTGGCGGAGAAGGCGACCGACCAGCAGGGCAAAGACGTCTTTGATCGATTTGATCTCCGACTTCGCCAGGCGGTCGTTCCCGAATTGGGCGTGGTCGATCGCTGCCTCTCCTGCCATACAGGCATTGATGACCCCCGTATGGTCGATGTGCCGCAACCGTACCGGGTTCATCCGGGGGAGATGTTGAACATCCATCCGCCGGAGCGCTTTGGCTGCACCGTGTGCCACCGGGGTCAGGGCGCCGCGGTCACATTTGCGGAAGCCAAGGCCGAGGGCTTCTACTGGGATTACCCGTTGCTTCCAACAGCGCTGACCGAGTCTTCATGCGGTCAGTGTCACACACCGACCGAACTTGACGGCCGTGGTGCGAGCACACTGGCGGCCGGAGCACGGCTGTTCGAGGACAGGGGATGCCGCGGGTGTCACCAGTTGGGACAGCGGGGCGGCGCCATCGGGCCGGCCCTCGATAATGAAGGCCTCAAGATCAAGCATCAGCTTCCCATGGCCTCGGTGGAAGGACCGCACACCGTTGCTCAGTGGCTGACCGAGCACTTTCAGGACCCGCAGAAGATCGTCGCGGGCAGCCAGATGAAGACGCCGGGACTGAATCACGACGAAATCCTGGCTCTGACAACGTTCATGCTCGCCCAGCAGGAGCGCGATTTCCCGCGATCGTACATCTCGCCGGCCTATCACGCAGCGCTGTCGTTGCAGGACCGTCCCTCCGATTTGAGCGGCGAGGAACTGTATGGACGGTTCTGCGGGACCTGCCACGGCGCCGGAGAGATTGGGCGGTATGACAAGTTCTACAAGAAATTCATGCCGGCCATACGATCCGCCTCGTTTCTGGCCGTCGCCGACTCGGCCTTCCTCACGAATTCTATTAAGGATGGCCGACCCGGCACCCTGATGCCCGGATGGTCGGAGGACAAGGGCGGACTGGCTAATGAGGAGATTGCGCGCATCGTCGGGTATCTTCAGCACGCTTCGGAGACGTCGGTTGACGCCCCCGCGCCTCCATCCGCTCTCCGGTTCGAATCGGGTGACCGGGATCGCGGCCGGGTCTTGTACGCCCAGCTCTGCGCCGGCTGCCATGCCCCGGGTGGCATTGGCGATTTGGCACCGGCGCTGGCCAATCCATCATTCCAGAAATACTCTTCCAATGAACTGATGTACGCGACGATCGCCTTTGGTCGCCGAAACACGGCCATGCCGGCCTTCCGCGCGCCCTCAAAAGGAGGGCTCTCCGATCAAGCGATTATCGACCTGGTGGCCTATTTGCGCAGTTTGGGAGACCGGCACGGCAGCCAGCCAACACAGGCATCAATCCAGGACACAACGGGGCCGCAACCATGAATTCCAACGAGAATCAGAGGCCGGGACCGGCCGCACCCGTCACGCGCCGCAAATTTATCGCCGGGACTGGCGCCGGGCTGGCCGCGCTGTGGGCAACCCGGGCATTCGGGGGTCTGGAAGAATTCGAGGTCATCGATGTCGACCCCTTGAAAACCTATCCCTACCGCGGCTGGGAAGACTTGTATCGAAACCAGTACACCTGGGACAAGGTGGTTCGCTCCACCCACTCCGCCAATTGCACCGGCTCGTGCTCCTGGAAGGTCTACGTTAAAGACGGTGTCATGCTGCGCGAAGAGCAGGCGGGCGACTATCCGCGAATCAGCGAGGAACTGCCCGACTACAATCCGCGCGGCTGCCAGAAGGGCGCCTGTTTTGTCGAGTATGTCTACGGGGCGCAGCGTCTCAAGTACCCGCTCATCCGCGCCGGCGAACGCGGTGACGGCAAATGGAAACGCGCCTCCTGGGACGAGGCCCTGACCCTGGTGGCCGACAAGTTGCTCGACAACGTTTTCCAGTACGGCCCGGACACGAACACCTTCTTCACGGTCATACCGGCGATGTCGCCGGTGTCATTCTGCGGCGGAACACGCCTCGCGCACTTTCTTGGCGGGGTCGTTTGCTCATTCTATGACTGGTACTGCGATCTGCCGCCGGGCGAACCGATCACCTGGGGGGTTCAAACCGAAGCATGCGAATGCGCCGATTGGTTCAACTCCAAGTACATCGTTTTGTGGGGCTCCAACATCAACGCCACGCGCATCCCCGACGCGCACTTTGCATGGGAGGCGCGCTATAACGGCGCCAAGGTCGTCTGCATTTCGCCCGACTACAATTGCTCGGCCATCCATGCCGATCTGTACATGCAGATTGCACCGGGTTCCGACGCGGTGCTGGCGCTTTCGGCGGCACGGTACATCCTGGACAACAATCTGCACGATGTGCCTTACGTGAAGGAACAAACGGATCTCGGCATTCTGGTCCGCCGGGACAGCGGGCGGTTTCTGCGGGAGTCCGATCTGGTCCGCGGAGGCAAAGACGATCAGTTCTACGTCTGGGATTCGGCCACCAACGCGGCCAGGTCGGTGCCGGGTTGCATGGGGTCGGCGGAAAAGACTCTCACGCTGGGTGGGCTCGACCCGACCCTGACTGGGGAGTGGACGGTCACGGATGCGGACGGCCGCCCGGTCGTGGTCACGACCGTGCTGGGCCTGTTGCGCGAAACCCTGGCCGATCCACAGTACTCGTTGGAACGCGCCGCCGATCGCTGCCACCTTCCCGTCAATGACATCCGCCGCTTTGCGGAGGAACTGGCGCGCACGAAGCCGGCGATGATCATCCACGGCGCCGGCACGAATCATTGGTATCACAACGATCTGCTCAACCGCTCGATGATCCTGCTGGCGGCGATCACGGGGAACGTGGGGAGAAACGGCGGCGGCTTCAATCACTACGTCGGGCAGGAGCGCATTTGGCCCGAGCACGGTTTCAAGATGCTCGCATTCCCCAAAGGCGGAAAGAAGCAGCGATTCCAGAATACGACGATGTGGACATACTGCCACTCCAAGATGGCGGACCCGCACAAGATTGACGGCAAGCCGATTGAACACTACATCCTCGATTCCGTGCGAAACGGCTGGATGCCGCTCTGGCCGAAGCAGGACTGGGACAAGCTCCGGCCCGATCAAATGCATGATCTGCCGCGCAAACCGCGGTCACTGATTGTTTGGCGGGCCAATTACCTGAATCAGGCCAAGGGGAATGAGGCGATCCTGAAATCGCTCTGGAAGGATCTCGACCTCATTGTCGACATCAACTACCGCATGGATACCACCGCGCTCTACAGCGATGTGGTGCTGCCGGCGGCGTCGTATTACGAAAAGACCGATCTCAATTCAACCGACTGCCATTCCTACATGCATCCCTTCTCAAAGGTCCTGGATCCGCTGTTCGAGTCAAAGACCGACTGGGACATCTTCAAGGCGCTGGCGGAGAAGATTCAGGAACGTGCCGTCGCCCGCGGACAGACACGCTTCACCGATGTCGGCCTGGATTGGGACCGTGACTTCGGGCGCTTCCTCGCCGACTGGAACGATGACGGCAGGATCGACTCGGATGAGGATGCCTGCAATTACATCCTCGCCAACTCCGAGGAAACCAAGGGCATGTCATACAAGTCCCTGCAGGATGGACCCGCGCGATTTGTCGGCATCGATGCCGACATCTGGAATTCGGACATTGAAGCGGGGCGTGCCTACACACCGTTTACTCATCAAATCGAGAAGAAACGCCCCTGGCGCACCCTGACAGGCCGCCAGCAGTTCTACGTGGATCACGAGTGGTACCTGGCGCTGGGAGAGCAGCTGCCCGCTCACAAGGAGCCCCAGGACGATCCCCAGTATCCGCTCTACTGGAACACCCCCCATGGCCGCTGGTCGATTCATTCGACCTGGCGCGACAACCGCTACATGCTCCGACTCCAGCGCGGCGTGCCGATTGTCTACATCCACCCGGATGACGCGTCCAAGCGGGGCATCGCCGACAACGATTGGGTGAAGGTTTTCAATCAGGAGGGATATGCGGTCGTGCGGGCAAAAATCCTTCCCGGTGAGAAATCCGGACGGCTCACCATGTACCACGGCTGGGAAAAGTACCTGGGATTCCAGGGAGGCGGGTGGCAGTCCCTGACCTACATCAAGATCAAGCCCACGCAGTTGATCGGCGGGTATGGACACCTGAATTTCAAGCTGAACTACTGGGGTCCGACGGGCAATAACCGCGACATCAAAGTTGAGATCGCGAAGTACACCGGACCGGTGGCGGAATACAGTGGCGCGGCGTCATAACGCCTGAGGAAGGAATTGCGCATGTCGCAGCACCAATACGCGATGGTGATGGATCTCAACAAGTGCATCGGATGCCACACCTGCACCCTGGCCTGCAAGAAGCAGTGGACCGACGGCGACGGCATGGATTACATGTACTGGAACAATGTCGAGACACATCCGGGCACCGGTTACCCGCGCGGCTGGCACACCATGGGCGGCGGCTTTGACCGGCACCGCAACCTCCAGCCATCGCCGTTGCCCGGACGCGAAGACTACGGTGAATCGCTCGAGTACGACTACGGCCGGCGGCTCTTTGAAGGCGGCAAGAAGCCGGTCATGCCGCACAAGGACGCTAAGTACATGCCGAACTGGGATGAGGACGTTGGAGGATGGGACAAAGACAACCCCTACTTCTTCTACCTCCCGCGAATCTGTAACCACTGCACTCATCCGGCCTGCCTGGAAGCGTGCCCGCGCAAGGCCATCTACAAGCGAACCGAGGACGGGATTGTCCTGATTGACCAGCAACGGTGCCAGGGATACCGGTATTGCATCAAGGCGTGCCCGTACAAGAAGATCTACTTCAATGAAGTCACCGGTAAAAGCGAGAAGTGCATCTTCTGTTATCCGCGTCTCGAAAAGGGCAAGGTCAACGCCTGCGCCGCGCAGTGCCCGGGACGGATTCGCTTCGTCGGGCTGCTTGATGATCCGGAGTCGCCGGTCCACAAGATCGTTCGCAAGTACAAGGTCGCGCTTGGACTGTTCCCGGACAGAGGTACCGAACCGAATGTGTATTACGTCCCGCCTTTCAATCCACCCAAGACCGGCAATTACGGGAAGAGCATCCTCGATGATCCGCGGCTGCCTCTCGATTACCTGAAGTACCTCTTCGGACCCAAGGTGGTCGAAGTCATCGCCTTCCTCGAAGGTGAACTGAAAGACGCTCAATCCGGCCGGCCCAGCGAGATACTCCAACTGCTGATCGGCCGCGACGAGCGCGTCCGGTACCGTATTGTGCCCGATCTTATCAGGCGCGACGCCCCGGCGGATGTGCAGCAGCGCACGAATCCCGGCGAACCGGCGGGGCCGGCGCTGGAAAAGAAGGGAAGCAGGGAACTGCCGTTCCCGGGCAATGAGCACGCTGCGACGGCAACGCCGGAGGAGACGCCAGTCACGCATGCGGTGAACACAGCATTCGGTCTGGAAGCCGCCGTCCCCACCGCGAGCATTTGCGGAACCTGCGCCATCAGCAAGCTCTGCGCTTCGAGTGCTGGGGATGGCGCGTCAGACGAGAGAGATGGAGGACAACCGAGATGGTACTGAGAATCCGGGTGACCGGCGCGCTACTCGCCGCCCTGCTCACGCTGGCACCGCCTGCGCTCTCTCAATCGGACGCGTCCGGTGCCAACCCGGCGCTTCCTGTCACGGCCATGCCGGGCGATGCATCGCCATCGGAACTGCTGTCGCCCGATCATGCGCCATGGGAGGCGATTGCTCACGTGCCGGTTCATCTCAATCGCACGCCCCCGCTCTATGACACCGATCCCAAAGACGACGGTTACCGCCCTGTCGCCTCCATGCAGCTGGTCAGGCGCGACTCCACGCTTTATGTGCGGCTGTCCTGGGCCGATGCCACGGTGGACAGCATTCCGGCGGCAAAACTGTATGCGGACGCCGGCGATCCCGCGGTGTACAAGCGACAGTCAGAAGTCATCGACCGGTTTCGGGATGCGGCCTGTGTCATGACGCCGCGGCTTCCGCCCGACGGCGCGAATCCCTCGCTGGTCATGGGCGATGCGGGTCGCCCGGTGACCTTGTACTACTGGCGAAACGGCGATGGGTTTACAATCGGAACGGCGGCGGGACGCGGGTCCACCACGCTGTCCGAGACCACTTTCCCGGGTCACGCCTCTCATCAATCGGGCCAATGGTCCGTGGTCTTCGCCCTGCCGATGGCCGCACCCTCGATGCCCATCGCCATTGCCCTCTGGGATGGGAGCAAAGAACACCGTGACGGACTGAAGTACTACAGTCTCTGGTACGAGGTGAATCCGTGAGCACGACACCGGTCCGGGCCGTGGAACTGTCGGCGAAGTTCGCCTATGCGCACTCGCTTTTTCGCAAACCCACGCCCGAACAGCACGCGTGGCTTTTGTCCGGCGAATGCCAGTCGATTTGGAGTGAGCTCGCCGCGGAGTCGGAGGATTGTTCCTCTCCGCTTGCGGTGCCCGCGGCATGTGAGGACTTCGCCGAGCGTTACATCGCCACATTCGACGTCGGCACGCCGGCGCCGCCTGTGCCCCTGATCGAGTCGCACTATAACAAGCGTGAGCCCATTCCGCGCATCCTGCATGAGAATATCCTGTTTTATCGCCAATTCGGGCTGCAGTTGCGCGACAGCGCGCTGGAAAACGCCGACCACCTGCGGCATCAACTCGAATTTACCCGGCATCTCCTCGCGTACCACGCGCGATTGCAGGAGTCGGATACGACGGCGGTCTCGCGCCAAGTGACTCACGCTCTCAGGGACTTTGTGACACGGCACTTGTTGAGCTGGCTTCCGGAGGCGGCGGTCGGGGCGGCTGGAGCGCCACTGCCAATGGCCGAGCGCGCTTTGCGACTGACGACATCGCTGACCAGACAGGTCATCGCGCATACTGCGTGCAATGAGGAAGCGTTGCGATCGGTACTAACTAGAGCCCCCCTTCGCGAGACGTCATCATCGCTTTGACACGCCGGCGGTTGCGCGGGGTGGACTCGTGGCATCGCACAATCAGTGCGTCCTGACACGCGTTCAGTGACGCCGAGCCGGCGCAGTTCCCGGTCTTTTTGCGCGAATGATCTTAGTTTCGGTGACCCTCGAGATCATCTGGGGCCACGATGATGACCGTCAGCGGTTCGATCTCCCCGACTCTGCGGTTGCGATCCTGCGGAAGACGGCGTTGTTCGGCCCTCCAGGGCCAGGGCATGGGCCGGTTGCTGTCTGACCGTCGCGGCGTGCCCAACCTCGATGGCAGCGGGCTCCTTGCCTTGACAACGTGGGCGGTGCGCGGTTTCCTTCGGGCGAAACCATCGCTGCAGGAAGGCGGATATGGCTGACAAAAGACGCAAGCGAACCCCGGAAGAGATTCGGCTCTTCCGACCAAGACAGACCGATGGGTCTAAGGCCCCGCAAAAGCCGCAACCCGCAAAGAAGACCCGGCGGCCGAAGGGAGCGGGAGCGCAGAATAAGCCGGCAGCGCCCGGGAGATCAGGAAACACCTCGGAGTCTTCCGAAACTTCAAGGCCGGCGCACCGTGTCCCCTCCACAAGGAAGAAATCCGTCATGTTCACGCTCGATGCACCCGCGGCGGTGGAGGCCTCGGTGGCGGGCAGCTTTAGCGACTGGATGCCACAGACCATGATAAAGGGGACGGATGGCTTGTGGCGCATCACCGTCCAATTGGCGCGCGGAACCTACGAGTACAAATTTCGTGTGGATGGAGTATGGCGCGAGGACCCGAACAACCCGCGAAAGACTCAGAACAATCTCGGCGGTTGCAACTCGATCTGCGCCGTGCTGTAGCCCGCACGGCGTCTACCTATGGAAAGTGCGTGAAATCCCCCCGAACGACGGCCTGAACACATCATCCGACACCCTCCAACGGACCTCCGGTGTCGGATCGGCCGGATGCCAAAGGATCATTTGACTTTCTTTGTCTTCTCCAGACCGGCGCGTTGATCGTCTGCGTTCATCACGGGCGTCAGGTAGACTTCGGCGTCAAGCCCGACGAAGAACATCTCCGCGACGCCGGGGATGTGAGTCTGGTCCGCCAGATCGAATACGAACAGGGCGGTTCGCCGGCCGCCCTCAAGGTAGAAATAGGCCGCCTCGGGTATGTACTTGCTGGAAAATGACTCAATCGTCCTGGCAAGTGCCCCGTCCTTGACGGATATGTTACCCGTTTCAACGGGCAAGGAGACTCTTAGCAGGGTGCGCATGCGTGGCTCCTGTGAATCAAGCGTTCGCCGGGTCTCGCCCAACCGGAAACCGCAGCGGGATCACTCCGCCGCGGGTTCACCGGCTGCCGTGCTTCGACTCAGAGTTTGCGCAGGTTGGCGATGCGCGAGGCGAGCGAACCATTGGCCGGATCGTGCCGTTGCCGATCTCTCTCGGCCATGCTGTTGAGGCTGTCGCCCTTTCCCTTGAAGGTCTTCCGTTTCACACCGGGAGCCGGCGGCGAAGCGAGACCCTGGTCCGTGGTGGTCTCGGACGATTCGATGGTACCCTCGGACATGACTGGCTCTTTCTCTTCGTTGGGACCTTTCATGTTGCGTCTCCTTTCGTTGCCGGGTACGAAACGGCACTCTCTGTCCGCTGGCCGGACAGCCATTGAAACCGGTTGAGTTTTCCGAGAATGTCCGGGAATGGAGTACTGCCCGATCAGTCCGAGAAAAGTCTAAGGTCTCGAGATACTGCACCCCTTATACGCCGCCAGATCAGCGAAAGGCAGGGATTTTCCGTGAATGCGTAGGGCTATAGGTATCACGGGCTTAACCGAGGATTGATCCCAGGGGGCTGAATGCCGAACAACCCGGCTGGTTGGCACATCGCCCATTTCCCGCGCGCAGATCTCCGTTTCCGGTCGCACACGGAACCGATTTCCCTCTGCAAACTCTGCCGGCCGCAGCTTTATTCCTGCTTAGAGCGCAGGACACAAGACTACGCAGATTCGAGCCTCGAGACCGATCCGGGATGAGTCCCGCCAGCGAGACCTCGCTGCGGACAAAAAACCGGGAGGTCGAACAGGTCGACCTCCCGGTTCACAAGACGACGTCTTTGGATCAGGCGATATCGAAGCGATCGAGATTCATGACTTTGGTCCACGCCGCCACGAAATCGCGAACGAATGCTTCTCTTGCGTCTTCGCACGCGTAGACTTCGGCGATGGCCCGGAGTTGGGAGTTTGATCCGAAGATGAGGTCGACACGGGTGCCGGTCCACTTCAGCGCGCCCGTGGCACGGTCGCGTCCCTCAAAGATGTCTTCGGCCGGCGATGCCGCCTTCCACGTTGTCCCCATGTCGAGCAGGTTGACGAAGAAATCATTGGTGAGTGATTCGGGTCTCTTGGTGAAAACGCCGTGGCTGGACTGCCCGACGTTTGCATTCAGGACGCGCATGCCGCCGACAAGCACCGTCATCTCGGGGGCGGTCAACGTCAGCAACTGGGCGCGGTCGACCAGCCAGTCTTCGGCTGCCCGCTGGTGGCCGTTGGACATGAAGTTGCGGAATCCATCGACCTTCGGCTCGAGCACGGCAAAAGACTCAACATCGGTCTGCTCCTGCGTCGCGTCCGTGCGGCCCGGCGAAAACGGGACCTTCACATCGTACCCGGCGTTCTTGGCGGCCTGCTCGACGGCGGCGCATCCCCCCAGCACGATGAGATCGGCGAGTGAAACTTGCTTCCCGCCCTTGTGCGCCCCGTTGAAGTCGCGCTGGATGCCCTCCAGAGTCTTGAGCACATTCCCCAGCTTCGCCGGCTCGTTGACCGCCCATCCGCGCTGCGGCTCGAGACGAATGCGTGCGCCGTTGGCACCGCCGCGCTTGTCGCTGCCGCGGAATGTCGAGGCGGATGCCCACGCGGTCGAGACCAACTGGGTAATGGACAGTCCCGAGTGGAGGATCTTGCCTTTGAGCTCAGCGATCTCGGCTTCGCCGACCAGGGGATGTGCCGCTGCCGGCACCGGGTCCTGCCAGAGCTGTTGCTCTTTCGGAACTTCCGGTCCCAAATAGCGCGAGATGGGGCCCATGTCACGGTGTGTCAGCTTGAACCAGGCCTTCGCGAAGGCATCCGCGAACTCATCCGGGTGCTCCAGGAAATGTTTTGCGATAGGCCTGTAGATGGGATCCATCTTCAATGCCATGTCCGCGGTCGTCATCATGAGCGGCCGTGACTTCGACGGGTCATGGGCATCCGGCGGTTGTTTCGCGGCTGATGCCGCCGTGGGAGTCCATTGGTGCGCGCCGGCCGGGCTCTTCACCAGTTGCCACTCATAGCCGA
>JBFMFQ010000095.1:0-12479 GCA_040752075.1 Candidatus Zixiibacteriota bacterium | reverse complement strand
GGCGAAGACCATGACGGCGCCGTCGGATGCCGTGATGTGCCAGGTCTTGTGCGAGACACGGGTCAGGCGCAGCCTCTCGAACGGGAGGTAATGCGATTCGGCATCGGCCGCCAGATGGGGAAAGACGATCGACCGGTTTTGCTCGTTGTGGAAAACGACGGAGTCGCTTTTGAACTCGAGCCACCGCTGGTATTCGTGGCTCCAGTTCCAGCCCAGCGGTCCGTCGAGCTCAAGAGAACTCGCATAGTACCGCTTCCACTTCAGCGGGAACGGGCCGTCGATTTCGAAGTCCACCTTGTCTTCAAAGTTCGCGCCGGTGACAAGGTCAATCGGCTCAAGGCCGAGGCGGCAGCGGTTGCGGTCGAGAAAACCCTTGGCCACCTGCGAGCCGGCGTAGTTGATCGCTCCCTGGACGGCGTTGTTGAAAAAGGCCTCGACCAGCTGGGCAAAGGTCATGCCGACCTGCACATGCGAGAAGGCAATCACCGAGGCGTTGGGCACAATCGGGATTTCCGAGCAGGACGCGCCGCCGAGCGGAACACCGAGCGCCATGGAGCCGCCATTGATCGAGACGGTCGGGGAACCGATTGCGCAGTTTCCTTCCGCGCCGGGGAGCGGCAATGGGGGGATCAGGAGCTGCGCCCATGTTTGCCAGGAAGTAAACGGGGCGAAAAGGCCGCAGATCTTCGACCAGGTCTCCTTGGCGGCCGCATCGGTCGGTTTGGTCAGTGAAGCGACCAGGCCCTGGACGATGGCCAACTGGATGTTGGCGAGGATCCCGAAGACGGTCACGATCCCGACGGTTATGAGGTTCGTGAGGTACCACACCTTGAAGGAAACCTTGGGAATGTCCACCCAGGTGCCCTGCGGGATGTGAACGGAATAGCTCTTCGCACCGACGCAACAGGCAGGGCTGCCGTTGATCATGACATTGTTCATCGGGAACTTCGGCGATGTCCAGAGCATGAGGCAGCCCACGAAGGGATGCGGGTTGAGAGGAACAGGGGGCAACGCGGTCGAGTGGGCATCGACCCCGATCAGCATGGTGTTGCCGGTTGTGCAGGCCGGAAAGAGCATGTTCTATGGTTCCGTGACCGAGATCTCGAGCTTTGTCAAATCGCTGTAATCGGGCGCGCCTTCGTAGATCACATGCCCGCGCCAGACGAGGTCGACCGTTAACGTCTCGCCGAAGATGGCGACGGTGTGCAGGACGACCGGCGGAATCTGTTCACCGCGGCCGTAGTCGATCTTGATGACCGGGGTCTGGCCGGGCAGGTCGAAGGTGAGATTGCCGGTGGGGTCGAGATTGCGCAATTGGATTGTCTCATCCCCCTTCATGTGCGGCAGGGCCAGTCCCGGCGATGCGCCATTGAAGAGCCGGAAGTCCAGCTTCGGCAGTTTCAGTTTCTTTTGCGCCTCGACCTGGTCTTTGGGCACCACGCCGAGGGTCATCTCGTGCAGTTCCTCGTACATCGGCATGAACGCGGGCAGGACGCCGGCGAAGCTCGCGCGCGGGTACCAGCTGAGCCCGTACCATCCGAGCCCGGCCGGGACCGGCTGCTTGTGCCATTTGTCGACAGCGCCGCTGATGAGCCGCTGCGGTGTGAGAAGATCGGCGGGATCTTCGATATTGGGGAGGACGAGACCCTCCACCGCTTCTTTTGTGCTCTTCACCACATACCCGACACCGATGAAGTTGCGCGGGTAGGCCAACGGGACGTTGGGATCGGCGTGGATGTCGACCCCGCCGTAGGCGCGCTCGTAGCGGATGTCCATTGTTTCGAACGGGACCGGGTTGGTGAACACGGGATTCCCTGCTGAATTATAGACCCCGCGCCGTTCGCCGAACACGGCGATGCTCTTTTCGACATTGCCGACGCGAATGCCCGCGAGGCACTGGGCCGTGGGACGTCCTCCGGGTGCGTACGCCTTCCCCGTGAAGACCACATCGGTGAGTGGTTTGTATGGATAGAGATCCGTTTCAATTTCAATCGAATTGATGGTAGGGTCGTTTTTGTCCCAATACTTGGTCGCCGGTGTGAGCGGCGCCTGCGCACCGTCCGGCTCGCAGCGTTTACCGTTGACGATGTGAAACCGCCGCTTGGCCAGGACCGCGAAGATCGGACGTCCTTCGGGATCCGATCCGGGAAGCATCATCCACGCGTAGATGTCAGTTGGGGAACTCGCCGCCATTGTGTTTTCTCGTTCCGATTAGGGATTGATCAGAACCATCCCGCCGGAGATTGTGTTCTTGGCCGTGCCGGCGGACGACACCATCGCTCCGGTCGTGTCGTTGGCGGTCGTGGCCTTGGATTTGACATTCATCCCGGCGACTTCGATGCCGGAGGCATTGATCGTGACGGATCCCTGGGCGCCCTTCAATTCGATGGTGCCATCGAGTTTCATCGTGAGCGAACTGGAACCGCAAGTGATCGAGAACTGACCGGATTGGACCGTGATGTCGTAGGGTCCCTTGATCGTGTCCGTCTTGGAACCGGTCTTGACGTTAAGAGCGTCATTGCCGGTGTTCACGTTCACGGTCTGGTTTCCGGTCTTGACGTTCATGGTGTAGTTGCCGGTGTTGACATTGACCGTGTGGTCCCCGGTCTTGACGTTCAACGTGTTTCCGCCCGTGTTGACGTTGATCGTCCGGTCACCGGTCTTGATGGTGACCGTTTCGTTCCCCTCGGTGACCTCCTCGGTGCGGTCCTTCTTGATCGTAATTGTCTCTTTGCCGTTGACCGTCTCGGTGCGGTCGTTTTCGACCGTGGTCTTTTCGTCGTGCTTGACCGTCTTGGTGCGGTCGTGGCCGATTGTCAGGGACTCGTCATGGCCGGTGTTCTGGCCCTTGTCGTTCTCTGTCTTGATGTTGAAGTCTTTCTGGCAGTGAATGTAGACTTCTTCGCTGCCCTTTTTGTCCTCGAACCGGATTTCGTTGGAGCCGTTGTGTCCCTTCGACGAGTCGGACTTGATGGTGCTCTTCGTCTTCTCGGTGTCGAGCGGGTAGGGCGGCATGTTGTCGCCGTTATAAACGCGTCCGACGATCAACGGGCGGTCGGGATTGCCCTCGAGGAAATCGACGACAACTTCGTGACCGATGCGCGGGATCCACATCGCCCCCCATCCGGCGCCGGCCCAGAGTTGAGACACCCGGATGAAGCAGGAGGATGTTTCGTCGCTGGGCTGCTCGCGATCCCAGTAGAAGTGAACTTTTACCCGGCCGTATTTATCGACGTAGATTTCCTCGTTGGCCGGCCCCGTTACCACCGCGGTTTGCGGTCCCTGCACGATCGGGCGCGGCGTGATCCGCTGCGGCCGGAAGGGGACGGTCTTCGGGATGGCGCGAAACATGTTGTCATAACGGAAGCCCCCGCCGGCCGCGTCGGGGCCGCTGGGTTGCACGGCCTCGTGCTTAAGCCAGGTCAGGACATAGGTGTCGTTGAGCGCCTGGCTTGGGTGATCGGCCAGCGTGAACTCGCGGCCCGGATCGAGCCGGGGACAGACACTGGCACCGCCGGTTTGAACACGGCGTGCCTGCGAGGACTGCAAGCGGAGCTCCGCGTACCGTTTGCCCTCCCCCTCATCGAAGTAGAGACCGGGGTAGTCGTAGATCTCCAGCTCGGGATTCCGTTCGACGTTTTTGTCCTTGGCAAGATCCAGGGGCGGTTTCTCGAAGAAGTAATCGCGCAACGACACCTTGCCCGGGCGGATCTGTTGCGAATGCCGGAAATCATAAATGAACTCCGCGCCTTCGACGGCACCGCTGCGGGAGCGGAACAACACGGTTGAATCGCCATCGATCGGCGTATGGGCCTGCGGCGTGTTGCCGAGCACCAGGACGTCCTTATCCTCCTCGTGCTCGAAGAAACAGAAGATCCCCTCCTCCTCCATGAGCCGGGCGGCGAAATTCCAGTCGGTTTCCCGGTACTGCACGCAGTACTCGCGCTTGGGGTACTGGGAGATCTCCTGCAACGAGATTCGGAACTGCTCGGAGGTCAGCCCGCCGGTCTCGAAGACCTTCTTCAGAATGTCCGGGACCGTGAGGTCCTGGAAGATCCGGCTTTGGTACTTCTGCGTCAAAAGCCAGGCGGTGGGCACGAATTCCACGTGGCACGGGATTTCGAATTCTCCCCCGGATCCCGCTTCCTCTGACCAGAGGGCGACCCCCGCGCCGAACTCGAACCGGGAGATGATCCCATGAACGAGTCGTGTGCCGGCCTCGTGCTCGAACTCCAGAAGCGCCGGCTGGCCAACGAGGTCGTCGGGCACGATGTCGGCCGGCGGAGCGGGCGACATGAGCTCAAGCTGGAAGTGGAAGAGTTCGCTGATGGCTTCAACGCCGGCCAGCCGGGTGAGGTGGAACGGCGGCGCGTCCACGGCCGGGGTGAACCGGATTCTGTCGAGGTTTGAGGAGAGTATCGGCATGATGCACCTCTTGTGGTGACGAAACTGACGCGCCGCGACGCTTAGACTTCAGCGGCAACCGGCGCGGGTTCCTCCGAGAAAGTGAAGGTGAACGCCCCGTCCGCCCCGATGCCGAGCGTCAGGGCTCCCGGGAGTGGACCCAAGGACATGCGTTCCAGGATTTCCGTCGAGATTCGCGGCAACAGGGTGCCCTGCAAAATGTTGTCGATGTTGCGCGCGCCGGTCTCGACCTCGGTGCAACGGGCGGCGATCTGATCGACCACCGCGTCGTCGGTGACCAAACGCATTTTATGGCTTTCCCAGAGGCGGTTCACCAGCCGTCCGAGTTTGAGCGTCACAATGCGCTTGATGGCGTCGGTCTTAAGCGGGAAGAACGGCACAATGGTCATGCGTCCGACCAGCGCCGGTTTGAAGTGTTTGTTGAGGATCGGACGAATCGACGAGATCACTTCTTCGTGCGTGGGCGGGGTGTCGAGCATCCCCAATTCCGTGATTGTGTCGGTCGCCAGGTTCGAGGTCAGGAAAACGACGGTATTCTTAAAATCGATGATCCGCCCCTCGCCATCAGAGAGCATGCCCTTATCGAACACCTGGTAAAACAGGTTCATCACCTCCGGATCCGCCTTTTCGACTTCGTCCAAAAGGACGACGGAGTAGGGACGCTGACGCACCGCTTCGGTGAGGACACCGCCCTCGCCGAAGCCAACGTAACCGGGAGGGGAGCCAATCAGGCGGGAGACCGTGTGCTTCTCCTGGAATTCCGACATGTTGATGGTGGTCATGAAGCGCTCGCCGCCGAAAAGCAGGTCGGCCACACCGAGGGCAGTTTCCGTTTTGCCGACACCCGACGGCCCAACGAAGAGAAACACGCCCATCGGTTTGCTCGGGTCCTGCAATCCGGCCTTGGCGGCGCGTATTCCGCTGGAGACCACCTCAACGGCGTAGTCCTGGCCTTTGATCCGCTCCTTGAGGCGTTCGGCGAATCCCAGGATCGCGCCCGCTTCATCCTTGACCATTTTGCCGATAGGGATGCCGGTCCAGTCGGCCACGACACGGGCCACCACTTCGGGACTGACTTCAAGGGTGATGAGCGGCCCCTTTCCCTGCGCGGTCTTCAACTCCTTCATGGCCGCCTTGAGTTCGGTTCGCTGTTCGGGCGTCACATTGAGCAGGGGCGCGCCCGCCGGGACCTCCGGCTTCTCGGCCTTTGGTTCTGTGCTCTGATCTCCGTTGCCGCTTGTCTTTCCCAGGATCTTGTCACGGAGTTCGAGGTAGCGGTCGACCGCGGCTTTTTCCGCCAGCCAGCGGTCGGTCAGGGCGGCTGCATCCTTCTTGAGCGATTCAATGCGGGAGTTCAGTTCCTCCACCTGGGCATCGTCGGGGTCCGCCTTGGCGGCGAGGTCGCGACGGCGCGCATCGCGTTCGCGGGTCAGGGTCTGCACCTGGCGATCCAGATCTTCGAGACTGTCGGGTCGCGCCGAGATGGCGATGCGGACGCGCGCGGCGGCGGTGTCCACCAGGTCCACGGCCTTGTCGGGAAGGAGGCGTCCGGAGATGTAGCGACCGGACATCTCTGCGGCGGCCACCAGCGCGTTGTCGGGAATCTCGATCCCATGCGAGGCCTCGTACTTTTCCCTCAGACCGCGGAGCATGATGATGGTGTCGGCCACCGATGGTTCATCGAGTTTCACCAACTGGAACCGGCGGGCCAGCGCCGGGTCCTTTTCGAAATACTTCTTGTATTCCGACCAGGTTGTCGCCGCGATCGTGCGCAATTCGCCGCGTGCCAGCGCGGGCTTGAGAAGGTTCGCGGCATCGGAGCCACCCGCCGCGCCGCCGGCGCCAATTAAGGTGTGCGCCTCGTCGATGAACATGATGATCGGCTTGGGTGAGGCCTTGACCTCGCTGATGACGCCGCGCAGGCGGTTTTCGAATTCGCCTTTGACACCCGCGCCGGCCTGCAACAAGCCGAGATCCAAGACTAACAGGGAGACATCCTTGAGGATCGAGGGTACATCTCCCTCTGAGATGCGCAGGGCGAGGCCTTCGACGACCGCGGTCTTTCCGACACCCGGTTCACCAACCACGATCGGGTTGTTTTTGCGGCGACGCGCGAGGATGTCGATCATCTGGCGAATCTCGCGGTCGCGGCCGAAGACGGGATCGATTTCACCGGCGCGCGCGCGTGCTGTGAAGTCGATGCAGAAGCGGCCGAGCGCGGTATCGCCTCCCGGCGCCCCCGCGGGACGTGCCGCGCCGGGGGCAGCGGCAGCGCCGGCAGCGGCCTGCGCCTGGGCGGTTTCACGGGAGCGTCCAACGATCTCGGCAAAATCACGCTGCAGGATGGCGACATCGATGGGTTCAAGTTCGATGATGTCCCCGCCCACGAGGTAGCGCGAGGGGTTCTCGAGGAGGGCCAGCAGCAGGATGCCGGAACGAAGCACCGGCTCGCCAAGCGCAACCGACCCGGCCATCCATCCTTCTTCGAACCACTTCCCGAGCAGTGGTGAGAACACCGGCTTGCCGGTGTTCCCCGCGCGGAGGCCCTCGACATTGTGCTGCAGGGCGCCGATCACGCGGGCGGGTTCGATTTCGAAGTGACGCAGGATCATCTGGATATCGGCGTCGGGACTCTCCACCAACTTGAGGAGCATGTGATCGACGGTGACTTCATAGTGCGAGCGCCCCATGCACAGCCCCGCGGCGTTTTCGAGTGCGGCGTGACAGTACGGGTTGAGTTTCCTCAGCAGCGATTTCAATTCCAGTTTGACCATTGTCACGAGCCCTTTCGATCGATGGAAGCCGGTCCTATGCGGCCGCGGCCTCCGCTCTGAAGTGGACGGGCAGATCGTCGGAGGGCCGTGAGAACAGACCGGTGGTCCATCCCAACCGACCCTCGCGTGCCAGGACAACTCCGAGACAGGGCGAATCCGCCCCCCGGAGGATGATTTCCAGATCAAAGGCGAGCCAGCCGCCGCTGGCCAACCGTGCGAGCCGTGCCACCGCGCGCAGTTCCTCGCCGCCCGGAAGGAAGCGGCGGTATGTGTCGATGTCGAGCGGGCCGATGGCGACGCGGAATTTGCCGGTCCGGTCCGGCGCGCGTTCGCCGGCGATCGCATCTTCGCCGAGACGGCAGGCGTGACGGGCCAATTGGCTGCGACGGTTTTTCGGAAGATATACCCAGCGATGACAACATTGCGCGACACGCACGGGCAGCCCGCCCAGGTAGGTGCCGATCACCGCGGCGATGGACGCCGCCGAGGCGGGGTGGTGGCTCCAAATTCCGGCGAACCGGAGAAGCCGCGCGCGCTCGACACCGACGCCCTCCACCAGTTCATCGGTCCCCAGGCCGGAGACGGCGAAAAGCCTCCAGGAGAATTCGTCGCGGCCGTCCGGCATAAAGAGCAGATGTCCGCGATAGCGCAGAAGCCCCCGGGTGAAAAGCGACAACAGGCGGTGGTTGAAGATGTCGAGGAAGGCCCGGATGGGATCGTCTTCCTCGGAGCGGTGCAGCAGATCCTCGGCGTAATAGCTCGGCAACGGCGAATGCGCACCGTAGATTCCAAGGAAGGTGGTGATCAATTCGAACGGCGGACGGCGCTCGGGATCATGCTTGATGCTCTCGATGTCTCCCGGCGGGAAAGCCAGCGAAAGCGAGGGCCGCAGCCGGACGGGCTCATCGGACGGCGGGCCCTGGTACCCGACGGGGGCAGTGCCCGGGTGGGCACGCTGCAAGAGCCACATCGCCTGCAGGAAGGCGAAGTGGGCCGTTCGCTTTGCCAGCGCATCGGCTACAGGAGTGCCTGTTGACCCAGCATCGGTGGCCACTCAACAACCCCGCCGTGTTGTGTTCCGCGAACGGTCAACCGGGTAAAGCAGTTGACCGTCGCGTACAGATTCAGGAAATGACTGAGAACCGAGGAGAACAGGTACATCTCCCCTTCGCCCGTGAAACTGTCTTCCTTCAAATCCAGATGAATGGCGACTCCGCGGTAGGTGGCGCCGTGGCGCAGCAGGTCTTCCGGCGTGGCGCGCACCGACATGATTCCCGCCAGGCGCAGGTCGTTGGCGCGGGCCGCCTGCCGGTCGACGAGCGCGTGGAAGTTGTACAGGGACAGCATGCCGCGCAGGGTTTCCACTTTCATGAGGGACACGTAATTGAGCGACATGTGAGACACGAGCTGCCAGAGCAGGCGTCCCTCCAGCGGCGGCGGCACAGACGCGGTAATGCGTCCGAGATTTGTAAACGTGGCGAAGGCCGGCGAATTCGAGGTCGCCACATGGATGTCCCCGGGCCGGAGCTTTTCGCAGAGATTGCGGTTGGTGCAGGTGAGATCGGCGACTACGGTCTCGGTCGGGGGAACTACCCCCTCCTCGATCCCCGAGACGAATGAGAGATATGTCTCGGTCCCGCTGCCGACCACCGCCGGACGCAGGCGGAGCTGGTAGTACTCCGCCGAGTTGTTGCGGGAGACCGCGCGGTGCTCATAGCTGAAAAACGGGTGGTATTCATGTTCCTGGACGGTCCCCTTCGTCCAGCCGGAGACATGGTCCACGGAGAATATCTCGAAATGCTGTGGATTGGTCGCATCGGCCCGGAGACGGTATTCCGTTTTGTCGTGCTCCACACGGATCGGGGCGGAGCGCACGGGCTGAAGATTGACAGCGGGCGAACAGCCGATCCGGATCATTCCCTGTTTGACCCGCACGCGTTCGGGCGGATGCTGGTCAAACTCGATGGCGATCTCGAAACCCTCGCCGCCCGCCACACTGTGAAGCGCCGCGATGTCCGGCAGATCGACAAAGAGAAACTTCTCGGGAAAGGCAAAGTATTCCTGCAGGAGCCGATAACCGGGAAGCGCATCCGGCGGGTAAGGCAGCATTGATTCGCTGGGATCGAATCCCACCGGCCGGGGCAGCCCGGTGGTCTGCCGGACTGAGCGATCGCCGGAGCGGTAAACCACCGCGCGCGCGTGGCGGCAAAGCCAGTGGTAGAGGTCATTGGTGACCGCCGCTTCGCCATGCAGGCAAAGCCGGAGGCGTCCCAGCGACACATCGGCGAGATTCGCCTTTGAGGAGAGCGCAAAGCCAAGTGTCAGGACCGCCGGCTTGGATAGCGGCACATCGAGCGTTGTCTTGGAAATGGTGAACGGATACAGATCGACCGCCGTGGTCGTGCGGAACCGGCAATTGGTCCCCTCCACCGGGGTGGAGTCGATTTCCGCGCCGGCGGGAATGATCTGGCGATCCTGGAGGGAGCCGCTTGGCTCAAACTGAATAATGGTCATGGCCGGCAGCGGCCGCAGGTAATGCGGCCAAAGCAGGCCGACAAACGCGTGGGTGAGTTCCGGCAGTTCGCTGTCGAGGCGCTGGCGCACACGCCCGGTCAGGAAGGCGAAACCCTCAAGCAGCCGCTCCACGTCCGGATCAGTTCCGCTTTCGGCGAGCATGTGACCGACCTGCGGGTAGGCCGCGGCGAATTCCTGTCCGAGTTGCCGCAGGTAGGTCAGTTCATCCTGGTAATATTTGTTAAACACGCGATCCCCAGTGCTCAGCCGATCACATCAATCCCGGTGGCGGAGCCCACATTGGTGGTGAAGGACACCGGGACTTCTTCGTCCTCGGCGATCAGACGCGCGGATATCTCAAAGCGAATGTTGAGCGGATCATCCTCATCCGGGACCCACGCGACATGGACGCTGCGCAGGCGCGGCTCGTATTTCTCAATCGAGGCCTGGATCGCCTGGCGCATCGGCGTGATGGATTCCGGCATCGCGAACATGAACTCGTTTAAGTCCGGGATGCCATAATCGGGCTGCGCCGGTGCATGGCCGTGCCGTGTGTTCAGCATGCGGCGAAGATGAAGCAGCACGGATTGCTTGAGGCGTCCGACATCCAAGTGCAAACGCCGCGACCCGGGCGGCTCCGGATGGGCGAGCCGCTCAAATAGGGTCCTGTCCGAGAGCACCATTCAGATCTCCCCATGGGTCCGCAGGTGCCGATCGCACGCCGTGATTCCGGGGTGGACTCGAAGACGCGGCGGCAATAGGCGGACGGCCCAGCCGGTCGGCGGGGCCGTCTGCTGCGTTAGACGATGACTCGCTGGGTCCGCTTAGGAGCGCGGCACGCGCCAGTCGTCTTCCGACTCGATGCCATCGGGCTCCCACGTCCACCGGATCTTGCGGTAGGTGAACGCGACGTCCTCCATGTGCCCGTAGCTGGCGAACTGCGGATCGAGGCAGTTCGGCGTGCTCGGCCGCATCGACACGATGATGGCATCTTCGAGCGTGATGGTGAAGTAGTGCTCTTCGATGCCCGCATTGTCGATGCGGTACCACTTCATGGTGACGTCCTTCATCCGCTCGCCCGAGGTCAGCGCCTGGAACAGCTTCGGCGACGACTTGTCGTAGACCTTGGTGATGCACAGCGGATTGTGGACCCGCAGCCCGGTCGGTTGACCGCTCTGGGGATCGCGCGGGATCGATATGTCATGCTGAAACGCCTGACAGAGAATCGTTCCCTCGCGGCCGGTCTGGTCACACGAGCCCTCGATGGCACCCTGGTTGGTGCCCTCCAAGGTCATGTAGAACGGCATTGGCATGGCTTTTCCCTCCTGCTGGTGTATTGGCTTGCCGACCGCCGCACCTTGAAAACGACGGCCGTTAGTTCAGGATACGGGACTCTCCACAGAAAGTTACTTTTTATCCAGTTTCCCGACCAATGACAGGGTGAAGAACGCGCCCATGTACTTGAAATGGGGGCGCACTTTCAAATCAACTTTGTACCAACCCGGTTCGCCCTCGACCTCTTCCACAATGACCTGGGCTTTGCGGAGAGGACGGCGGTTGCGCACGCCGGGCTTGGGGTTGTCCATGTCGGCAACGTACTGGCGGATCCAGTCATTCAGCTCACGCTCGAGGTCGGCCCGTTCCTTCCAGCTGCCGATGTTCTCGCGCTGGAGGACCTTGAGGTAGTGCGCCAGCCGGGAAACGATGAACATGTAAGGCAACTGAGTCCCGAGCCGGTAGTTCGTTTCCGCATCCTTGCCCTCGGCGCTCTGGCCATAGGTCTTGGCCTTCTGGCAGGAGTTGGCGGAGAAGAAGCAGGCGTTGTCCGAATCCTTGCGCATGGTCAGGCCGATGAAGCCTTCCTCGGCCAGTTCGAACTCGCGGCGTTCGGTGATGAGGATTTCCGTCGGGATCTTGGCCTGAGTTTCGCCCATCTGCTCGAAGGTGTGAATCGGCAGGTTCTCGACCGCGCCGCCGCCCTTCGGGCCGATGATGTTCGGACACCAGCGCCACTTGGCGAAGCTGTCGGTGAGCCGCGTCGCGAAGGTGAACGCGGTGTTCCCCCAGAGGTAGCTTTCGTGGCTGTCGGTGACCGTCTCGTTGTAGTCGAATGACTTGACCGGGTTGTCGGCCTTGCTGTAAGGCAGGCGCAAAAGGAATCGCGGGCAGGTCAGCCCGACGTAACGGGAGTCCTCGGACTCACGGAATCCACGCCACTTGGTGTGGCGCGGCCCCTCCATGATCGATTTCAGATCCTTGAGATTCGGGAACTTCAGCCAGGACTCTTCGCCGAAGAACTGCGGGCCGGCCGCCGCGATAAACGGCGCATGCGACATGGCCGCCACCGAGGCGCAATACTGCAGGAGCGCGACATCCTGCGACCCCGGGCTGAATTCATAATTGGCGATCATCGCGCCAACCGGCGAACCGCCGAACTGGCCATACTCGCGCGAGTAGATCTGCTTGTACAATCCCGACTTGGGGACTTCCGGCGAGTCCTGGAAGTCATTAAGCAGGTCTTCCTTCGAGACATTGAGCACTTCGAGCTTGATGTTCTCGCGGAAGTCGGTGCGGTCAACGACCATTTTCAATCCGCGCCACGCGGACTCCATGCGCTGGTAGTCCGGGTTGTGGAGAATCTGGTCGAGCTGCTTGCTCATCTTCTGGTCGATCTCGGCGATCATCTCATCCACGATCTTCTGCTGGACACGTTCGCCCTTCTTGTCCGGCGTGGACAAAAGCGCGATGAGTTCGCGCATCCCCTCG
>JBFMFQ010000094.1:0-12559 GCA_040752075.1 Candidatus Zixiibacteriota bacterium | reverse complement strand
CGGCTTCCTCCGGGTCGTCTCCGTAGGTGAAGGGGCAGGCAACCAGGGGATACTGGCCGTACACGAAGTTCACCGTGTTCCGGGATAGATCGAGCACCACGTGGTAGACCGTGTCCTCGTGAAAGCAGGGCGGGGTCGTCTCCGTGTTCTGGGCATTCGCGCGGCTCGTGAAAATCCCGGCGAGGATCCCCACCAGCAAAGTCAGGCTTCGAGCGCGGCGTCCAAACATACTTAGAAGATGATCACCGTGGTCCCAATCGGGGCCATGTTGTAGACCTGCTTGATGTCTTCGCTGGCCAAGCGCACGCAGCCATGAGTGACGGAGACGCCGATTAGCCGCTCGTAGATGGTGCCGTGGATGAAAAACCCGTCACCGAACCCGATGGCGTAATCGCCCAGCACTTCGGAGTCCATTCGGTCTTCGTTCGATTTCGGCGGCGCCTTGCCCTCTTCGATAAAGGCCCAGTCGGGCTTTCGCCACCAAGGGTCGGTGAGGCGTGAGTCGACCTTGAAGATCCCCTTGGGCGTATCGAACTGCCAGAACCGCCCCGTGCCGGTATCGACCAGTTCGGCCCCGGTCCCCGTCGAGCAGAGTGCGGTGAACAGGACGCTGTCGCGAGTGCGCAGATACAGCCGGTTGGTGTGGGTGTCGATGACGATGTAACGACTTTTTGCGGTTTGACGGTTCTTGATCCGCGTGGCCTTGCCCGGCGCTTCTGCGCTCTGGCAGTCCTGTGACAGATTGATGAGCTTGTTCTGGGCTTCCAACGCCAGCGAATCAGGCGATGGAGGGGCATCCACCCACTCATGGGTGGCGCCGATGTGGGAGAGTCCCCACACGGCCAGCGCAAACGCCGGGATGATGATCGCGATCTTTCTCAGCCTGGCCATCCCTCGATGCTCCTGACAATCGTGACACGGTCGCCGACTTTCATGCGCGCGATGATCCGGTCCATGTCCTTGTTGGCGACCGCCACACAGCCGTTGGTCCAATCCTCGCCCCGACCGCCTTCCCCGTGGACCTGGATGTTCCCGCCGATTTTGGCTCCCGAGGGAATCCAGCCCTTCTTGCGTCCCAGCACGAATCGCTCGCGATCATACTGGTTGGGGTAGTCCAAATCGAGCGCCTTGTAATACTTGGCGCCGCGCTCGCGGCGACGGGTCACGGAATAAACCCCTTCCGGGGTCGCCGCGTCACCGGCGTACATCTTCTCCTTCCGGGAACCATAACCAAGTTCGATGTTAAACGTGGCCGTCACTTTTCCCTTCTCCACAAGATACGCACGATGGCGGGCCTTCACGACAACGAGGGCCGGGGCGCCGGACTCCTTGGTCCAACTCACGGTTTCCCGGACCCAGGACTCCCAGAGCCGCCGCTGCTTGCCGTCAACGAAGTACTCCTTCTCAATCATGCTCTGGAAGCTGCTCAGCGCCTCCTGGGCGCTCTCGAACGAGGCGCGTGCCTGCTCAACGGGCAGGGACTCGGCGTGATCACGCGCGACGGCGACGCGCATTTCTGCGGTTGTCAGCGCCTTGCGCAGGGTGATGCGCGCCAGATGACCATTGGATTCGCCTCGCAGATCCGCCAGATGATCGGTGAGCTTCTGCACATCGCTTCGCAGTTGTTCCCGCGCCGCACGAATGGCCTCCCTTCCCGCGATGGCGCTCTGGCGGGCGGTGCGTGCGGCGTTGTAGAGCAGGGACTCCGCCGGCGAGTAGTCCCGCAGGACAAACCATCGCTCGTTTTCGGTGCGGATGACCTGCCAGGCGGAATCGTACTGCGCCTTGGCCATGGCGAACATCTCGGCGGCCCCATCGGCCGCGCCATTGCCTTCGCTCTCCTGCAGAACCTCCCAAGTCACCTGCGCGAGTTCCAAAGGCGCCTGTGAGCAGCCGGCGAGGAGAAAGGCGGCGCCGATCGCGGCCCCAATAATCCTGTGTTTTGCACTCCTGAGTTTCATGTCTGTCTACATCACCCGGTTTTTGATACGCACGTATCGCCCATCAGAGCCGGGAAGGTATCAGAAGGCCGCTCCGTCGGCAATGACGGAACGGCCTTCTCCTTTTCATTATACAACCGGCTGAGGCCGGTTTGCTTACGCTTTGCGGCGTCCACCGGCACGGGCCATGGCCGCGTCCAACGTCGCCTTCATGCTGGTGACCTTGTCCATGATGGCGGTCGCTTTGCCACGGGCGCCGTCGTAATTGCCGCGCTGGAAGTCGGCTTGGGCGTCGTTCATCTGCTGCTGGAAAGCCGCGACATCCTGCTTCATCAGTTCGATTTCGGCTTTGGTGTCCTTGCCGACCGGAACGGTGAGAAGCTGGGCCGCGACCGAGTCCAGCGCCGTGCGGGTTTCGGCCAACAGCATTTCGGTCTCGCGGCGAACACGCTCGAGTTCCTCGGCTGCTTTGGTCTGGGCGGCGCTCGCCAACTGGGCGGCCTTTTCGAACAGGGACTTGGACTTACCGTAGCTGCGGAACAGGGCAAACCGGCTGTCCTGCGTCTGCTTCTCCGCCAAGGCTGCCTGGAGTGTATCCTGTGCGGTCTGCCATTCGGCGGAAGCGTACTTGGCGGCCTGACCCTGTTCAGCGGCCGTCATCGCCGCCGTGGCGTTGTTCTCTTCCATCACCGGGGCCTTCGAGCAGCCGGCCATGACAACCAAAGCCAGCATCAACACAATGACCATTCTTGAGATCTTCATTTCGTTCCTCCGGGGCCGTCAGGCCCCACTGTCTGTGTTTCTCACTTCCGGGTTATTGGTTACAGGTTTGTAAACGGGTCGAACTATCAAGTCATATGTGAGTTTCCTTTCCACCTCCTCGGCACTGGCGAGGAAAAAAATGGCACCCCTAAAACAGAAACAGACCCACCTGCGCCGGCGAGCCCTCGGGTTGAGCTTGGATAGTTGTCTGGGATTAGTTCATCATTTAGCGTCGACAGGCGCACCAATTCTCTAACAAGGCACTGTCGAGCCGCTCTTGTCTGCCCCGATATACATAGCGAAACCCGGACTGTAAATGGGAATTTCGTGAGAAATGTCACGAGAATGGCAACGCTTGGGGGTGATGCCCTGTCGCAACCAGGAAGATCCGAACCGCCGCAACACATTGTTAATCATGGCGTTACGTTCCGATGCTACGCAAAAGCCGCCGGATCTAGATGATCCGGCGGCTTTGTCGGCGACGCTGTGGCTGAGCGCTAGAGCTTCATTGCTGCCAGCCGCGTGTTAATGGCTTCCAATTTCGTGCGCACCTTGTCGTACTCGCCGGCGTTGTAATCAGCCTGCGCTTCCGCCATCTGTTGCTGGAAGGCGGCAATGTCCTGCTTCATTAATTCGATCTCCGCCTTGTTGTCCTTTCCCACTCGTGCCTTGGCGAGCTTCGCGGCGGTCGAATCAAGTGCCATCTGCGTGTTGGAGAGCATGACCTCGGTTTCCTGGCGCACTCTCTCCATTTCCTGCCGTGCCTGCGCAGCGGCCTCATCAGCGAGCACCGCGGCGCGCTCGAAGAGCGCCTTGGCCGTGCCGTAGCTGCGGAAGAGAGCGAACCGATCATCCTGAGCCGCCTTCTCCGTACGCGCGGCCTGGAGCGTGTCCTCGGCCATCTGCCACGCATCCGGCGCATAGCGAGCGGCCTTGGCCTGCTCGGCCGTGGTGGCGGATTGGGTGGCGCGGGATTCCTCCATCTCGGGCGCCTTGGCGCAACTGACCAGCAACGCCGCAACGCCGACCAAGAGTGCCGCCTTTGCAAACACCTTCATCACAAACCCCCTCTCTTGAACTCCGCCGTCTGCTTCCTCATCCCTCAAACCAAACTGGTCTCGGAAGTCGACGTCGACTCCGTGAATGGCTACCTCTAAGTCACTGCCGTGGCACGGCGGGGAGTGGGCAGTTTCCCGTTCCTCGCCGAACGCTTGACCAACGCCTCCCAGTGTAGTGGTCTTAGAGAATTTGTAAACAGAAACTTCTTGTTTGTGCCAACATTCGCGAGCCAGAAGCGGCCACCATGAATCAATCCGTTGTCCCGCAATTAGTTACGCGCATGATGCAGATTGGCGCGGGGGCGAGTAAACCGCCTCTGCCTGGAAGGACATTCCGCAACAGCCGTGGGAGCTCTTTCGTCTGGAATCGCGCCGTGGAAATCCGCTTTTTGACAAAACGCTCGGCGGTGAATTGCCTTGAGACGGGGAGAGGGACAGAGCATGACGGAAAGCACGACGCTCAGAGATCTGGAAGGCAAAGTTTCAGTAATCACCGGCGGTACGAAGGGGATCGGCCGGGCCATCGCGGTCCGGCTGGCAGCGCGTGGCAGCGATATTGTTGTCAATTACTTCCGCTCGCGATCGGCGGCGGATGAAACAGTGGCGGAACTTCAGGCGCTGGGAGTGCGTGCACTGGCTGTCCGCGGCAACATCGGCAACAAGGACTTCCACCCGAAATTGTTCGAGGAAGTCCGCCAGATGTTCGGCAAAGTCGACATTCTCGTCTCCAACGCCGCCCTCGGGCTTTTTGCCAACATCATGGAAGTTGACCAGCGGGCCTGGGACCTCTCGCTTCACACCAATGCCGAGGCGATGCTCTTCTGCGCCCAGATGGCCGTGCCGATGATGCCCGACGGCGGCAAGATCGTGGCGCTCTCTTCGCTCGGTTCGATCCGCTACATTCCCGGCTACTCGGCCATCGGAATTTCCAAGGCGGCCATCGAGACCCTGACCCGGTATCTCGCCTATGAATTGGCGCCCCGCGCCATCAACGTGAACGCCGTCTCCGGCGGATTCATCGATACCGACGCCCTGAAATCATTCCCCAATTACGACGAGATGCTGCGCGAGGTCGTGCGACGGACACCGTTCGGACGGGTCGGGACTCCGGACGAGGTGGCTGACGTTGCCGTCTTTCTCTGTACCGGCGCCGCCCGCTGGATCACCGGACAGGTGATCATCGTCGATGGCGGTTACACGCTGACCTGAGACCAGGCGCTCGGTCTCCATCCATAGCCACGACGCCTGCAACATGACCGCGCCGGTGCGGTGAGATTCGCCCAGTCGCCGGCCGCTCCCGTGAAGGACATCCCGCTCTGCCTGCGGTGATGGAACTCTTGATCCCGCGCTCGTGACACAATAACTCGACAGATTTAGTCAATCTGTCAAAAACTCGCCGCAACCCCTTGGCGGAATCTCACATTTCCCTTCATTGCGTCGTCTCCCGAAACAGACGGTTCTGCCGCGAGGAGAACCGCCCGGGAGTGTGCGAGCCACATCAACCGCCGACCGGCACCGGAGGTGCGGACTGGAAACAAAGACCGAAATGGCAAAGGAGAAGAAGGCGGCGGGCCCCAAGGGTCACGTTGTCATCGATACCGAACGATGCAAGGGCTGCGGCTTTTGCGCGCAGTTCTGCCCGACCGGTGTCCTCTCCATGAGCAAGGGGTTCAACCTCAAGGGATACCATCCACCGATTGTGGTGAACGCCGTCAAATGCTCCGGCTGCGATTTGTGCGGGATGTACTGCCCCGACTTTGCGATCTACGGAGTGAAGAATCCCACCAAGAAGGGCGACTCATGACGGACAACGCGACTCCACACGTTTTGACCGGCGCCCACTTCATTGACGGCGATCACGCGGCGGCGGAAGGCGCGCTGGCCGCGGGGGCCAACTTCTCGGCCGGCTACCCGATCACACCATCGACCGAAGTCGTCGAGCGCCTGGCCTCCCGGTTCCCGCGCACCGGCGGCACATTCATCCAGATGGAAGACGAACTGGCGGCGTCCATCGCCATTCAGGGAGCGGTCTGGGGGGGAGCGAAGGCCATCACGGTCACGTCGGGACCGGGCTTTTCGCTCATGATGGAGCACCTCGGCTACGGCGTAATGACCGAGACCCCATTCGTTCTCGTCGATGTACAACGCGGCGGTCCCTCCACCGGGCTGCCCACGATGCCCGCGCAGGCGGACATGATGCAGGCGAAATGGGGCAGCCACGGGGACTATGAAATCATCGCCCTGGCGCCGTCCTCGCCGCAGGAGTGCTTCGACTTCACGATACGCTGCTTCAATCTCTCGGAGAAATACCGCACCCCGGTGCTCTTGATGATGGATGAGTGTGTCGGCCACATGCTGGAGCGCGTGGTGATCCCCCCCGCCACCGAAATTCCAATCGAACCACGGCGCATGACCAGCAAGGGACCGGGCGAACCCTTCTCGCCGTACAGCACCGAGGAATGTGAGGAGGGCTGCCTGGTGCCGCCGATGACCACGGTGGGGCTGGGGCACTTCCCGCACGTGACCGGTCTCACCCACGATGACCGGGGGTACCCGGCGATGACCGCCGGCGCGCAGGCGAAGCTCATGTCCCGGCTGACCCAGAAGATCCGTGCCAACGCCGACCGGATTATCGAGATCGAGGAGGACGGCACCGATGATGCGGATGTCGTGGTGATTTCCTATGGAATCACCGCGCGAGTCTGCCACCCGGCCATCGAGCGCGCGCGGCAGGAGGGGCTGCGTGTCGGCTTCCTCCGGCTGATCACCGTGTGGCCGTTTCCGGAGAAGCGCATCCTCGAGTTGGCGAAACGCGTCAAGGCGTTCGTCGTCGCGGAGATGAACCTCGGACAGATGGTCCGGGAGGTCGAGCGTCATGTCCGCCGGGACACGAGGGTCGGGTTCGTCGGCAATGCCGGCGGCACCGTGCTTGATCCCGATGCCATCTATTCCGCGATTCGGGAGGTGTACCAGTGAGCGACTCCTGTGAACTGACGGCCGTTGCCGATGCACCGCCGATTCCCGGCGAAACGCACCCGATTGAAGACTGGCTGCGGATGGACCGCATGCCGCACATCTGGTGTCCGGGCTGCGGCATTGGTACCTCGGTGAACTGCTTTACCCGTGCGGTCGACGACAGCGGCATCCCGCGCGAACAAATCGCCATCGTTTCCGGCATCGGTTGCACCGGACGTGTCTCGGGATACCTCAAGCTGGATTCCTTCCACACAACGCATGGTCGTGCGCTGCCCTTTGCCACCGGCTTGAAGCTGGCGAGCCCGAAGACCAAGGTGGTTGTGTACTCCGGCGACGGTGACCTGTTTGCCATTGGCGGGAATCACTTCATTCATGCGGCGCGTCGCAACCTCGACCTGACCGTGATTTGCGTGAACAACTTCAACTATGGCATGACTGGCGGGCAGGTCGCACCCACGACACCGGAATTCGCGACGGCCTCGACCACCCCTTACGGTTCGGTCGAACGCCCATTCAACCTGCCCCACCTGGCGGAATCCAGCGGCGCGGTGTATGTCGCGCGCTGGACCGTCTACCATGTACGTCAATTGACCAAGTCGATCCGCGAGGCGCTCCACAAACCGGGCTTTACGTTCATCGAAGTCCTGGCGCCATGCCCGACCCTGTTCGTCCGGCGCAACCGTCTTGGCGATGGCCTCTCGGTCTTGCAGTCCTACATGGAAACCTCCGTGATCAAAAACGGAGTGGATACGCGGGAATGTGAGCTGGGGGGCGACCATCCCATCGTGTGCGGGAAGTTCGTCGACATCGACCGCCCGTCATACATCTCCACTCAGATTGAACATCTGCAGAAGACGCTGGGCGAGGGCTACAAGCGTCCCGATGCCTGGAAGGATGTGGTGTCATGAGCCGTTCGGAGATCAAGATTGCTGGTTTCGGTGGACAGGGCGTCATTATGGCGGGCATGATTATCGGCAAAGCCGCATCGATCTTCGGGAGTCTGCACGCCACGATGATCCAGTCTTTCGGACCGGAGGCGCGCGGCTCGGCGTGCTCCGCCCAGGTGATCGTGGACCGGGATGAGATTGCCTACCCCTATGTCCGCAATTCATCCATCCTGGTCGCCCTCAATCAGGAAGCCTACAAGCAATCGGAGGCCCTGATTTCGGATGGCGGGACGCTGATTTATGAAGAGGACATGGTGAAACCGGGCGACCTCGCCCAGCGTGGCATCCGGATGTACTCGGTTCCCGCCACACGAATCGCCGAGGAACTGGGGCGGGTCATTGTGGGCAATGTCGTCATGGTCGGTTTCTTCACCGCCGTCACGAATCTTCTCGACTACCAATCCGTTGAGCAGGCAGTCAGGGACTCTGTGCCGAAGGCCGCCGAGGAACTCAACCTCAAAGCGCTGCGGCGGGGATTCGAACATGGCACGCGGGTACTGGCCGAGTCGAAATCACCCAGCATGGCAGTTTGAACCGCTGTCGCACACTGAAGATTCAGGAATCTTGCATTGACGGCCCCGATTCGAACATCGGGGCCGTTTGACTGACCGCGAAACCCTGACACTTGGCAGGGGCTATCTTCTCCATCCGAGTGTGAGGTACACCCACGGACGGATCATGGACCACCATCCGACCAGGGCCCGAATCTTCGAGTAATTCTTCATTTCCGGCGGGTAAGTCATCGCCACGGGGGCCTCAACCACCCGGTAGCCGAGACGGATGGCGTAAAAGTGCAGGTAATACTCCATCTCGTACCGGTCAAGCCAGCTCTGGTTGATGTCGAGCTCCGGACGTCGCGCAAGCTCCAGGCGGTACGCGCGCATGCCGCAGGTGACATCGGTACCCCGGAAACCGGTGAGCCAATAGACGATCGACGTGAACAGCGGGATCATGATGCGGCGGAAGCGGGGGAGATTCTCGGTCTTCCCGCCCTGCAGGTAGCGCGATCCCTGCACGTAATCCGCCCTGCCCTCCAAAATCGGCTGGATCAAACCGGGAATGTCCGAGGGGTGCATCTTTGCATTCCCGGCAATTAAGACGAGCACGTCATAGTTTTTTCCGTTGGCGTAGTTGATGACCGTACGGATCGCCGCACCGGCCCCTCGGTTTTCCGGGTGCCGCAATGCCGTGAAACCGAACTGGGAGATGATCGCCTCCGGTCCATCCTCCGAGCCATCGTCCATGACCACAACATCGTAGTTACGCTCCACGGGGAAACGGGAGAGGGTTGCCCGGAGCTTTTCGCCTTCGTTGTAAACGAAAACCGCCACGAGCACGCGGGGTGATGGAGACTGGTTTTGGGGGACACTCATTCAGGGGGCCAATCCTGCCGGGGAGACGGCAATCGCGGACAAAGATGGATGGCAATCGGCGCGTCGGCAAGCCGATCCTTTACCAAGGCCGCGTTGTGCTGGAGGTGTCAGGGATTCCGGGTGAACACACGGCGAACGATGCCGACAAGTATGGCCAGGGGCAAAAGCAGGAAAAGCCCGGTGATGGCACCGAGATACTGCATCGATGCGCTGGACTGCCTGTGAGAGCTCAATCGGTCGCCTTGGTGGCGCAGATGTAGATTTCCGCGCAGTAGTCCGGCAGCTCCCGGCCAACCTTGAAGAAGGCCCGGATCAGGGACTCGTCCCATTTCTGCATCTGGCCATTGGACAGCGGTTTGAGATACACTCCGTCCCAGCGGTGCACACGGAGCCCGGCATCGGCCAAGTGACGTGTCAAGAGCGCCCGGTCATAAACCCGCTGGTGCCCCACTTCATGGTCCCGGGCATTGAGTTCGTGGACATCACTCATCATCCCCATGGCCACGCCCACACGCCGATGCAGCGACTGCGCGTTCGGCACAACGATATGCAGGCGTCCGCCGGGGGAAAGCCAGCTTCCGATCCGCCGCAGCAGTGGCACCGGATCGACCACGTGCTCTAACCCACGCCACATGACCGCATCGCTGAAAGTCTCGCGGGGTTCGAATTTCTCCCACGCCGAGCAAATGAGGGTCACACGGTCGGAATGATCGGCCATCTTCCGACGCGTCAGGTCGATATTCTCCTGAGATAGATCCACCACTGTCAGTTTCTGACTCCGGGCAAGAAGCAGCGAGGTGCTGAATCCGGCGAAGCACCCCAACTCGAGGACATTTGTCCCGAGGATGAGATCCTGGGACACTTCCATGTTGAAGCGGACCAGCCAGTAGTCGAAGTCGTTTTCCGGCGATTCAGGGGCGTACTTGGGGGTTGCCTGACTCACGATTCCCGGTCTCCTTTGATGTCAGTAACTCATGGATTTCCATCGGCCGGGATTGGCGGAAATCCATTCCCATTCGATTTTCAACCCGGCCTTCAACGCCACCTCGGGTTTCCACCCCAATAGCGCCCTGCCCCTGGCCGGGCTGAGGACCATCGCCTGCAGTTCGCTCGGCAGCCGCATGCGGTTCTCCTCCACCAGCTCGGACCGCTCGCCGGGTGCGACTGACTCATGCAACGGATGTGTTTTGATGCCGGTGACCGAAACCACCTGCCGGGCGAGTTGTTCGATCGATGTTGCCTTCCCTGTGGAGGCATTCAACACTTGGTGCGGGCCGGTGTCGCGCAGGATGCAGAGATCATGCAGCCGCACCACGTCACCGACGAAGGTGAAGTCGCGCAGTTGATCTCCCTTCCCGAAGACAACCGGCGGCTTGCCGGACAGGGCGCGGCGCAAAAAGATCGTCAGCACCCGCCCGTACCATTCCCTCGGCCCATAGACAATTCCGTAACGCAGGCAGACCGTGGGCATCTTGTAGAGTTCGGAATAGATCGCGCAGTACTTCTCACCGGCCAGCTTGGAGACCCCGTAGGCCCAATTAGGGTTCGTTGGATGTTTGTCCTCGGATTCAGGGATTCTTTCCGCCTGTCCATACACGCAGGCGGACGACGCGGAGATCAGTTTCCCGACCCCGTGCGTCACACAGGCGTGAAGGACATTGAGCGTCCCGACTGTGTTCATCTGTAAATCTTCCACCGGGTCATCAATGCAGCGGGTGATCTCCAGTTGTGCCGCCTGGTGAGACACCACCTCGGCGCCCTTGATCGCGCGGCTGAGTCTTGCGCGGTCGAGGATGTCGCCGCGAATAATCTTCACATCCTTCCGGACATCCTGAAGATTCTCCATCAGGCCGGAGGAGAAGTTGTCATAGATTGTTACCTGCGCCCCCTGGCGCACCAGACTGTCCACGATGTGCGATCCGATGAACCCGGCGCCGCCGGTGACAAGGATCTTGGTTCCCTTGATCTTCAAGATGAGTCCTTCCTCGCTGTCCTGACGACGCGGCTTATGCGACCCCGCTGCTTCGGCGTGCCGAAGCGGTCGGCGACTCCCCGGGGATAATCTGGTTGCCGCGTCCATCGATGAACACTTCCTGCCAGAAGCGCATCATCCGCGCGACCGGCGTCGGCGCATAACCGTCAACCGACATTCCCAGCACCGACTTCAGGAGAAAAAGCGGTGAATTGAAGCCCGCGGCCACCGAGAGAATCGTCCCGCCGCCAAAACGGGGATTGACCTCAAACCAGACCGGTCCGGATTCGGTGTTGAAGCACTGGAGGCAAGCGGGCCCGGTGATTCCAAGCCGCTCGACAATCTGTCTCGCCTGCCCCAGCACGGTGCCGTTGTACACCACGAGGCCCTTGGTCGAAACCCCGGACTTCGTCATCTCGCGGACCCGAACACATCCGCCGATCCAGGCACCTTTCATGCTGGACAGCGTGTCGATGGTCATTTCCACGCCCTCTACGAACTCGGTGACCAAGGGGTCCTTCACGTGCGCGAGGGCCAGTTCCAATTCGGCGCGGTTGTTGGCTCTGTAGGTGTCCAGGGAGGCGCGGCCAATCCTTGGCTTGATGAACTTGGGATAAGTCGACTCGTCGCGATCCGACGCCGGGTACACGCGCGGATGCATGAGCCCCAACTCGTCGAGAACCGTGTACGTCCGGTCCTTTTCGAGGCAGTTCGTCAGCGTTTCAACCGATGAGATACCCACCGTGCACGGGAAATCGGCGCGCCGCTCGGAAATGCCCAGGAATTCCATATCCACGATCGGCACAAGCAGGTCGGCGTTGTGCTTCCGTGTGATCTCGATCACCCGGTCGGTGAATGCCGGATCGTTCGCGAATGGAACCAGCTCGAAGGCGTCCGCCAAGTACCGTCCGGCGACGTACTGGTCGCAGTCGGCCACGACAATCCGCACGGGAATCTCTGTTTGAAGTCTCAATGCCTTGATAACGCCCTGACAAGTGGCGGTCCCGGCTCCGGTAATGACAACGGTTCTCATCGGTATGCTCTTCGTGGTATGCGCTTTGTGGAATGGTGGCGATGCGCTCTGCGGTTAAATCGGAGGTTTAACTTCCCCGTAAACGGCGGGTCGGAGGGATTTCTCCCCGCGAGGGTCCAACTCGCGCCCCGAATATAGACCTGCACGCGGGCCGGTCAAGCCGGTTCTCGGGTATCACTTGGCAATGGAGACCCCAGTAAAGCGTATCCCTCAAACCGACCTGGAATCATCTTCGCCTTTGCCCACACACAACCAGCGCGACAGGGCCACAACGCCCTTGCTTCATCCCCCCAAAATCTGCTAAAATGAACAGTTTTTCTCCGTATGGAGCGGAGGGGACGTTGATGCTGTACTGGGAGGTCAATTCGCGTGGCTGAAACACGATCAACAACGAATGGCAAGAAAGTCGAAGTCGTCGACCGGGTGACAATCCGCTTTGCGGGGGACTCGGGCGACGGTATCCAATTATCAGGCAATCAGTTCACCCTGGCGACCGCG
>JBFMFQ010000093.1:0-12598 GCA_040752075.1 Candidatus Zixiibacteriota bacterium | reverse complement strand
CAGCATGAAAGGGCACGGCGAGCCGTGCCCCTGCGAGTGCCATCACGTTTGGAAGCGTACGGGATTGTTCAACGATCCACCCGTTGCGCGGGACCGAACGACGCTTTGAACACCGTGTCGCACGATTCGCAGAGCCCCGGTCCCTTCAGGTCGATGTCTTCCACGTAGGTCGATCCGTTCATCGCGCAACCGTGCGTGAGGCAGTGACGCAGCCCGGCGGTGTGCCCTAGCTCGTGCACCGCTTCCACGAGGAGGCGCCGGGCCAGAACGTTCTCGTCGGGGGGCAGGCCGTACCGTTCCGGCCGGAGCCGAAATGTCGAAACCACCGCGGCAGGACCCCTCAATTGCGCTTCACCAAAGACATAGGTAAGAACCGGCGCGAAGAGATCGTAGCTTGAGACTCCCAGGACCCGCATCGGCAGTTCAAATCCAAGATCGCACAGCGCCCGCAAGAGGAGCGAGGAGTTGTGCTGGTTGCGTGACGGATCAAGCGCCGCCGTCGCCTGGATGGTTGCGTCCAGGACCTCGGCGGTCACGCCCAGAGTGGTCTCCAGCTCCCGTGCCAAACGGGGCAGGAGCGCGGGTTCGGCGCAGTCGACGCCGACGACCAGGATGCGATCGCCCATGGGTCAGCGCGGGAGATTGTACTTCTTGATCTTGTTGTACAGGGTGACCCGGTCGATGTTCAGAATCCGGGCGGCCTTCATGACATTGCCGCCGGTGATCTTCAGCACGCGCGCGACATGAGCGGCCTCCACCGCTTCCATGCTCAAAGACGCGGAATCGCCGTTGGCCACCGTCTCGCGGATCGGCAGATCGGCGGCCGTGACTTTGGGAGGCCTGCCGACCACCACCGCGCGCTCGATGGCGTTTTCCAATTCGCGCACATTACCCGGCCAGCGGTGCTCACGCAGGAGTATGATGGCATCGTCGGAGAAGCTCGCAAACGCCCGGTTCATGGACGTCGCGTATTTCGAGAGGAAGAATTTGGCCAGAAGAACGACATCATCGCCCCGTTCACGCAGGGGCGGGACATTGATGGTGAACACATTGAGCCGGTAGTACAGGTCTTCGCGAAACTCGCCGGAGGCCACGGCCGCCTCCAGATCGCGGTTGGTGGCGGAGATCAGGCGAAAGTCGCTTTTGACCGGTGTGTTTCCGCCGACTCGGAAAAACTCGCGTGTCTCGATGACACGCAGCAGGTCCATCTGGATTTTGGCACTGACGTTGCCGACCTCGTCGAGGAAGACCGTGCCGCCGTCGGCCATTTCCAGGTGTCCCTTGCGGCGAAACTGGGCCCCGGTGAACGCGCCGCGCTCGTGGCCGAACAATTCGCTTTCGAGCAGTGTCTCGGACAAGCCGCCGCAGTTGATCGGCACGATGGCGTGATAGCGCCGCGGCGAGGCGGAGTGGATCGCGCGCGCGATCAATTCCTTGCCCGTGCCGGACTCGCCGCGAATGAGCACGGTGGTGTCGGTCGGGGCCACCGTGGCGATCAACTCCTGGATCTTCTGCATGCACTCCGATTCCCCGATCAACTCGGAGAACCCGGACAGCGACGCCAGCCGTTCCTTGAGTTCGGAGTTTTCCGCGGTCAGTTGTTTCTGGCGGACCAGCTTGGCGACCAGGTGCGAGAGGTAGTCGGGGTCAATCGGCTTGGTGATGTAATCATGCGCGCCGTCTTTGAGGGCCTCCACCGCGGTGTCCACGGAGGCGAAGGCGGTGATGATGACGATCGTCGCGTCCGGGTTGAACGACCGGATCTTTCGCTGCAGTTCCAGTCCGGACATGCCGGGCATTTTGATGTCCAGAAAGATCAGATCGAATGACCCTTTGGTCAGAAGGTCCAGCGTGTGACGTCCGTCCTCGGCGCATTGGACACGGTATCCCTCCTCGGTGAACCACTTGCCGAGGGAGTCGCGCACGATCGGTTCGTCATCCACAATCAGAATCGAGTATTCAGCCGTCTGGTTCATGCTGGCACCTCACTGGCGGAGCCGGCCCTGGGCGCCGGGTCCGATGATTCCGCAGGCAGCGTGATGATCATGCGTGTTCCCTGCCCGGGTCGAGACTCCACGTCGATGTGACCGTCATGATTCTGGATGATGCCGTAGACCACGGAAAGCCCCAGCCCGACACCGGAGGCGTCGGCCTTGGAGGAGAAGAACGGCTCGAAAATGTGCGGGAGGTCGGAGGCGGGGATGCCGCGGCCGGTGTCCGCCACGACCAGTTCGCAGTGGCGTCCGCCGCCGGTCATGCGGGCGCTCACGGTCAGTTCACCCCCGGCGGGCATGGCTTCGACCGAGTTCATGAGCATCGCGAGCAGGGCCTGACGCATCTGCTGCGGGTCGGCGTGGGCGATGGCGCCCGGCTCGCACTCGGTCCGCAGTTGGATTTCGTGAAGCCGCAAGTGATGGCCGATGAGCTGGGTGCAATGGCGAATCACGTCCTCCATCGCGACCGCCGTGTGCTCACCCGGCGCGCCCCGCGAGAAGAGCAGGAGATTCTTCACGATGTTGCCGCAGCGTCCCAGTTCCTCGTCGACCAGTTCGAGTTCGCGCACGGTCTCGGTGATCGGAGGATTGGATTGCTCGACTTTCTTCAGGCGGCGCATCCCGAGCCGGACATAGGTGGCGATTCCGGACAGCGGGTTGTTGAGCTCATGGGCAACGGTGGCCGCGAGCCGTCCGAGTGAGGCCAATCGGTCCATCTGCGCCATGCCGTTGTGAGCGCGTTCCAACTCGCGGGATTTCTGCTCGACCCGGGTCTCCAGCGTGCGCGCCCACTCGGTCAGTTCGCTCCGGGCGGCGGAGAGTTCCGCGGTCATGGTATTGAAGTCGATCGCCAACTGCCCGAGTTCGTCCTTATTGCGTACTCTGATGCGGTGATCGAGGTTCCCCGCCGCCAGTTCGCGGGTGCCCTGGATGAGCTGCCTGACCGGGCGGTGAATGAACCACCAGACCAGAAGCCCGCTGGCCGCCGCCGCCAGCACCGCCAAAATGACCGACCAGGTGATGAGGTCGTGCTGCGAGCGAATCAGGGCCTCGTCGACCTGGGCCAGCGACATGCGCACATCGAACACCCCGAGGACCTCCCGGTCGGGCGGATGGGCATGGCAGTCGGCCTCGGCGCAGGAGGGCTGGTTGCGGATCGGGCTGATCAGGCCGAGCGTGCGATGCCCGTCGGGCGCGTTGACAATCCGGTAGCGCAGATCGGGAAGCGGCGTGGTCAGCGCGCCCGCCGGGGTGTGGCAGACGACGCAGGCCTCGGCCTGGGCGTCGACACGGGTGAACTGCTCCGTGGAGTCGGTGGAAACGATGATCTCACCGGTCTTGTTGTAGATTCGGATGCCGTCGACACCCGGCTCGCGTCCGATGGTCTGGATGATCTCCCGGACATCATCGCGCCGGTTGCGCATCATCCCCTGCTGCGTGGCGGATTGCAGGAGGTCGGCCACACGATCGGCGGAGAGGAGAATCTGCGCCATCAGCGTGTTGGTGTGTTTGTTGACCGTCAGCCAGCCGGACACGCCGAATCCCACGCCGACCACGATCAACAGAATCGCGAAGAGCTTGACCGCCAGCGATTGCCCGAGTCTGGCCACACGACCTCCCGGCCACCGTGATCTAAGATCGGCAGCCGCACGGGGGAAAAATCCGGTCTCCCCCGTAGAGATAAGGGTTAAGAAATCCGGTATTTGTCAAAATCAGTCCGCGTTGGGACACAGCCGCCAGAGCCGGCGCAGAAATGTCAGGTAATCAGAGATCGGAACAAGACGATCGGGGGCGGCGATCAGGGTCCCCCCGTCCGCGGAGGTCGGAAGGGATTGAACCCCGGCGCCCTGGTGCGACATGACAAAGTCCCGCAGGGCAACGGCTTCCTCGTTGTTGCGGACCGCCATGGCCTCCGGCGCGACCCAGGATTCATCCAGCGGTGAGCGAAGCTTGAGCAGCAGGGCCCATGACTCCGCATAGGAGGCAGGGGTGATCGCCGCCGCATCGGCTGTCCACTGCGGGTTCTGTTCGAGCACGATCGCATCCACCGGGGCGGGCCAGCGAAGCGCGTCGGTTCCGATCAGCAGCGCGAGGATCTCGCTGTCGCGGCTGAGATGGCGCCCGGCACGGGGCAGGGAGAACGCCGGAGGATCGGAGAACGCGCCGAGCGCCTTTTGGTCAAGTCCCAGCGCCCACTTTTCCCCGGTGATCGGCGCGATCCACAGATGGGACGGATGAAACCGGATTCCCGGCGGCATCGCCGCCCCGTCGGACACATGAGGATGTCCGACGGGGGGCTGGCCGTGAAATCCGCCACGCAACGCCTGATCGAGCGGGCAATGCTCGCACTCGAAGGCGCGATCGCAAAGCCAGTACTTCAGCACGCCTGCTTCCATCCAAACGCAGGCTTTCTCGGGCAGAGCATCGTGCGTGCCGTGGGTCATGGCGTTCTACGCGCGCGCGGCCTGCAACTTCGCCGCGGGCTCCTTTGGTTTTCCGGTTTCCAGCGGGTTGACGTACACGACCGCGGGCATCGGTTCGTGGCCGAACACCGGCAGGCTGCGCACCGCCCACGCAAACGCGGCAAATCCCATGCTGACCAGCATCACGCTCACCGAGAGTTCCTCCCAGCTCGGGAAGTAATCGCCCAGTTGGCCGGCCATGCCGGTGATGGCAACGTTCATTCTGTTCAGGATGAGCCCGAGCACGGCCGACAGGCCCGCGTAGTAGATGCCCTGCGGGTGCTTCCGTATCCGGGGTATGGCGATGAGCAGCACCGGAATCAGAATCTGAAGCGAGATCTCAAGCCAGAACAGACCCGCCTCGGGCGTCGGCTGGAACATGTACGGAATCGCATCGCGGGCGATCAGATCCTGCAGGCGAAGCGTGGCCAAAAAGAGCAGCACAACCATCATCGCGCGCCCCAGATCGGTCACGATGTGCCGTTCGAGTTCCTTGCCGAATGCCCGCTTGGACAGGTACGATTCCACAATCACCATGCCGAACCCGATCGCGAACGCCGAGACGAAGAACAAGACCGGCAGCCGCGCCGAATACCAGAGAGGATGGAGCTTGTTCGGCACGATCAAAAAGAGCGATCCGAGAGACGACTGGTGGAGGGTGGAGAGGAGCACCCCCGCGATCACCAGCACCGGGGTGACGACCTTCATGATGCCGACCGCCTTGCCCCATCCCAGGCGCTCGAAGAAGGCCGGGACGAATTCGAAGGCCAGCACGCTCAGGTAGAGCATCACGCACCAGGCTACTTCGAGCATGACCGAGTGCGGATTGCGGAAGAAGATCGGGTGCCAGATGAACCAGGGACGGCCGAGATCGTAGAGCAAGCCGACGGCGACCAGGATGTACCCCAAAAAGGCGGTGAGGATGGCCGGCCGGACGATCGGTTTGAATTGCTTGAGATTGAAGATGTAAACCAGGGCCGAAATGGTGAACCCGCCCGCGGCCAGCGCAACACCGCTCATGACATCGAAGCCGATCCACATGCCCCACGGAACCGCATCGCTCAAACCCGTGGTCTCGCCGAGGCCCAGGAAGAAGCGGCGCACCGTGGCGATGCCGCCGACGATCATGATGACGACAAATGCCGCCCGCCAGAAGGTGATTTTCTCACGCCAGTTCGTCATGACGACTCACCCTCCTTTTCGGGCTCGGTATAGCGCACGGGACGCGCGGGATGCTTCTCGCCGCTCTCGTGGCGCAGGTGATCGACCGTCGCGCGGCGGTTGATCAGCCACCAGAGACCGCCCAGCGCAACACCGCTGGCGGTGACCAGATTCGGGATCTTCTTCAAGGCTTCCCAAGTCAGTTCGGGCAGCGCGTCGTTGCCCAGATCCATGCGGAATCCGAGCTCCTCGAAGGGCACCGGGGAGAGGAAAAGGACATTGGTGCCGCCGACTTCGTGCTCACCGTAGACGTGATCCACGTACTGACCGGGGTTCTCCGCGATGCGGCGCCGGGCCTCGGCGATCATCTCATCGCGATAGCCGAACACGGTGGCGCCCTCGGGACAGGCCTCGGCGCAGGCGGTCATCTGACCGTTTTTCACCCGCTCGTGGCACATGATGCACTTGCGGACCAGCGGGGCCCGGCTGGTCCATTCGTAACGCGGCACCTGGAACGGGCAGGCGGTCATGCAGTAGCGGCAGCCGATGCACTTGTCGCCGTCATAGGTGACCGGGCCTTCGGCCGTTTTGACGAACGCGCCGACCGGGCAGACCGACACACAGGTCGGGTCCGTGCAGTGGCGGCACAGGTTGCGGACGTAGTAGTCGCCCTTCTCGGCCAGGGCGGTCCACGCCGTGGCCGAGAGTTGAGTTTCCTCCGTGTCGGGGAGGCCGTTGGCTTCCTTGCAGGCGGCGCTGCAGGCGCCGCATCCGACACATCGGGAGATGTCAACCAAGATGGCGCGTGGTCTATCCATGGTTTTGACCTCGCTTAAGGTTAAACGCTGCGGACATTACTCCAAACCAAAGGCACTCTTGAATTCGCCAAACTGCCGTTCGTCGCAGGACTCTGTCAGCGGATCGACCGGGGTTCCGCCATCCGCCGACGTGGCGCCGACCAGCGCCGGGCGCGGCATCATCGCATCCGCAAACTTCTGAAGCTTCCCGATCTCCCGTTCGAGCCAGGCGCCCGCCTGGGCGCCAACCGACATCGACTGCAGATTCGGCGAGAGATCCTCAGGCTGAATGCTGTAGAGCGCCGGTTCGACACCCTCGTCGGGCATCGGGGGGATGGTCCGGGCCACGACACCATCAATGGGCGACAGAACCCGGGCGCGACGGCCATTGGAACGCAACTCGGCGATGGCTTCGCCGCGACGGACTTTTTGCCCTTCGTGCAGCAGCCCCACGACGCGGAAATCGGCCATGGCTTCGCGCAGGAACCGGTCGATGCCGATCTCGACTTTGCCGTCGGCCAGCAACTCGACAAATGTGTGTCCCTCATTGTAGAAGCGGTCCGGTCGGGGACGAAAATCCGCGGTCTGCAGGGCCGGACTTCCCATCCAGACTTTCTGGAGGGCCTCACGCACGTACGCCGGGGCGAATGCGCGAACCTGCTGACGGGCGGTCTGACGACGCCGAACGAGGGCGTCCACGGCGATGAAGGCGCCGATTGTGAGTAGAACCAGGATTGCGACCATTTTGAGTACCTTCTTTCTTGGGCAAGCAGTTCACATTGGCTTCGCTTTTCTGGGCCGTCGGCTCTGCCTGCGGGCCCTTGTGATATCCATCACAAGTGCCATCAAATAATGTGCCGTTTCAGGTCGGCGGTCAATGGCGCATGCTTATTAACTTGCTGTGCAACAGGTAAGAACGACAGGAAATGACAGTCCCGGCATCACTGTGTTGTGAAGTCAATCACAATCTAGTTGAATGATTCAACGCCCCGCCGACACGGACCTGTTAACCATTTCGGCGGCAAGAGAGTGCATGTGTTGAGTTTTTCAGCGCCCTCTGTTGCAATTCCCGACGCTTTGACCCGGTACTCGCGGCCATTTGAAACCCGCTTGGACTCCCTATTGACTTCCGAGGGGTCAGGGGCTACACATGCAGGGTGACTCGTATCTTTTTGTCTTGCAGACATTACAGTACGAAGCATTGATCCTGAGAATCGATTGGGCTTGAAGTCGAGTGTTGTCGCACCCGGGGAAATCGGGTTGGGGCGGGGGCCGGGGTTTCTGGTTGACTGTTGCGGGAGGACAAAAGGTGAAAGCAACGCTGAGAGGTCTCAAACGTGGTGTTTTGCTCCTGTTGGGGCTGACGATTGTTTCGCTGATCTCATTGCCGGAATCCGGGGCGGCGGCCGGCGCCGCGGCGCACCGGCTGCGACTATCCGCCCCCTCCCCGGTGCGGGTCACCGGCACGCTCCTTGACACCCCACCGATCCGGTCGGCCGACCAAACGGCCGCCGACCGTCAGATTCGCGCCCGGGCGCCACTGACGGTGCTGACCGCGGTCGATTCCGGCGTCCCGATCATCGCACCGACAGGCGCTTCAACCGCGCCGCCCGCGAAGAGCACGACCAGCCGCGCCACGGGAGCGGTTCCGGAGACCTTCCACTTCTTTTCAAACCGCATGCTCCCCCAGCCGGGCAACGGCACGGTGACCTCGATTGTCAATGAGCCGACCGTGGCATCGGGCAATGACGTTCTTTTGTATGCGGGCAATTGGTACGCGGCAATTTCGGACAACGGCGGGACGACGTTCGGGTACCTCGATCCTTACGACAACTTTCCGCAGGACGGCGTCATTGACGATCTCTACGGCGGGTTCTGCTGTGACCAGGTGGCGGTGTACGACGCCAACACTGATGCGTATTTCTGGGCCCTGCTCTACGCCGACAACGGTTTCACCAACGCCATCCGGGTCGCGGTCGCCGATGGTTCCGCGGGGCTGTTGGCGAATACTTGGTGCTTCTGGGATTTCATCCCGGAGTTCCACGGGTTCGACCCGGACATGTACTTTTTCGATTTTCCCAACCTGGTATTCAGCGCGGACTATCTCTATCTCACCGCCAATGTCTTTGAAACAAGCACCCAGACATTCGCGGGCTCGGTGCTTCTCCAGCTCCCGCCGGCCGACATGCGCGACTGCAATACCTTTAGTTACTCCGGGTGGATCTTCGGCGACGAGGGCAGCCTGCGCTGCACGGCCGGCGCGGTCGACAAAATGCACATCGCCACGCATATCTCCAACACGATGCTCCGGGTGTTTACGTGGGACGAGATCACCGACGACTTGACAAGCGTGGATGTGACCCACGCCGCCTACAACAGCGGTCCCATGACCGCGATCGGTCCCGGCGGCGCCAACTTTGCCGGCCGCGCCAACGACCGGGTTCTCGGCGCCTGGGCCGCCAACGGTGAGGCGGGATTCATGTGGAACGCCGCCGAGGGCGGGCCGTACCCGTACCCGCATGTTCAGGTCGTGCGTCTCGACGAAGCCACAATGGGTTTGATCGACCAAACGCAGATCTGGAGTTCATCGGTGGCGTGGCTTTACCCTTCGGCCCATCCCAACGACCGCGGGCACATCGGCGGGACCATCGTCTACGGGGGCGGCGCTTTCTATCCCGGCGCCACGGCGTTCATCGCCGATGACTTCAATGGCGAGACGTTTGCACCGCTTGAAAACTACGGATTCGCCTGGGGGGACAGCGACCCGGCATTCGATGGATGGGGCGATTATCTGTGCTCCCACCATAACGTGCCGTTCGGAAATACCTGGGTGGGTACCGGTTTCGCCATGGTCGGCGGGTCGACGAGTGAATTCGTGGAACCGAGCTATGTCTGGTTCGGACGGGAGCGGGACTGCCCGACCCTGACGGCGCCATCCGATGTCGCCTGCGCGAGCGTGGCCGGCATGATCGACATCAGTTGGTCGCATGTGGTCGGCGCCGCCACCTATTGTGTGTACCGCGACGGCGGGTTGCTCGGGTGCACCGCCGACCCGTTCTGGGGCGATGCGCCCGTTGATCTCGATCCGCATTGCTATACCGTGACCGCGCAAGCCGACGGCTGCCCGCCCTCGGCGCCCAGCGTTCCCGTTTGCTGCCAGGTGGCGCCGGACAATGACGATTGCGCCTCCTGCATCTTCCTGACGGGGGATGTCGTCGATTATCCCTTCTCCACGCTCGGCGCAACCACCGACGGCCCGGACGAGCCGTCTTGCAATGAACTCGGGTATACGCAGACCGACTCGGATGTCTGGTTCTGCTGGCTCGGCGGATGCGGCGGCGAGGCCACCGTGAGTGTGTGCGGATCGGGGTACGACACGAAACTGGCGGTCTATGACTACCAGTCCTGCCCGCCCGCGAGCGGACCGGTTGCCTGCAATGACGACTACTGCGGCATCCAATCCCAGGTGACCTTCCCGGTCGTAGAGGGGCAGTTCTATCAGATTCGCATCGGGGGGCACCTCGGCGCCCAGGGGGCCGGTCTGTTGAACATCACCCTCAACAACGTACAAGTCGTGTGTCCGGGAATCTCCGAGCCGGAGGGTGAATTCTGCGGCGGCGACATCAACGGCGGCTGCAACTTGTTACCGCCGGCGTTTTCCCCGATCTCCGGCGGCATGCCGGTCTGCGGAACGCTCTACGCCGAGGAGGATACGCGTGACACCGACTGGTACCTGTTCACCGTGACCGAGCCGTCGCGCCTGATTTGGACCGCGCGCGCGGAGATTCCCATTCAACTGAACATCCTCGAACTCACCGGCGGTTGCGGTGGCGCAACTCTGGTGTACGATTTTGGCGGCCCCTGCACGCCGTTGTCGATCGCCGCGGATGTGCCGGCGGGCGAGTACGCGCTCTTCATTGCCCCGCAAGATTACAATGGGTTCCCGTGCGCCGGGGGTCCCTACGATTACACCGCGTGGCTGACCTGCAACGATCAGTGCGGCAACTGTCTCCCGCTGGCGGGCGAGGTTCAGGACCTCCCGTTTGCCACCTATGGCGCCGCGACCGACGGTCCCGATGAACCGCTCCTCTGCACCGATTTCTCCTACTCGCATGTCGAATCGGACATCTGGTACTGCTGGACCGCGGAATGCGATGGCGACGCCACGGTCAGTCTCTGCGGTTCGGCGTATGACACCAAGATCGCCATTTACGACGGACTCGCGTGTCCGCTGAGCGCCTCCGCGCTGGCCTGCAATGAGGATGCCTGCGGATTGCAATCGTCGGTGACCTTCGGCGCGGTGGCCGGCGGCGAGTACCTGATCCGCATCGGCGGCTACTTTGGATCGCAGGGCGAAGGATTGATGAACATCACCCAGGGATTCGGCTGTTGCGATTGCCCCCATGCCGGCGACGCGAACGCCGACGGCAATGTCGATGCCCTGGATCTGCAATACTTGATCGATGCCGTCTTTTTTGGGGGCGCGATCACTTCGGACCCGTCCTGCCCGGTGTCGCGCATGGATGTCAACTGCGACTATGTTCCGGATGCGGTCGACATCCAATTCATTATCGACTACATCTTCTTCGGCGGCACGCCGCCCTGCGACGGGTGCGTCTTGCCGACCCGTTAGGGTTTAATCGGCGACCCGGGGGTGAGGCCCACGCGTTGCATCCGCCCGTTGCCGTCGAACAGCGTCATTGATAAAGTGATACCTGACGGCACGGATCGGTTTGACTCGCGGGCCGCGCCGTGCCTTTCTTGGCGCGGTCGCCGGCGGGCAAATGGAGCATAAAATGGAATGGTTGTTCCTCCTCATTGGGATTTTGATCGGTGGACTGGCCGCCTGGTTTTTGGGTCGCACCCAGGCCCGTGACTCGCTCGGGATTGTGCGCTCACAAATCGATCAGAAGGACGCGGAGATTTTGGAACTGCGGCGGGCATTTGATGCCGAGCGCGTGGCGCACGCCGCGCTCAGGTCCCGGTTGGAGGAGACAGAGCGTCGTCTCACGGAGCAGAAGACTTTCTTAGACGATGCCCAGCGCAGCATGGAAAACTCGTTTGCGGCGCTGTCGCAGAAGGCGCTGGGTTCGAGCAACGAGATGTTCCTGAACCAGGCGAAGGCGCAGTTGCAGACCCTGGTCACCGATGCCAAAGGGGATCTCAGCAAACGGCAGGAGGCGATCGATGCGATGCTCAAGCCGCTGGGCGAGGTGCTCAAGCGCTACGATCAGCAGGTTCAGCAACTGAGCCAGTCGGTTCAGAAGGATTACGGGAGTGTGGATCAGCAGTTGAAGTCCGTGGCGGCCGCGGCGGAGACCCTGCAGAAGGAGACCGGCAATCTGGTACAGGCCCTGCGTGCGCCGCAGGTGCGCGGGCGCTGGGGCGAACTGACCCTGCGGCGCGTGGTCGAGCTGGCCGGCCTGACGCGTCACTGCGACTTTACCGAGCAGGTGTCGGTCGATGATAACCGCCTGCGTCCCGACATGGTCGTTCATCTGCCCGGCGGGCAAACGGTCGTGGTCGACGCCAAAGTCTCGCTGGCCGCCTACCTCGACATGCTGGCCGCCTCCAGCGAGGAGGACCGCCAGCAGCACCTGCGCCGTCATGCCGGACAGGTGCGCGAGCACATGCGAAAGCTGGGCACGAAGGACTACTGGAATCAGTTTGCGCAGGCGCCGGATTTCGTGGTGATGTTCATCCCCGCCGAATCGTTTTTCTCGGCGGCGGTGGAGATGGACCGCGGGCTCATCGAAGACGGCATGCGCAACAACGTCATTCTGTCCTCCCCGACCACCCTGATTGCGCTTTTGCGCGCGGTGGCGATGGGCTGGCGCCAGGAGCAGATCGCCGAAAACGCCGCCCAGATCAGCCGTTTGGGCGCCAAACTCCATGAACGCATCGCGAAGTTTGTCGAGCACTTGAATGTCGTGGGAAAGAGCCTGCACAAAGCCACCGAGTCGTACAACGCCGCCATGCGCAGTCTCGAAAGCCGTGTCTTGGTGTCCGCCCGGGAATTCAAGGACCTCGGCGCGACCCAGCGCGACATCCCCGAGGCGGAGACGGTGGACACGCTGCCAACGGCGCTGGTCGCCGGTGCCGCCGATGGCACCGACGAGGACGATCCCCGGGCATCCCGCTCCTGTTGACTCCCAAGTTTCCTGTGTGAATCTTTCCCCGGCGC
>JBFMFQ010000092.1:0-12618 GCA_040752075.1 Candidatus Zixiibacteriota bacterium | reverse complement strand
GCGACCGAACGGCCGGTCAGGCGGCCGCCGCTGCGATTGACAAAGATGGGTTTGGCGCCGGTGACTTCATCGGCGGGTGATTCGGCCCGCAACGCGTCGAGCGCGCCTGCCAGAATCTGCCCGACCGGGACGATTCTCTCCCTGCTCCGTTTGCCGAACAGGCGGAGAGTGTTGTCCTCAGCCGAGAAGTCACCCCAATTAAGACCGACAACCTCGCTCAGCCGCGCGCCGGTGGAGTACAGAAGGACGAGAAGGGCCCGGTCGCGCAACTGCCAGCGGGTACGGGCGGGCAGGGCGGCCAGCCACTTCTGCATCTGCGATTCATTGACAAAGCGCGGGAGTCCGGGTGCAAACTTGACCGACGGAACCCGATCGGACCAGTCGCTCGGTGTGGCCCCGCGACGGTGCATAAAGGACAGAAAGGAACGCAGACTCGCCGCCGCGCGTGCGATCGAACGATTGCCCAATCCCGATACGGCCAGCCCCGCGAGGAAGTCCTGGAATCGACCCGGGCTAAGTATTCGGTCGGTGGGCATCTTCTCCGCCAGCGATTGCATTGTGAGGAAGCGCTCCAAATCCCGGCGGTAGGCCGACAGCGTGTGCGACGACGAACGGCGCGTGTCGGACAAGTCCTGCAGGAAGCGGGAGAGCCAGATGGCGAGGGACTGGTCCATACTGATTGCCGGGCGTTACGGCATGTGGCTCACCACTGGCCGGAACGGGCGCGGGATTGGAAAGGTAAGGCGATCATTGGGCCGGCACAATGCCGGTCTTCGACCGCGCGATCGAATCAATGCGGTGGATTAAGTCGACGTCCCTACACGCCCACCGGCTCGCCCACCGCCTCGACGGCCATGGTGTGGCCGCACTTGGCGCACTTGAGTTGGTCGCCGTGGGCCTTGGTGAACTTGGCGAGCATGAAGGGCGCCTCGCACTCGGGGCAGGGTGTCGGGACCGGGCGGTCCCAGACGGCGTATTTGCACTCGGGATAGCGGGAACAGGAATAGAAGGTGCGCCCGGTTTTGGTGCGGCGCGGGACGAGATCGCCGGTGCAGCGGGGCTCGGGGCACTTGACTCCGGTCGGGATGGCCCTGGTGTTCTTGCATTTCGGATAGGCGGAGCAAGCGAGGAACTTGCCGAAGCGTCCGGTGCGAATCATCATTGGGGAGCCGCATTTTTCGCAGACTTCATCGGTGGTCTCACCACCGTTGCGGCCGCCATCGACATCGGATGTGTACCGGCAATCGGGGAATCCGGAGCAGGCGATGAACTTGCCCCCGCGTGACCACTTAACGATCAAGGCGGAACCGCACTCGGGGCACTTCTCCTTCAGCACTTCGCGGTGTGATTCCTTGATCTCAGCGGTGCGGGAGGAGGCGTCGTCGAGTGATCCCTTGAACTCGTCGTAGAATGTCTTCATGACATTGGTCCAGGTGTCGGTTCCCTCCTCGATGCGGTCGAGTTCGGTTTCCATTTCGGCGGTGAATTCGACGTTGAAAAGGTCGGGGAAGGCTTCGACGAGGATGGTATTAACGGTCTCGCCCAGATCGGTCGGGGTGAGACGGCGGTCCTGGAGACTCACGTAATTGCGCGAGATAATCGTGGCGATAATCTGCGCGTAGGTCGAAGGACGGCCGATGCCGTTGGATTCGAGTTCCTTGACCAGGCTCGCCTCGGAGAAGCGCGGCGGCGGTTTGGTGAAATGCTGCTGCGAATCGATGTCGTTCAAGCTCAGGGGATCGCCCGACTCGAGGGGCGGCAGCGGATTGGGCTTCTCGCCGTTTCCGTTTTCCTCCTGAATGTCCTCATAGATCTTGAGGAATCCCGGGAATGTCACGCGTTCGGCGCCGGCGCGAAGCAGGTATTTCTTGACGCCCGCACCCTTCTTGCCCGACGGCTTTTCCACATCGGCATTAATGTCAACGGAGACGCGCTCGATCGACGCGGCCGACATCTGCGAGGCGAGGAATCGATTCCAGATTAATGTATACAGCTTAAGCTGATCACCCTTCAGGTACTTCTTAAGATCGTCGGGCGGCAGATCGAAATAGGTTGGGCGAATTGCCTCGTGCGCATCCTGCGCGCGTCCCTTGGATTTGTACTGCGTGGGAGTTTCCGGGCAGTATTCCTTGCCGAATTCCTTGGCGATCAGTTTGCGGGCCGCGTCGGAGGCTTCCTTGGCGACACGGGTCGAATCGGTTCGCATGTAGGTGATCAAACCGATTGAGCCGCGTTTGCCGACATCCACGCCCTCGTAAAGGCGCTGGGCCACCATCATGGTCTTCTTGGGCGAGAAGTACAGGCGGCGGGCCGCATCCTGCTGCAGTGTCGAGGTGATGTGAGGCGGCGGCGGGTTGCGCTTCTTGCTTGAGACTTTGACCGATGCCACATCGAAGGACGACTCGCGCAAGTCGTGCTCGACCCGGCGCGCGGCGTCTTCGTTTTGGATTTCGAACTTCTCGCCATCGGCCTCGGCCACCGCGGCGTTGAAGGTGGTCTTCTTCTTGTCCTTCGACTTGAAGAGACTGACATCGACGGTCCAGTATTCCTGCGGCTTGAAGGCGCGGATGGCGGCTTCGCGTTCGCAAATGAGGCGCAACGCCACCGATTGGACGCGTCCGGCAGAAAGCCCACGGCAGACCGTCTTCCAGAGGAAGGGACTGACTTTGTAGCCGACCAGACGGTCGAGCACACGCCGCGCCTGCTGGGCATCGACCTTCTGCATGTCGATCTCGCCGGCGTCTTCGAGCGCCTGGGTCACCGCTGATTTGGTGATTTCATTGAATGATGCCCTGAGGATGCGTGCCTTGGATTTCCCGAGCACACTGGCGACATGCCAGGCAATGGCCTCCCCTTCGCGGTCGGGGTCGGGCGCGAGATAGATTACCTCGGCGCCTTTGATTTCCTTCTTGAGCGCCTTGACGATCGGGTCTTTGTCTTCAATGAGGACGTACTCGGGCTGGAAATCGTTTTCGATGTCCACGCCGAGGGATTTGGTCGGCAGGTCGCGGATATGGCCGCGTGTGGCCAACAGCGAGTAACCGTTGCCAAGGAACTTCTGCAACGTCTTGGTTTTGGTCGGCGACTCGACGATGACTACGCGTTTGGCCATGACTCACCTTTACTAATGTGCTTCCCGTGCTTGTCGGACGGCACGATTGTCGAATACCCCCGAGTTGCGGGTTTGGTTCCCGAACCCGAACCCGGGGCAGGCCCGCCTGAGCCTGATTTCATGTATCGGGCCTCGCGCCGGATCGTTTAGCGGCCGGGCAAAAGCCAGATCAGGACTCGTCCTCCGGACGACGGACGTCGATTTTGCCATCCATCAATTCGTCGAGGGCAAATGAGGTCATTTTAAGCCGCTTCAGATCGGACGCCTCGTCTTCCAGGCCGCGTTCCTCGAGCGCCAGTTTCTTGGAATTCAACTGCCGGGCGCGTGCCGCGGCAATCAAAACGGCCTCGTAGCGGTTCTTCGCGTGCACGGTCAGCCCCTCGAGTGAACGGAGGGCGCGGCGGCGCAACCGCGCGGGGAGGCGCGGCGGCTCCGCCTGACGGGGCGCAAAGCTCTGGTTGTCGTTTTTGTCTGTGCGGGACTGGAAGTACTCCCGTCCGTAGTCCATCTCTTCCATCTTTGTACCTCACCCTTCGGTGTTCGTTGCACGGAGGTGCGGTCCGGCCAACCTCCGTCGCGCTTCCGGATTTCAGGCGATCCGGCGCAATTGCTCGGCGCGGATGATCGCTTCACAGTCCGAAACGCAATCGGCCAGCCGGTTGTTTGTGACCCAGTACTCATATTCGAAGCGGCGCTTGAGTTCGGTCCGCGCCGTTGTCAGTCGCCGGCGGCGTTGGGCATCGCTTTCCGACCCCCGCGCCTCCAGCCGACTCTTCAGAACTTCCCATGACGGCGGCATCAGAAATATCGAGACCACGCTCGGTTCGGCGCGTCGAAGCGCCGCGGCTCCCTGCACATCGAGATCGAAGAGCATGACCTTTCCGAGTTTGCGTGCGCGCTCGATGTTCGCCAGAGGCGTTCCATAGTAATCGTCATGAACGCGCGCCCATTCGGCGAATCGGTTCCGCTTGACTGATGATTCGAATTCCGGGCGCGTCATGTAGTGGTAATGGACTCCGTTTCGTTCGCCTTTTCGCCGCTGCCGTGTCGTTGCCGAGATCGAGTAGAGGTACTCAGGGTGTTTGTTGCGCAACTTCCGGATGACGGTTGACTTGCCGCCCCCTGAGGGCGCCGAGATCACGACCAGCAACCCGCTCTTGCGGCGGTCAGGGCCTGCGGTGGACTTCGACTTCGGCGTCATTCGACGTTTTGCACCTGCTCGCGAATCTTCTCAAGTTCTTCCTTCATGTCGACCACCAGCGCGGAGATGCCGAGATCCTGCGATTTGGAGCCGAGGGTATTAATCTCGCGGTTCATTTCCTGCAGGAGGAAATTGAGACGCCGGCCAACCGGCTCCTTCGCGTTGAGCGCATCGGTGAAGTGGCGGCAGTGGATATCGAGCCGGTCGCACTCCTCGGTGACATCCGTGCGGTCGGCTACATACGCGACTTCCTGCGCCAATCGTTGCATATCGTAATTGCCGGCGCCGAAGAGTTCTTCAATCCGTTTGATCAGCTTGGCCCGGTACTGGTCGACCTGGCCGGCGGCCAGCCCGCGGGCCTTCGCGCCGGTGTCACGGATGCGTTGCATCTGGTCGCGAAATGTCGCGGTTAACTTGGCGCCTTCGGCCGCACGCAGTTCCTGGAGACGGTCGAGGGCCAAAACCAGGGCTTCTTGCGCGATGCCCTCGATTTCACTGCTTTCGTCGCCGGTCGCGGAGGTCACCCAGAGGTCAGGCAGGGCAAGGATATCGCCAATTGACAGGGTCGACTGCAACTCATGGCGTGTCGCCACCCGTTTCAGGGTCTCCACATACCAATCGACGAGGGAATCGTTGATGCGCAGGGATGAATCGACCGATGTCTTCTCCCAGGTCAATTGGGCCGATATCTTTCCCCGGCTCAGCCGTTCGGAGACCAGCGTCCGCCACGCCGGCTCATAGGCGGTCATCCAACGGGGGCTGCGGAAGGATATCTCCAGAAAGCGGCTATTTAATGAAGTGACCTCGAAAACCGCTTTGTACCCGGAGCGTTCTATTTCCCCCCGGCCGAATCCTGTCATGCTGGAAATCATTGTGGCCTCTAGCTCCAAGGTCAAAAACCACCGATTATATCAGCCGTGCCAAGCCCAGTCAATCGTATTATCCTACCACGACCGGCCGACAGAAGGTCCATGGGGTCCGGTAAGGGCGGCGTAAGGCAAAGAGGGATATCGGCTTGGCGATAACGGGTTGGCACCTTGTCAGACTTGTTGAGGAAGCCCGGCGCGACCTGGTTGGGACCACATTAGAGGCGACCGGGTTCAATCCAGCCAATGGGGCGACCCTTTTCCACACCGGGTCCCGTCGCGGGCGCCTGGGAATCGTCATCCAAGTCAGGGGCGGCGGGGCGACGTTTTGTTGGACGGCCGATCGGTCCGGGACCTTCCCCGGGGAGTTCGCGGCAACGGAGCGGTTTAACCGGAGCTGGCGGGCACGGATCACGGGCATCGATCTGCCACGGGCCGACCGTCTGATCCAATTCCAATTGCAGAAGCAAACGGAAGATGGTCTCCACGAATTGACCCTGTATGCCGCCTGGGCGGGGCAGTCGGGGAACATCTGGCTGGTCGACACCACGACCGGGCAGGTTTTGGAATCTCTGTGGGAATCGACGGCGAACCCGGTCAAGAGCCGGTTCACACTTCCCAAGCCGCCCGCGCTGTTTGATTGGCGACAAATGACGATGCCGGACTACGAAGCACTGGTGGTCGCTCATGCTGGTCTGCCATTTGATGAACTTTTGATGAAGCGGTTTTGGGGCATCGATGCGGCGATCGCCGATCATCTCGTTTCACTGGTCATGGGTTCTGTCGGGGAACCCGATTCCCCCCGGGGACGATGGCTTCGATTCGAGGCGCTCCTGCGCGGGCTGCGAAGGGCCGTTGATCCAGAGACGCCGGTCGTGGTCGGTGACGGGAAAGATGGGGCGCCGATCGTTCTCCCGGCCCCGCCGGATTGTGAGCACGATGTCTTCGCCTCTCTTGCCGCGGCCATGATGCATGTCTTCGCCGTCTCCGGCGTCGAATCGAATCGCGCCTCGCGTGTCGCCCAGTTGCGCGCCGCCCTTGATAAGCGCCTCGGGGCCATTCGCAAGAGAGTTCGGGATTTGGAGAAGGCCATTGCCGGCGGTGAGGAGGCGGCTGTGATCAAGCGCCATGCGGACTTGCTCGGCGCCCAAAGGCAGGCGATCACGCGGGGGGCGAAGATGGCGCGTGTGGAGGACTGGGAATCGGGCGAGACCATCACCATTCCACTGGATCCCGCCCTGAGCCCGCAGGAGAATATAGAGGCGATCTACAAGCAAGCCCGCAAGATGGCCAGTGCCGCCGGACACGCCCAAGCCGAGCGGCCGGGCCTGACCGCCGAGATGGAGCGTCTGGAAGCTCTGCGCGGCAGACTTGATCACCAGGAGATTGGCGACAACCAACTGGAGGAGATTGCTTCCGCACTGGACCTGCCCCCTGCGAGTCTGACCTCCGCACGGCCGGCACAACCGCGTCGTCTCCCCTACCGTGAATTCCAATTGGGCAAGTACACGATTCTGGTCGGGCGCTCCAGCCGTGACAACGATGAACTGACCCGGAAGATCGCCCGTCCCGGTGACCTGTTCTTCCATGCGGACCAGGTGGGGGGATCGCATGTCATTCTTCGGCGCGCGGGAAAGTCCGGGGAGTTCCCGTCGGAGGCGATCGTCGGCGCGGCGCAGATCGCGGCGTTTTTTTCGAAGGCGCGCCACTCGACCCTCGTTTCTGTGATTTATGCCGACGCGCGCCATGTGACCAAGCCGCGCAAGGCTCCTCCGGGATTGGTTCGGGTCAGCAACGAAAAGTCGCTCATGGTCCGCCCGGGGCCGCCGCCGGGGTATCATGAGTAGACCGGGCCCTTCCCCCTTGGCGAATCGTGGGAGTGGGCTTATATTCTCCGGTCACGGTTGGGCCAAGTCAGAGCCGCAATGCGAATCAAGCTGGTCATCCTCGGGATTGTCATCGTCGCCTTCGGCGTCTTCGCGTTCAAGTATTATACCGGCACGACCTCAGAATCACTGGCCATCAACCAGGATCAGTTTGTGAAGGCATACGTCGAGTTGGCGATCCTGGCGGAGACCATGCCCATCGGCACGCCTGAATACGAGCGCGAGAAAGAACGCGTGCTGGGAAAGTTGGGGCTGGAGCCGAGCCAGGTCGAGGCGGCGCTGGCCAAGTTCAACGATCGCCCGGATCTGTGGCACCCGGTTTGGGAGAAGATCCAGACCGAACTGGACAAGCGCGAGGGCAGTTCCGCGCCGGTGATTCGGCAGACCGATTCATCCGGCCAGACTTCCCACTAAAGCCCACCGCCCTGCGGGCCTGTTGAAAGTCCTCTGCGGCCAAATGATGCAAGGCGGACCTCTCCCCGACCCAGTTACTTATCCCCGCGTAGGTGCGGCTCTTAGCCGCAAGCCGGACCCTACGCGTGAGAGACATTGGTAATTCAACAAGCCCCCTGCGGTCAGGGGATGAATGCCTGCGGGATGTGCCGCACGGGCAGTCGGCCGCCCTTCTCGGGCGGGCCGACCACCACCACATCGAACCGAACGTCGAAGTCTTTGCCCGGCCAGCCCGCGAGGAAATCGCGTGCGGCCTGCGCGATCGAGTGTTGCTTGCGCGGTGTGACCCAGCTTACCGGGTCGCCGAATGAGGCGGACCGCGCTGACTTCACCTCCACAAACACCAGGCACGGGCCATCGAGCGCGATGAGATCGATCTCGTGACGGTTGTATCGGGAACGCCAATTGCGGTGGATGATTGACATTCCCTTCACTTCGAGAAACCTCGCTGCGAGTTGCTCGCCGTCGCGTCCCAGGCGCTTCGATGCGGTGTGATTCTGTTTGCGCCGGCCTCCATTTGGTGACGGATTGGGATTCATGGTGACCGTTCCGGGCGGGCCGATTGTCGCTTACAGATCAAGATGGCTCTGATTGCGATCGCGCAGGGGCGAGAAGCTCTGGCGATGAATCGGGGTGGGGCCGAGGCGCGCGAGCGCCTCGAGGTGATCGGGCGTGGCGTAGCCCTTGTGACGCGCAAAACCATACTCGGGGTAGTCCGAATCGAACTCTTCCATCAGGCGGTCGCGGATTTCTTTGGCGAGGATGGAGGCGCACCCGATCGAAACACAGAGCGCATCGCCGTCGATGATGGCGCGCTGCGGGATGGCCAATCCCGGAATCCGGAATTTCCCGTCAACCAGCACCGCTTCGGCGGGCATGGACAGTTGGCCGAGCGCCTGGCGCATCGCCTCGTAGGTTGCTTCGAGGATGTTGATGCGGTCGATCTCGGTGGGTTCGACCAGGCCGACACCCCAGGAGATGGCACAGTCACAGATGCGGGGGTACAGATCGAGACGTTGAAGCGGGCTTAGTAGCTTGGAGTCTGAAACACCGTCGGCATCGAAGGTGGGAGGGAGGACAACCGCGACGGCCACGACCGGGCCGGCCAGAGGGCCGCGCCCGACTTCATCGACACCGGCGACGTAAGTCAGGCCGGCGTCCCAGAATTGCCGTTCGTACTGCCAGCGGTCCGGTTCTGATGCTTGTCGTCGAACGAGGTGGGCCACGCCGGGAATTTGGCGGGCCCGCTATCTGGAATCAACCCGTTCGTGACGAAAATACCTGCCTCGGTTCGGTCGGTCGCCGGACCATCGCTAATGCCGCATCCGACCGCCATCGGCAGGTCAAGACTACCCCTCGGTGACTTCGACCTTCTTTTCCTTCACGCGGGTGGCCCGTCCGGTCAGACCGCGCAGGTAATAGAGTTTGGCGCGTTTTACCTTGCCGGCGCGGATCATCTCGACCTTGGCGACGTTGGGCGAGTGAACCGGGAAAACGCGCTCCACGCCGATGCCCTGGGAGATCTTGCGCACGGTGAAGGTCGCTCCCGAACCGGCGCCCCGCTTCTGGATCACCGTGCCCTGGAACACCTGGATGCGCTCCTTGTCGCCTTCCTTGATGCGCACGTGCACACGCACCTGGTCACCCGGATTGAACGGGTCCTGGTCTTTGGGCTCGGCGATGCCGAGAGTTTTCAGATCAATCATGGTCATGCTCCTTGTCTTCCGTCTGGTATGTCGCCGTCACACGGGCGCCGGCTTTTCCACCGGACGATTTCGGTGATGCGTTGCCCGTGGCGGATGATGGTGAAGTGATATCGTTTAACAATTCGGGTCGAAATCGGCGGGTTGTCTCGATCGCCTGTTCACGCCGCCACTTCTGGACGTTGGCGTGATGGCCCGAGATGAGAATCGACGGGATTTCCAGGCCGCGCCACTCCTGCGGGCGTGTGTACTGGGGGAAACCCAGCCCCGGCACGACAAACGAGTCTTCGCGCCCGGAATCATCATTGCCCAAAAATCCCGGGAGACGCCGCGAGACCGCATCCGCGATGACCATCACCGGCAACTCGCCGCCGGTCAGGACATAATCGCCGATGCAGATTCGAGTCGCGTTCAGGTAGTCGAAGATTCGCTCGTCGATTCCGGTGTAGTGGCCGCAAACGAAAATGAGATGCTTGCGTGTCGCGAGGTCATCGGCCATGCGCTGGTTGAAGAGATGGCCGCGTGCGGTCGGGATCACCACCTCGGCGGGACCGTTGCCGTTGACCGTGCGGCGCAGATGCTCCACCGCGCGAACGATCGGCTCGGCCTTGAGAATCATGCCGCCGCCGCCGCCAAAGGGCGTGTCGTCCACCGTGCGGTGCGGGTCATCGGTAAAGTCGCGCAGGTCGTGGATGCGAATGGCGAGGATGCCGTTTTCCATGGCGCGCGCGATCATCGATTCGCCGAGGAACCCGGTGAACATCGCGGGGAAGGTGGTGATGATGTCGATGGTCATTGTTCACCCTCATCATCGGCCAGCAGTCCCGGAATGGTGGCAATTGTCATGACACCGGCCTCAATGTCGATCGAGCGCACGAATTGATCGACCGCGGGAATCAAATGCTCCCGTGCGCCGTCTGCGCAGACATAGACATCATTGGCCGGTCCGTCGATCACCCTGACAATCTCCCCTACATCCCTGCCTTCGGTCGTTCGCACCTTCAATCCGATGATCTGGTCGTGAAAGTACTGCCCTTCCGGCAGGGCGATCCTTTCGCTCGCTTCGATCTCCAAGTCGCCCCCGATCCAGGGGCGGACATCCTCCGGTGTTTCGAACTGGCGGGTCCAGAGGATGACGAATCCCTGTCCCAGCCGGACCTCGGTCACATCCACGGGCATGGTGCGGTCACGGTAGTGCAAGGTGACACGCTTGAGATCGCCGAAGCGCTCGTGGTTGTCGGCGTAGGGCCAGACCCGGAAGCCGCCCTTGACGCCATGCGCCTTGCCGATGCGGCCGAGGGAGACTCGTTGGTTGTCCATCGGACGGTCTCTCCTGCGTGGCCGCTGCCGGCTCAGGCGGCCGGGGCTTCCGCCGCTTTCTCCTTTTCCACCATGCGGGCGCGTGACTTCGCCTTCACCTTGTGCTGCTTTTCGGTGATGGTGTCCTTCACGGCCAGAGCCGAGATGTCCTCACCCTTCTGGTGCTTCTGCCAGATTTCGGTCATGCCGACCTGCTTGTAGAGCGTGGCGACCGTGTCCGACGGGGTCGCGCCCTTTTTCAACCAGGCGATGGTGCGATCGACATCGATCTTCAGTTTGGCCGGCTTTTCGAGCGGACGGTACCAGCCGAGGACCTCGAGGAAACGGCCGTCACGCGGCATCCGCGAGTCGGTGGCGACGAAGCGGAACATCGGCTGATGTTTCTTCCCGCCCCGGCGCAGACGAATGGTGACTGACAATGCAAACCTCCTGACAAGTTATTTGAAACGGACTGCGTTGATTGCCTCTCGAATCGCCGTTCACACTCCCATTTCGTCATCCTGAGTCCCGGCGGCTCTTTGCCGGGGCGAAGGACCTGCTGTTTCCCCGCGGCAGGAGCTAAAGCAGGTCCTTCGTCGCTTCGCTCCTCAGGATGACACATGGGAGCGTGTTTCGTGATGCTGGCCCTGTGCGCGCGGTTGGGGCGGGTCTCAGACCCGCCCCTACGAGACGCACGGCTAGAAGGGCATCGGCATGCGCGGCATGCCTTTCATTCCGCCTTTCGACATGGTCTTGAACATCTTCTGCATCGCTTCGAACTGCTTTAAGAAGCGATTCACATCCTGTATCGAGTTGCCGCTGCCTTTGGCGATGCGCAGGCGGCGCGAACCGTTCAGGAGTTCGGGGCGGCGGCGTTCCTCGGGGGTCATCGAAAGGATGATCGCTTCCATGCGTTTTTGCATGCGCTCATCGACTTTGAGTCCCTTGAGTTGCTTGCCGACGCCGGGGATCATTCCCAATACGGATTCCAGCGGGCCCATCTTCTTCAACTGCTGGAGTTGTTCGTAGAAATCTTCGAAGTCGAACTGGGCCTTGCGGAGTTTCTCCTCGAGTTTCGCGGCTTTCGACGCATCGAATGTCTCCTGCGCCTTTTCGACCAGCGAGACGACGTCGCCCATCCCGAGGATGCGCTGGACCATGCGGTCGGGATGGAACGGTTCGAGGCCATCCAGTTTTTCGCCGGTGCCGACAAAGAGGATCGGCACGCCGGTCGCTCGGACCACCGAGAGGGCCGCGCCGCCGCGTGCATCGCCATCGATCTTGGTGAAGATGATGCCGTCGATGCCCACCTGCTGCGCGAACGCCGCCGCTGAGGTGACCGCATCCTGGCCGGTCATCGCATCGGCGACGAAGAAGACCTCGGTCGGCTGGACCTTTTCTTTGATCGCGGCGACTTCGCCCATGAGGGTGTCATCGATGTGCAATCGTCCGGCGGTGTCGAGGATGATCAGATCGGCGCCCGCCTCGGTCGCGGCCTTCACGCCTGCAACCGCGACATCGCGCGGATTGCCGGTGCCCGAGTGCACGGGAATGTTCAGTTGGCGTCCGAGGGTCTTCAACTGCTCGACCGCGGCGGGTCGCGCCAAGTCGGCGGCGATCATGTGCGGCTTGCGTCCGGCCTTGGCGAAGTGCATCGCCAGTTTGCCGCAGGTCGTGGTCTTTCCTGATCCCTGCAGGCCAACCAGCATCCAGATGGTCGGTGCGGGGTATTTCGCGAAACGCACCGGACGGTGCTGTCCGCCGAGAAGCGCGACCATCTTGTCGTAGATGATCTTGATGATCTGCTGGCCGGGTGTGACCGAGCTCAGCACCTTCTCTCCGAGACTCTCCTCGGTCACCGCATCGAGGAACGACTTGACGACCTTGTAATTGACATCCGCCTCGAGCAGTGCGCGGCGCACCTGCTTCAATGCATCGCGCACGTTGGCCTCGGTGATTTTCCCGTGGCCACGCAGGGTCTTAAAGACCGTATCGAGACGATCGGACAGATTCGAAAACATTGTACCTTCTCACCCCGGCGATCCCGCAAACGCAGGAGGCCGGCACCAAGACAGAAAACCGCGCCAGACGATCTTGC
>JBFMFQ010000091.1:0-12677 GCA_040752075.1 Candidatus Zixiibacteriota bacterium | reverse complement strand
CCTACGGTGGGAGATATAAGTTAACTCTTCGGCCCAATCATCTTTTCCGGGCGCACTTTCTGGTCAAACTCTTCGCCGGTCAAAAGACCGAGCGCAACGGCGGCTTCGCGCAACGTGGTTCCTTCGGCGTGCGCCTTCTTGGCCACTTTGGCGGCGTTGTCGTAGCCGATGTGAGGGTTGAGTGCGGTGACCAGCATGAGGGAGTTTTTCAGGTGGCGGTCAATAGCGGGCTTATTCGGCTCGATACCCACTGCGCAGTGCTCATCGAAGGACTCGCAGGCGTCGGCCAACAGCCGGATTGAATGCAGGAGATTGTGGATCATGACCGGCTTGAAGACATTGAGTTCGAAATTGCCCATCGCCCCGCCGGCGTTGATGGCGACATCGTTGCCGAGCACCTGACAGCAGACCATGGTCATGGCTTCGGGCTGGGTCGGGTTGACTTTGCCGGGCATGATGCTGCTGCCCGGTTCGTTTTCGGGGATGTATAACTCACCCAACCCGCAGCGTGGACCGGAGGCGAGCCAGCGGATGTCATTGGCGATTTTCATGAGCGAGCAGGCGAGCGTCTTCATCGCGCCGGAGGCCTCGACGATGGCGTCATGCGACGCCAGCGCCTCGAACTTGTTCGGCGCGGTGACAAACGGGAGATTGGTCATCTCGGCAATCTTCTTTGCCGAACGGACCGCGAACTCGGGGTGCGTGTTCAGCCCGGTGCCGACCGCGGTGCCCCCCAGCGCCAGTTCATAGAGATGCGGCAGGACATGGTCGATGCGCTTGAGACCATTGGTCAGTTGCTGGACATAGCCCGAGAACTCCTGGCCCAAAGTCAGCGGCACCGCATCCATCAGGTGCGTGCGGCCGATTTTGATGATCCCCTCGAAGGCGTCGGATTTCTTTTTCAGGGTGTCCCGCAGACGGGTGACCATCGGAATCAACCGGCGGTTGATTTCCTCCGCCGCGGCGATGTGCATCGCGGTCGGGAAGGTGTCGTTGGAGGACTGCGCCTTGTTGACATCATCGTTGGGGTGAATCGGCTTTTTCGATCCGATCTGCCCGCCGGCCAGTTCAATCGCGCGATTTGAGATCACCTCGTTGGAATTCATGTTGGTCTGGGTGCCGGAGCCGGTTTGCCAGACCACCAGCGGGAAGTGATCGTCGAGCTTTCCGGAGATCACCTCGTCGGCGGCGCGCACGATCAGGTCCGCCTTCTCCGCCGGAAGCGTGCCGAGGTCTTTGTTGGTCAGCGCCGCGGCCTTCTTGAGAATGCCGAGGGCGCGGATGACCTCGCGTGGGAAGCGGTCTCCCCCGATCTTGAAATTCTGCCGCGAACGTTCGGTTTGCGCGCCCCAATAGCGATCGGACGGGACTTTCACCTCGCCCATCGTGTCGGTTTCCACTCGAAATTCCATCTTGGCCTCCTTGGATCGTCAGAATTCATGGATAGAGAGGGGGGGAGGCGAAGTCAAACCGGGAGTCGGAGAAATGCGAATTTGTGACAGGGCCAAAACAAAAGACCCCGCGTGAAGCGGGGTCCAAGGACCTGCCCAATTCTCGGATATCTCAATTGTCGACGTGAGCGAAGATGCGGTCGGATGCCCCGCGAACGAACGACAGGACACCGTCGACCTTGGCGTACAAGGTCCAGTCCTTGCCCGCCCCGACATTGCGCCCGGGATGAATGCGGGTGCCCTTCTGGCGGATGATGATGGACCCGGCGGGGATGACCTGGCCGGCATATGCCTTGACCCCAAGACGTTGGCCGTGACTGTCGCGGCCGTTGCGGGATGAACCGACACCCTTTTTATGAGCCATTGCTGTCTCCTCTAAGTCACAAGTCTGCGCCGCCGGTTGGGCAGCGCAGACTTGGAATTTACACCTTGGGCCGGCAAAAGCAAGCCCGTTTTCGCCCCCTTTGGGGGCCCTACATGGTCACGTGACCGGCCTTCGCCGCCCCGGCCCCCGAGTCGCCCACCCCGACGAAGTTGAACCGGAGCTTCTCGCCCGATGGGTCGGCATCGATTTCGACATTGCAGTCGCCGGCAAACTGTCCGCGCAGGATCTCCTCGGCCAGCGGATCCTCGAGAAATTTCTGGATCGCGCGGCGCAGCGGACGGGCGCCGAGGTTCGCATCATAGCCCCGTTCCGCCAGGAAGTCGCGGCCGGACTCGGCGAGTTTGAATGAGATGCCCCGTTCGGCCAGGCGCTTGGCGACATCCTCCAGGATGATCCCCACGATCTTTTTGATGTGCCCGATTTCGAGCGCATGGAAGATGATGGTTTCATCCAGACGGTTTAAGAGCTCGGGATTGAACAACTTCTTCAGCTCGGCCGTGACTTTGCCCTTCATGTGCTCGTAGGAATCGGCGACCTGATCCTTCTGGAAGCCCATGGTCTTGTCTTCTTTGATCTGCCGTGTCCCGATGTTCGAGGTCATGATGACCACGGTGTTGCGGAAGTCGACCTTGCGGCCGAACGAATCGGTCAACTGGCCGTCATCGAGCAACTGAAGCAGGATGTTGAAGACCTCGGGATGAGCCTTTTCGATTTCATCGAGCAGGACAACCGAGTACGGCTTGCGGCGGACTTTTTCGGTCAACTGGCCGCCCTCTTCGTAGCCGACATATCCCGGAGGCGCTCCAATGAGGCGAGACACGGAGAACTTCTCCATGTACTCGGACATGTCGATGCGGATCAGGGCATCAGGATCCTCAAAGAGGAACTGCGCCAGGGCGCGGGCGAGTTCGGTCTTGCCGACGCCGGTCGGTCCGAGGAAGATGAACGAGCCGATCGGCCGGCGCGGGTCGCTTAAGCCCGCACGGGCGCGGCGAATGGCCTTGGTGAGGGCGGCAATCGCCTCCTCCTGCCCCACCACCCGTCCGCTGAGTTCCTCCTGCATGCGCAGGAGTTTACGGGATTCCTTCTCTTCCAGGCGGAACACGGGAATGCCGGTCATCTTGGACACCACGGCGGCGACATCCTCGGCGGTCAACTCGTAAAGCGACTTCTCACGGTCTTCCTGCCACTGTTTCTTGCGCGCTTCGAGTTGTTCACGGGCGGACTTGAGCTCGTCGCGCAGCCGCGCGGCGGTCTCGAACTCCTGGTCTTTGACCGCGTTTTCTTTGGCCGTCTGGATGGAGAGAATCCGGTTTTCCAGATCGGTGAACTCGTTTGGCTTGGTGCAGGAAATGAGGTGCGCGCGCGAACCGGCCTCGTCGATGACATCGATGGCCTTGTCGGGCTGGTACTTTCCCGAGATGTAACGGTCCGAGAGCTTGACCGATGCGATCAGGGCCTCGTCCGAAATCTTGATTTTGTGGTGTTCCTCGTACTTCGGGCGCAGGCCGCGCAGAATCTCCAGCGTGTCGGAATAGGTCGGCTGGTCGACCATCACGGTTTGGAACCGGCGGTCGAGCGCGCCGTCTTTTTCGATGTACTTCCGGTACTCGTTGAGCGTGGTCGCGCCGATGCACTGCAATTCGCCGCGCGCCAGTGACGGCTTGAAGATGTTGGAGGCATCGAGCGACCCCTCGGCGCCGCCGGCGCCGACAATCGTGTGCAGCTCGTCGATGAAGATGATCACGTCCTTGGAGTTGATGATCTCGTTCATGACCGCCTTGAGACGTTCCTCGAATTGCCCCCGGTACTTGGTGCCGGCCACCAGCGAGGCCATGTCGAGCGTGACCAGCCGCTTGTTTTCGAGGATTTCGGGCACCTGCCCTGAGACGATCCGCTGCGCGAGGCCCTCGGCGATGGCGGTTTTTCCGACACCCGGCTCGCCGATCAGGACCGGGTTGTTCTTCTTGCGGCGTGAGAGGATCTGGCTGACGCGCTCGATTTCGTTGTCGCGCCCGATGATCGGGTCCAGCTTGCTGCGGCGCGCGAGTTCGGTCAGGTCGCGTCCGAAGTGGTCGAGCGCCGGTGTCTTCGACTTTTTGCGCTTCTTGCCGAAGGACGACGGCTTGCCGCCGCGGATGTTCTTCAGTTCCTCGTAGGCATCCTTGTAATCGACATCGTACATCGACAGGACCTGCGCCGCGACGCCCTCTTCGTCTTTCAGGAGCGCCAGAAGCAGGTGCTCGGTGTCGATCTCCTTGGACTTGAGCGCGCGCGCCTCCTGCCCCGCCACCTCAAGCGTCTTTTTGGCGCGGGCGGTGAGCGGGAGTTGCCCCATGGTCATCGTGCCGCCGGACGGCTGCACGACCTCTTCCACGGACGCTTTCAGTTCGTTGAGATCGAGTCCGATGTTGCCAATGATATCAATCGCCATGCCCTCACCGAGCCGGATCAGCCCCAACAGCAGGTGCTCCGTGCCGATGTAGTCGTGCCGCAGGCGCGCCGCTTCGTCGCGGGCAAACTCGATCGCCTTTCGGGCCAGCTCGGAGAACATTTCATTCATGGTCATCGCCTCAATTCGTTGTGGTCATCGGTCCGTGCGCACCATGCGCCCCGGCCGTTATCAGGTATATCGGAAGCGGGCGTCATTTCGTTTGTCAGGGCGCAATCCCTGCGCCGCTATTTGGACGCCGCGCCCCCTTCCGGACGCCGCCTCGTGCGGCGGCGCGTCATTTTCTTGCGGACCAGTTCGGCACGCGCGACATCCCTTTCTTCGGGAGACATCGTCTTTCCGAACTGGTGCTGGAGGTGCGCCGGCTGGCTCTGCAGCATCAGCTCATTGACATGGCAGAGATCCAGCCCCATCGGTTCGCCCATCGAAATGCCCAGTCGCACCGCCGAGAGCAGGTTCATGGTCTCCTGTGAACTCAGCACCCGGGCGTTGGCCAGGATGCCATAGGCGCGCCAGAGTTTGTCACGAATCTGGTTGGGCGCGTCCCGAAACAGGGTGCGCCGGGCGTTGGATTCATAGGTCAGAAGCTGCCTTGTCACTTTCTCGAGGGAATCGACCAAATCCTCCTCGGTGCGTCCGAGCGTGGTCTGGTTGGAAATCTGGAAGATGTTTCCCAGAACATCGGTTCCCTCGCCGTAGAATCCCCGCACCACCACGCCGATCTTGTTCACCTGCGAGAGGACGTTGTCCATTTCCTTGGTCAGGACCAGCCCCGGCAGGTGAATCAACACCGATACACGCAATCCGGTTCCAACGTTTGTCGGGCAGGCGGTTAAGAAGCCGAGGCGGTTGTCGCAGTCGAATTCCAGCGCGCCGGACAATTCCAGCTCGATACCCCGGGCCCGGTCCAGCGCCTGCTTGATGTCCAACCCGGAACGAACCGCCTGGATGCGGAGGTGATCCTCCTCGTTGACCATCAGGCTGGACGCTTCGTCGTCGTCGATGAACAGCCCGCGGGGCAGTTCATCGCGCATGAACTCCGGCGAGATCAGATGTCGTTCCACCAGGATGTCGCGGGCGTTCTCGTCGAGATCGCGTGACTGGAAGAACCCCCCGTCGGTCTTAAGCGCCGACTTCTCGACCGCCGTGCGCACCAGTTCGACCACCTCGCGCGCCTCTTCGGCTTCGGCGCGCACCGGGTAGCGGTGACGCGCGAGATTGCGCGCCAGGCGAATTCGGCTGGAGAGAACCACGTCCGCGTGTTCCCCGGTGCCGGAGAGCCAGGCCACGGGTCGTTTTACGACGTCGTCAAAGGTTGCCAGCATCGCGATCCCCCCTCCCCGGAACCGGGTGTCACTCCTGCCCTGTTGCGGTCGAATTGGCCGGCGTTTCGTTCTCCAAGGACTTCAGGCGATCCCGCAGGTCGGCCGCCAGTTCGAATTCCTCGCGCTCGATGGCCCGGCGCAGTTCGTCTTTGAGTCGCACTTCCTCTTCGATCAAGCTGCGCGCGGTCTGCGGGCGGCGCGGCACGGTGCGGCCACTGTGACGGGTTGCGCCATGCACCTTGCGGAACAGGTCTTCGAGAGGGGCGCGGAAGGCCTCGTAACAGCGCCCGCAGCCGAACCGTCCAATACGGGAAAAATCAACGAAACGCATGCCGCAATCCGGGCAGACGAGCCGGGCAATCGGGTCGCCCTTGGAGCCGCCCGGCTTGACCATCGAGGTCAAAAACTCGGCCAGCGGGAATGGCACATCGTCAAGCGGGTTGTGGAAGCCCTTGCTCTTGGCGCACTCCTTGCAGAGGTGCATCTCCTTTTTCTGCTCGTCCCGTATCTGGGTGAAGTGCACACTCGCTTCGTTTTTCCCGCAAATTTCGCATTTCACGGCGCGTCCTCCGTGCGCCAGGAGGTGGAATTGCCCCCCGGCGGGTCTCTATTTCATCAATTAATCCGGGCTCTGGAAACCCGGCAAGCGAAAAGCCCCCACGGGCTTCGGCCGGCCGGCGGCCTAGGCCATCGGCCTTTCGTGGACCAGCCCATCTTCCATCGATAGCACCACATCGGCCCTTCCTGCCAGATCGGGGTTGTGTGTCGCCACCACAACTGCTCGCCCTTTGTCCCTGACTAGCATACCCAACAATTCATGCAAGTGTTCCGCGGTGCGCCGATCCAGGTTGCCTGAGGGCTCATCGGCGATGATGAGCGGCGCTCCGGTGATCACCGCGCGTCCAACCGCCGCACGCTGTTGTTCGCCCCCCGAAAGCTCTCCCGGCATGTGGCCGGCGCGGGCCGCCAATCCCAGTTCGCCGAGGATGCCCTGCGCCGCCTGCATGGCGGCGTCCTGGGACTGTCCCTGAATGATCAGCGGCAAGGCGACATTCTCCTGCGCTGTAAACTCCGGCAACAGATGATGGAACTGGAACACGAAGCCCACCCTTCGGTTGCGCAGGAGCGCACGGCGCTCATCGTTCAATTCGTACGGGGAAACATCCCCCCACAACACCCGCCCGTATGTCGGCGGATCCAGGCCTCCCAAGACATGCAGGAGTGTGCTTTTGCCCACACCCGATGCGCCCGTGATGGCGATCATCCGGCCGGCGTCGACCGTTAAGTCGATGCCGCGCAGCACCTCCAGCACGCCTTCGGGGGTTTCAAAATGCCGGTGGATGCCTTCGGCTTCGGCCACCGGCGGATTCGTTCCCCCTCTGTTCATATTGTCGCCCAATTCCCGTTCGCTTTTACCTTTGGGAGTTCCCCATCTCACTCATAACGGAGGATCTCGATCGGATAGAGGCGCGCCGCCCGGTAGGACGGGTAGATGGTCGCCAGAAACGATATGAGAATCGCCAGGCCGGCGACGATGGCCACATCGTACGGGTCCACGATGACCGGCAAGAAATCGATGAAGTAGATCTCCGCTGGAAGGGACACAAGCGAGAAAGTTTTCTGCATCCAGCAGACCGCAAGCCCGAGGCCGATGCCCAGCCCGGTGCCGACCACCCCGATCGCGGCGCCCTGCCAGCGGAAGATGGCGCCGATTCCCTGTGATGGCACCCCGAGGGTCTTGAGCACGGCGATTTCGCGTCGCTTGTCGATCACGGTCATGATCAGGCTCGACACGATGTTGAACGCCGCCACCGCCACAATCAGTGAGAGGGCAACGAGCGCCCAGCGCTTCTCAATCTCCATCCAGCCGAACAAGTTCTTGTGCATTTGCTTCCAGTCGGTGGCATAAAAGTCCGGGTCGATGACATTCGCGAGATCGGCGGCGATGACATCGGCACGGTCCCAGTCATCGACCCGGAGTTGAAACCCGGTCACACGGTCCGGCAGGAGAAAGAGCTTCTGCGCGTCGGCCAAACGGAGATAGCAGAGAGCGGCATCATACTCGTACATGCCCGTTTCAAAGATCCCGTAAACGTAGAACTTCATGATGCGGGGCGGCTGCCCTTCGTTGATCGCCTCTCCCCGGAGACTGTAGAGCACGATTTCATCGCCGATGCCGGTGTTCAACCGCTCCGCCAGGACACCACCGAGGAGAATCGGTCGCACGGTGCCGGTGTCGTCCGGCAGATTCCAATCACCCCGTCTGATGCTCTCCCGCAAGTTCGTGACTTCGGCTTCGCGTGAGGGGATGATTCCCCGGACGATCACGCCGTCGTTGTCATCGGCCGAGGAGATGGCCGCCTTGTAGTAGATGAACGGCGCGACCGCCTCGATATGGTCCTGCCCGGCGAGGTCGTCGGCGACTTCCTCCCAGTGCCGGATGCCGTCGGTGAAACGATTGTAGATCGTGATGTGACCGGTCGTGCCGACGATGCGGGATTTCACCTCAACCTCGAAGCCCTTCATCATCGCCAATGCGATAACAAGCGCCGCGGTCCCGACAATCACGCCGAGGACCGAGATGAGCGTGATGAGCGAGAGGAACCCGTGGCGCTGCTTGGACCGCAGATAGCGCCGCGCGATGAAGGTTACGTATCCCATGTCCGGGTCAGGACTCGTCGGGAGCGGGCGGGGCGCCGGCGGGCCGCTCCGGTCGCAACGTCGGGAAGAGGATCACCTCACGGATCGATGTGACACCCGTGAGGGTCATGACGAGCCGGTCGATGCCGAATCCCAGCCCCCCTGTGGGCGGCATCCCGTGCTCCAATGCCTGCAGGAAGTCCTCATCAACACGGTGGGCTTCGAAATCGCCCAGACGCACCGCTTCGGCCATGGCCTCGAAGCGTGCGCGTTGATCATCAGGATCGTTCAATTCTGTAAACGCGTTTCCGACCTCGCGGCCCGCCATGAACAGCTCGAAACGCTCCACGAAACCGGGCTTCGACCGGTGCCGCTTCGCCAAGGGCGACATCTCGACCGGGTAATCGATGATGAAGGTGGGCGAAATGAGATCGGGCTGCACCCTCTGGGAGAACACCTCATCGACCACCTTCGCGTAAGACGCATCATCCGGAATGGCGACACCGACCGACTTGGCGGCCTTGCGGGCGGCGGCCGCATCCGGGTCGCTCAGATCCAGCCCGCATGCCTCACGGATGGAATCGAGCATCGGGATTTCGCGCCAAGGGCCCGACATGTCGACCTCGGCGTCGTTGTTCGGGAACGACGGCTTTCCATTGACCGCGGTGGCGACGTCGATCAGGAGTTCCCGGAACAGGTTCATGATGTCGCGGAAGTCGGCGTAGGCGACATACAGCTCGACCATGGTGAATTCGGGGTTGTGATCACGGTCGATTCCCTCGTTGCGGAAGTCGCGGCAGACCTCATACACCTTTTCGTATCCGCCCACGATCAGGCGCTTGAGATAAAGTTCATCCGCAATGCGCAGGTACAAATCGACATCGAGCGCGTTGTGGTGCGTGATGAACGGACGCGCCGCCGCGCCGCCATAGATCGGCTGCAGAACCGGGGTTTCCACTTCCAGAAATCCCCGCTCATCAAGGAACGACCGGACCCGCGAAAGAATCTGCGCCCGCTTGATGAAGATCTGCCGAACCTCCGGGTTTGAGATCAAATCAAGATAGCGGCGCCGGTAGCGCAGCTCCTTGTCGACCAGGCCATGCCACTTTTCCGGAAGCGGCCGGAGCGCCTTTGACAAGAGCGTGAATTCGTGCACCGCCACGGTCACTTCGCCGGTTCGGGTTTGAAAGACCTCGCCGGTCACGCCGATGAAATCGCCAATGTCCATCCATCCCAGGCGTTCGTAGAGATCCGGGCCAAGCTGGTCGGCTTTGCCGTAGCACTGGACCTTCCCGGCGTCATCGAGAATGTGGAAGAACGTGCTCTTGCCGTGCGGGCGCCACGCCACGATGCGTCCCGCGACGGTCACCTTCTTGCCGGCGAGCGACTCGTGATCCTTAATGATCTGCGCCGACAGGTGCGTGCGCACGAAGTGATGCGGGTATGGTTCAATGCCCGCCTGGCGCCAGCGCGCGAGTTTTTCGCGCCGGTTGGCCACCAGATCGCCTTCTTCGCGCGGGAGGGATTCCTGATTCATCGTTTCAGCCATAGTCTCATTGCCGCGTGCTTCTCACGCGAGCGCCAATATACCGGTGGAGGGAGGAAGCCGCAATGCGGAGTCACTCGACGGCGTCTTGATTCGCCCGCCACCGGGTCAGGCGGGCGATCTCGGCGGGCTCCAGCTTGCGCCACCCGCCAATCTCAATCCCGCGAGCGGACAGACCGGCGTAGGAGATCCGCCGCAGGTGAAGGACCGGGTGCCCCACCGCCTCGCACAGGCGCTTGACCTCGCGTTTGCGCCCCTCGTGCAGGGTCAGCCGCAGGATCGCACCGCGGCCATGGGTCGCCACGATCTCCGCCTCGGCCACCGCGGGTGTTTTGTCGCCGAGATCGATACCGTCGCGAAACCGTTTGAGCGTGGCGCGCTCGGGCACGCCGCGCACCGCGGCTTCGTAGACCCGGTCCACCTCGTAGCGGGGATGCATGAGCCGGTTGGCGGTGTCGCCATCGTTGGTGAGAAGGATCACGCCCTCGGTGTCCAGATCGAGCCGTCCGACCGGGATCAACTGCGCGTAGACCGGCGGCAGGCCATCAAAAATGGTGGCGCGACCGCGTGCATCCCGCCGGGTGGTCAGCACACCCGCGGCCTTGTTCATGAGAATCCAGATGGCCTCGGTGGGCGGAGGCAAAAGGGGCTTGCCATCGACGGCGATCTTGTCGTGTTCGGGATCCACCATGGTCGCAAGTTTGTCCACCGGCACTCCATTGATGGTCACCCGGCCAGCGGCGATGATGTCGTCGGCGCGGCGGCGCGAGCCGATCCCTGCGCGGGCCAGGAACCGGTTCAGCCTTTCTTTCCCTCGCTCGCGGGGCGATTCCTGGGGTGCGTCGGTCCTCATTGGAAGACAAAGCGCCCCGGATGGGGCGCTTCAGTAACGGGACTAGGGGCCAAAACGGACCGGATCAGTTGTCTCCCGGGTCAGCCGGCACGGGGGCGCTGTGCATCAGGTCCCTGACTTCGTAGCGGACACGGTTTCCCCATGCGGGCTCCGGCGATTCGCCTTCAGGACCGGTCTGCGACGCGCGCACATCACGAATTCGGAACTCGCCGAAATCCAGTCTCGGGTCTTCCGGGCCGCGTTTCATGACGAGCGCGTGATGCCCCCCGCCATCCTCCTCGCCGCTGGCATCCAGATTGAGGCTGAGGGCGTTTTCCGACTGGCGCTGGGCCAGAATGGCTTCCAGTTCCTCGACACGGGGCAGATCATCGAGGCTGTTGAGCCCGAAGTACTCGAGGAATTCGCGCGTGGTCTTGTACAGGAGCGGACGTCCCGGCCCCTCGGAACGTCCGGCGATGGTCACCAGGTTGCGCTCCAGAAGCGTGCTTAAGACCCCCCCGCAGCTGACACCGCGGATCATCTCCATGTCCGGTGTGGAGCAGGGTTGCTTGTAGGCAATAATGGCCAGGGTCTCCAGCGCCGCCCGCGACAGGCGCTGGATCTTGGTCTTGACCAGCGCGGCCTCGATGGCCGGTCCGAATTCCGGCAGGACATGCATTTGGAATCCGCCGGCGACTTTGCGCACCCGCATCGGGTGCTTTCCTTCGGCCAGACGCGCGTTGATCTCCAGCATGATCTTCTCGAGGGTCGCCGCCGAACTGCCGTTGAGCGTGGGGGTCAGTGTTGACGGCGGCAGCGGTTCATACGCGGCGAAGAGAAGCGCCTCCACGGTTTGAATCAGGTCTTCGGGAATCGTGGAGTCAGAGGTCTCGGCGCGATGCGATTCCGGATTATCAGGCATGGGTTCGGTCATGCGGCACCTCCTGTTCACGCGCCCAGTCATCGGCGCGGAGGATATACATCGGTGCAAACGGGCGCTCCTGGGAAAGCCGGATGCGGCGAAGACGTGTCATCTCCAGAAGCGCAAGAAAGGTCAGCACAATCAGCCAGCGCGACGGCAGTTCCAAAAAGAGGCTGGCGAATTCGAGTTGCGGTGTGGTCTGCAGGAGTTCATCGACCTGCGCGATCCGGTCTTCGACCGTGAACTCCTCGACTTCCACCCGGTGGAAAGTCTCGGGCTCGACCCGCGCGATCACATCGCGCATCGCCGAGAGCAGATCAAACAACGTGCGGTCCATGACAAACCGCCGTACCGACGGCGTTTCGCCCTCGGTGAAATCGGTCCGGGCATAGATCTCGCGTTCGCGGTCCTCACGGTCCTTCAGGCGGGCGGCGGCTTCCTTGTATTTGCGATACTCCATGAGCGCCAGCACCAGTTCCTCACGCGGGTCCTCTTCCTCCTCCGTCTCCGGGTCGCGCGGCAGAAGCATCGCGGACTTGATGCGGATCAGGGTGGCCGCCATGAGGATGTACTCGCCCGCAATCTCCAGATCGCAGAATTCCATGACCTTGAGCAGGGCGAGGTACTCCGAGGTAATGCGCGCGATGGGAATGTCGGTGATGTCGATTTCGTCGCGCTTGATCAGGAAAAGCAGGAGATCGAGCGGCCCCTCGAAAACATCGAGCTTCACGGACAGCGCCAAACTCCGCTCGGGGTCAAACGGGCCCAGTTGGGCGCCATCGGTCCCCTGCGGGGTCGGGAAATCGCAGGTCACGGCGGTCATGATGTCTCGCTGCGGCGCTCGAAAATCCGCTTTGGCCAATCTCGACACACCCCCCGGCACTGGCAACACAAAAAAGAGCGGTCCACACCTCGCGCCAAGCGTGGACCGCACCTAAGGAGACAAGCAAGTTCGGGAGGTCGATAAACCTGTCAACGTCCTCCGCTTTGGTTTACGGAGAAACGGTCTGGGAGTTCCGATTGCGGTTGCATGCCGTGTTGCAAGCACACCGGAGGGTACTGTGACCGCGCAGCTTAGGTGGAACGTGGAGCTCGGCTGAGTTCGGCCCAAAAGGACACCGGGC
>JBFMFQ010000090.1:0-12898 GCA_040752075.1 Candidatus Zixiibacteriota bacterium | reverse complement strand
TGAGAAAGCGGATCAGGCCTGGATGGGGCGGTTGTAAAACCGCGCCGGCAACGCCCTGGTCTTCCGGTACGATCCCCGAGGCCGGCTGCACGAAATCGTCCACTCGACCACACAGCGGATCATCGTTGAAAACAACGATGACGGCCGCACGACCCGGGTCGCCCTGTTGACCCGTTCGGGTCAATTGCAGACACTCGTGGCCTATTCCTATGATCAAGCCGGCGATCTGGCGGCGGTCACCGATGCCGCCGGGAAGCGCGCAACCTACCGCTACGACAACCGCCATCGCATGACCCGCAAGACCGACCGCCGCGGGTACTCCTTTCACTACGCCTACGACCACAACGGCCGCTGCGTCCGTTCGCGCGGCGACGACGACCTTTACATGGGCGAGATCGAGTACATCCCGCCGGCGAAGACGACGATCATGACCGGCGCCGATGGCCGGAAGAACATCTACCGCTATGATGACCGGGGTCTTGTTGTCTCCATTCTCGACCCGTATGGCGGCGTTCAGATGTTCGAGTATGACGATGCCGGAAACAAGGTGTCGGAACTCGATCCGAATGGGCACGCCATGAATTACGCCTATGACGATCTTGGCAACGTGGTGGAAGAGACCAATCCGTATGGCGGGACGACCAAACGCAAATACAATGTCTTCAACCTGAAGGCGGAGGAGACGGACCCCGATGGCAACACGACGAAGTGGCTCTACGACGAACGCGGGAACCTGATCGGAGTTATCGGGCCGACAGAATCGGTCACGTTGCATGAGTATGATCTCAGCAACCGGCTGGTGAGCACAACCGAACCCAGCGGGCGGGTGCTCCGGTTTCTTTACAACGATTACGGGCAACGTGTCGGGCAGTACAACGCCAGTGGCGCGCTGTTGGCCTCCTGGCGCTATGACGAACTCGGACGGATTGTTGAACACCGTGAGGGGAAGCGGCGGATCCGCTACGAATACGACGCCAGCGGGAATCTCGTCAGAACGGAATATCCGGATGGATCGGTCGAGACATGCAGCTACGACGCCGAGGGAAACCTCACCGGCGAATCGGACGGCCGCCGTCGCACATGGCGCTATGAGATTTCTTCCTGGAACAAACGCGTCCGCGCCGAACTCCCGGGCGGAGCATCGGCGAGATACGGATTCACCCGAAATGACGAGATTACCGCGGTCACTGACGGCGCCGGTCACACCACCATCCTGGAACGCGATTTCAAGGACCGTATATCACGCCTGACAGTCGACGGGCATGTCCTCGTGCGGCGAATCTTCGACGCCGGACGCAACGCCAGGGACACCTATGACGGGGATGGGAACATTCTCGTCCGCCGGCAATTCGGCCCCGGCGGGTTTCGAATCCTCGAGGCGCCGGCTGATGCATCCCCGGCGAAGTTCGAAGCCGATGCCATGGGACGTGTCATCAACGCGGCCAGGGGCGCGGACGAGGTGCGATTGGCGTACGACTCGCACGGTTCTCCCGTCCTGCTCGAAAGCCCGCTGGGCGCCATCAGCATCACCCGGGACAGCCACGGGCGAATCGTCGGCATCGAGTGGTCGGAGGGCTGCAAAGCCACTCTCGATCACAATCCCCCGGAAGGCGGGATCGATTTACAGGACCCGGCCGGAGGGATGCATCACATAAGCGGCCTGGGCGGGGATACCGTGACCCATGAGTTTCCCAATGGATGGGTCGAGGTGAAGCGCCTGTCGCCCGAAGCGGCCCTGGCTTGGCACCAGGTTGAGAACAAAGCGAACCGGCAGGAACGGCTGATCCTGCGTCAATACGAGACCGATGCCGCCGGCAACCGGCTGCGCGAGATCGACCGGCTCACCGGCTATCGCGCATCCTTCAGTTACGATGAGGGTGACAGGATCACCAGCGCGGAGTACTCCGATGGACGTACCGTACGGTATTCCTACGACGCCGCCTCGAACCTCACCGTGGATAACGTGGCGGGATGGTCATTCGGGGCTGGCAATCGTATCGAAAAGGCGGCGGGAAAGACCTACGAGTATGACGGGCGGGGTTGCCCTCGGAAGATCGATTTGCAAAGCGGCAGCCGGCGCCTCCAATACGATGGCAACGGTCGTCTGATCCTTGTCCAAATCGAGGATGGCCGCAACGTGACCTTTGGCTACGATGCGCTCGGGCGGCGTCGCTGGAAGGAGTGCGACGGTCGTCGAATCGAGTACCAATACGACGAGCACCGCCTGCTGCGCGAGGTCCGGGGAGAGGACAAGCGCCGCCTCTACTGCTACCTCGATGAGTCGCCAGCCCCCTTCATGTTTCTTGACCTCGCGCCGGGTGAGGATGGCGGCTGGGTGGTCGAGCCTTTCTATGTGCATTCCGACGACCTCGGAGTCGCCCGCGCAATCACCGATCGCAGCGGCCGGTGTGTTTGGCGCCACGAACCTGATCCCTATGGCGAGGGGCGTGTCGAATCCGCAACGGGCATGGAATTCAACCTGCGTTTCCCCGGACAGTATTTCGATGCGGAAACCGGCTGGCGTTACAACGGGTACCGTTACTACAACCCGGAAACCGGCCGCTTCCTGGAACCGGATCCCATCTTTCTCAAGGGCGGGATGAACATCTACGCCTACCCGGTGAACCCCTGGCGCAAGACCGATCCGTCAGGACTCAACGACGATTGCACGCGGACCACGCCGCGCCCCGAGGACGATGAACCCGAGGTTCGCCCCGGCACACCCATCAGGGATTTCCCACCGATGAAGGGCCGGACCTATGCCGAAGTCACCGATATGCTGAGGGCCGCTGGTTATGTCGAAGTCCGGCCGCCAAGTACTTCACGCAGTCCGCGCAGCGGAAACATGGAGGAGGTCAGCGGCATCTGGATGATGCGTGATGCCGATGGCACGACCCATGCGGTCCGCGTCGATCCTTGGGGCCATGCGGAATCTCTGGGACCTGCCGGGCTCCCGCCGCACATGCATCGGCATAGTTTCCCCTCAGGCGCCGAGGAGGGCGCACCACCGCTTCAGACAGGTGGCGATGGCATGACCGATAACGAACGGGCGTTCCTCCAGCCACGAAACAACGTACCGACGACGAATTACCTGGATGACGGCACCGTTCCGCCGCCACCGCCCACAAGGCAGGAAGGCGAGTCGGGGCCGGAGTTCGGTCGGCGCATGGATGATTACATGGGACCGCTTCACACACCCATCGACCCGACCGGGGCCCCGCCCAGGCCGACCGATCTTCCGCCGCACCCGCACCCGGAGATGTTGGAACCGGGGGGCGGTTCTGGCGGGGGAACAGGTGGCTCCTAAGGGGGTTCATGAGCGCAGGGCTCAGGAGGTCTTAGTTGGCTGACGTGACATTCCAAACACTTCTTGATTTGGCCGGTGAAGAGGAGAAGCTGGCGCACCTTCGCAACTTGCTCACGGAAGTCACGGAGAAACGCCTTGAGGTCAAAGCGGGACTCGAGTCTCTCCTGACATTCCTGAAGCACGAGGAGTCGCCGGCCGCCGCTTACATGACATGGATGCTGCTGCTCCGGGGTCCGGCCGATGAACGAGTCAGGAACCTGAGCCGGGAGACACTCAACACTCCCGGAAAAGAGGGACGCGGCAAAGCCGCCGCTTACCTGCTCCGAAACTTCCCAGCCGAGTCGGAGTGGCTGGGGGCGAACTACGCCAATGACTCCAATCTGGAGGTGGCGTTTAACGCGGCCCGCGCACTCGTGTCGAAGGACCCGGATAAAGCCGTGCGGACCTGGATCAAGTGCCTCGATGAAACCGAGAGCCTCCCCTTCTGGGAGGTCGTAAGCGAGTACGTGATCGCTCACGGCGACCCCAATCACCTCGAAGAGATCCGCAAGCGCGATCTGGCCATGGGAGGTGGGTCCACCTGGCAGCCCATCGCCGCGGGAATCTTTGCCGCGCATCAGGCCGAACACCTCGACAGACCAGCGTCCGCAGTGGATCATCGGCACCCGGTCCAGTGGACGGTTTGCGACAACTGCCGGAGGAATATTGGAGTCCGGCAGGGGAAAGAGGGCGAGAGGATTCGCTGCCTCTACTGCAATCACGTTTTCAATCTCTACCTCGGGCCTCCCGAGACCATCCCAACCTAGCTCCGACGCGGGAGTGCAAGGGAACGGTGAAGACGCATGGGCGGGCTTTGGAAATCTCTCGCAATATTGGGCATCGTCCTCGCCGTCGTCGCCCTGTATCACCTCATCGACCGCATCGGCCTCCCGGAACGCCGCGCACGGGTCGTGGTGCGCGAGAAGTTTTTTCGAGAAGCCCATTCCACGACCACATACAGCCGCGTTGGCAACGCCATGCGCCCGGTCATCACCGAGCACCCGGATGAATGGGTCTTGAAGGTGGAAATGGGCGGCTCGGTGGCGGAGGCGACGGTTCCGCAGGACATCTTCAACCGGCTTGCACCGGGCGATTCGGTCATTCTCATCTACACCCAAAGGCGCCTGCTTCGGTCGATCGAAGCCTCCGGTATCGCCAGCGAGGACACCCCTTGAGCGATCCCCAACACGGCTCTCCTACCCCGAATCAGACAGCCCTGATCCGGGTGGAACTCAACCTGCCGGATGGTCCACTGCGCGGTCAGGTCGAAGTCGACACCGGACCAATGCGGCTGGCCGATCTTGTCCCCACAGCGTATGAACTCACCATGGCTCTCTCGGGAAGGGCCAATCGGCACGAGGAGCAGGCGGGGCGACCCATCTCCTGCCGCGCCGGCTGCGCCGCCTGCTGCCGTCAACTGGTGCCGTTGTCCCCACCGGAGGCCTTCTACCTGGTCGGCATGATTGATGCAATCCATCCCGATCGAAAGCGGACCTATCTGGCTCGGTTTGAGCAGATTGACGCGAGACTCGAAGCCGAGGGAATGATCGAAGAGCTCTTCAACCCCACGGTCACCGACGATCCGGTGTTGGAAGTCAGCCGCCGGTACTTCAACATGGCCATGGCCTGTCCCTTCCTGGAGGATGAGTGCTGCAGTATTCATCCCGTCCGGCCGGTCGCCTGCCGTGAGTACAATGTAACTTCTCCCGCCACATGGTGTTCCGACCCCTACAATCACCCCATCCAAAAGGTCCCGATGCCGCTTCCTCTCTCACTGCCACTGACCCTTCTGACCAACGAGCTCCTCGGACGCCGGTTTCCGTTGATCCCCCTCACATTGGCCCCCCGCTGGGTGAGAGAGAACGCCGCCTTTGGCGAACGGACCTGGCCGGGTCTCGAACTCTTCCGGCAATTCATCTCTCGATTCAAACAGGGGCCACCCGCCGATGGACGTCTGCGCTGACTCCCCAGAGTCGATGCGCGAGACGCCCGCCTCCTCGCTCCAAGCCGCTTGTATCGCTTAAGATTACAGCCAAGTTGACGACCAAAGGATAGAGGCCGATTGGGTCGGCCCGCATCACGGGAGACGCGGTTTGATTGCATTCATCGGCATCTTTGTGGTGGTCGCCTCGATCCTTGGCGGGTTCATCATGGAGGGCGGCCACATGATGGTCCTCTTCCAGCCCGCTGAGTTCATCATCATTGGCGGCGCCGCCCTCGGCGCGATGCTGATCGGATCCGGTCCCAAAGTCCTCAAGCAGATGATCTCGCAGCTGACGGGTCTGCCCAAGTCCGGCCCGAGCAAGCAGCAGTACCTGGACATGCTGGTCATGCTCTATGAGTTGCTGACCGTGGCCCGTCGCGATGGCATCGTGGCACTTGAGAGTCACGTGGAAAAGCCGGAGGAGAGCAACATCATCTCCAAGTATCCGAGCTTCGCCAAAAACCACCATGCGGTGGAATTCCTCGCCGATACGATGCGTCTCATCATCTCCGGTTCCGGTGTGCAGGCCCACGATCTTGAAGCCCTGATGGACGTTGATCTGGAAACTCATCACGAAGAGACCACGAAGCCGTCGAAAGTGCTCCAGGTTGTCGGCGACTCCCTTCCCGGTCTGGGTATTGTGGCCGCGGTGCTGGGGATCGTGATCACCATGGGAGCCATCGACGGCCCGCCCGAGGTGATCGGGCACAAGGTCGGCGCCGCCCTCGTTGGCACATTCCTCGGCGTGCTTTTGTCCTACGGATTCGTGCAGCCTTTGGCCAACAACCTCGGCGCCAAAGCCGACGAGCATGGCCGCTATTACCTCGCGCTAAAGCAGGTGCTCTTGGCGTTCCACAAGGGCTCGGTCGCCGCGATCGCGGTTGAATTCGCGCGGCGGTCGATTTACAGCGATGTGCGGCCCACATTCACCGAACTGGAACAGGCCTGCCGCGCCACCCGCGGCAACGCCGCGTAGCCGGAACCGCGCAACCGGATTCGACTTGAGGTCACGCCGGCATGGAATCGGGCAAGGAACACGAAGCCAACATCATCATCATCAAGAAAGGCCACAAGCATGAGGGGCACCACGGCGGCGCATGGAAAGTCGCCTACGCCGACTTCGTGACCGCGATGATGGCGTTCTTCCTCGTGATGTGGCTGGTCGGCCAGAGCGACCGTGTCAAGGAAAGCGTGGGCGGATACTTCCGCGATCCGGTCGGCTTCACCGGACGCTCCGGTGCGGGTGTTCTCGATGGGCAGGCGGAGCAAAAACCCAAGGACGAGGAAGTCCGTCGGCGGCACCAGGTTGAAACAGAGAAACGGCTCGCCGAAGCGGGCAAGGCCATCGTCGAGGCGTTCGAAGATCTCGGATTGAGCGAGATGTCGGATCGCATCGAAGTCGAAATGACCGATGAGGGCCTGCGAATCCAACTGATGGAGACCGGTGATTCAACCTTCTTTGATCTGGGCAGCGCCACCCTCGCGTCCAGCGGCACCAGCGTAATAGCCGCCGTCGGCCAGGTCATCGCACCGCTCAACTACGACGTCATCCTCGAGGGCCACACCGACAGCCGCCAGTATGTCAACAGCGGCGCCTACACCAACTGGGAACTGTCCTCGGACCGCGCCAACACCGCCCGCCGCCTGCTCGAGCAAAACGGCGTTGCCCCGGAGCGTTTCGCGGAAATCCGGGGTTTTGCCTCGAATCAATTGCGCTACCCGGAGAACCCCGAGGATCCACGAAATCGCCGCATCGCGATTGTGGTCATTAACCCCTTCGCCACGCCTCTTGAAGCCCGGCCGAGCGTCTCCGCCCTACTGGATTCCGTGCGCCCTGATGTAAACTGAAACCCGTTTTGGTCCCGCCACTTCCGAAGTAAGCCCCCGGTTCCGGGGGGGCCAGTTGCGGACCCGGATTCCGTTCCTTATCTTAAAGCATGACCAGAGATGACCAGATCTATGAGAATGCCACCGATGACGGGGAATTCGACGATAGCGATACCACCACCGTGGTGGAGGAAAAGGAGTCCCCGTTTAAGTACTATGTTGAAGGGGAGCGCCTCCGGGAGGACGGGGCATACTTCGAACTGCTTCTCTATCGCGTTGTCGCACAATCAGGTGGGCTGCAAGAGTTTGACTTTGTCTGGCCACGGGCAATGAAGGCCCTGGCCGGCCTCAACACACTTCGTCTCTCCCAATTCACAGAAGCGGAACTGACAGCGGCCATGGAGTCCGCCGGGCCGAGCTTCCGCACTCGCATCGGAGGCCATGCCTCCCATATTGTCCCATGGGCAGATGCGTTCTGGAGGCTTTGCAAAATCTACGGCTCCTTTCGCCAGTACCTGCGATCGTTCGATTCCGAGGGACCCGAGGCCCTGCTATCCGATCTGGGAGATCGGCTCACCGGGCTGTCGACCGAGTTCCTGACCTCCTACCTCAAGGTTGCCGGCGAAAAACTCCAAGCCCCGCCGACCGAAGCCAGTCTCGGCAACACCCGCCGCCAGGGTTCCGACACGGGTGGTTCACGCCGTGGCCGTGATGGTGGAGGCCGTCGACGCGGCGGTCGCAACGGCCAGCAGAGGCAGCAGCAGCCACAGCAGCAGAGTCGCCAGCCCGAGAGAGCAACTGCTCCGGCCCAGGCATCCGCAGCGGCACCTGCCCAGGCTCAGACCCAGGAAGGCGAGAAACAGCAGAAGAGCGGCGGGGGACGCCGCCGGGGCAGACGCGGATTTTTCCGTCGCAAGCGCGGCGCACGCGGGCAAAAGGGACCGGACTCCTCCGGATCATCCTCCGCCCAGGCCCAGCCCTAGAACATCAGCGCTCCGCGTTCGGCGGGAGGTAGTAGATATACTGGGTGAGGGATTCGATCTCGAAGGCCTTCCCATCGGCATCGGCTTTCATCAAGTCGCGCGCCGATAGAAATCCCACGAGTTTGTTGGCCTCGACAACCGGCAGGTGACGGCAACTGCGGCTGTTCATCTTGTTCAGGCAGGTGATGTGGTCATCATTGATGTCGGCGGTAACGAGGTCGGTGGACATGACATCGCGGACCAGCACACGGCCGGCATCCAGCCCCTTGACAACCACACGCCGCATCAAGTCCCGCTCGGAGAATATCCCCACCAGCCGTCCATCCTCCAGCACGGGAAGCGCGCCAACGTTATTGTCCACCATCGCCCGTACCGCCTCGCTCACCGGCGCGTTTGCGGGGATGTGATGAAGTGGACGCTGCGATGCGAGAATGGACTTGATGGTCGGCATGATTTTGCCTCGCGAGTCTGCGCCTTTATGGCACGGTTGGTCGGCGACAAGCCTATGACTTTGGTCAAGTTACGAGACCAACGCGCCCTGTCAAGAGCGGAACTGCCAAGTTTGTCGACGGACTCCTCCCAAGGGAGATTCACGCAAACTTGACGTATAAGGTCTCGTACGTTGTACGGACCCAACGACCACCACGATATGAAGAAACCGGTCTACATGGATTACCACGCCACGACCCCGGTCGATCCCCGGGTGCTGGAAGCAATGCTGCCATTCTTCAGCATTCAATTCGGCAATGCCGCGTCGCGCAGCCACTCTTTTGGCTGGGATGCGGATGCCGCGGTGACCGCGGCACGCGACGAAATCGCGTCGCTGATCGGCGCCTCGGGACGGGAGGTCATCTTCACGTCCGGTGCGACCGAGGCTGATAACCTCGCCCTTAAGGGGTCCTTCGCCGCACTCGCATCCAAAGGTGATCACATCATCACCAGCGCGATCGAGCATCCCGCGATTCTCGATCCCCTGAAGTACTTGGAACACAATGGGGCCAAGGTCTCCTACCTGCCCGTCGACGCAGGCGGACTGGTGAGCCCGGAGTCGGTCGAGCGAGCCATCACCCCAAGAACCGTACTTGTCTCCATCATGGCCGCCAACAACGAGATCGGGACAATTCAACCAATTCGTTCCATCGGAGAGATAACTCGGGCACACGGCATCCTCTTTCACACCGATGCCGCTCAAGCGGCGGGACGGATTCCACTTAATGTCGAGGACGATCACATCGATCTCCTCTCGATGTCGGCCCACAAGATCTACGGGCCAAAAGGCATCGGTGCGCTCTATGTCCGCCGTCGTAATCCGCGCGTCAAACTGGAGCCGCAAATCCATGGCGGCGGCCACGAGCAAGGTCTCCGTTCAGGCACCCTTCCCGTGCCATTGATTGTCGGGTTCGCGACCGCAATGCGTCTCGCTGTCGATGAAATGGAAACCGAGCGCATTCGACTGTCGGTGCTCCGGGACCGCCTCAAGTCCCAGATCATGGGATCCCTCGATGGGGTCTCGGTCAACGGGACCCTGGAGCAGCGGCTCGCGAACAACCTGAATCTTTCATTCGCCCATGTGGACAGCGAATCCGTGCTGGTTCACATGAAGGATGTCGCGTTGTCGTCCGGTTCGGCCTGCTCTTCGGCAACCGAAACCTCGTCCCATGTCATCGAGGCCCTGCGAGTCCCTGATGACAGGGCCAGGTCCGTCATACGATTCGGGCTGGGACGGTTCACCACGGAAGAGGAAGTCGACTTCGTGGCGGAGCGAGTGGTCGAGACCGTCGCGCAATTGCGGGCACGATCGCCGCACCGCCGACTGACGGGAGGCGTCCGCGAGGGCGCAGTATCCGTGGGAACTTCATTGCCCTCCGGCGCCTAAGAAGTATGTTAACAATTGGGGCGTCTGATGACGCGCATTCAATGAACGAGGAGGATCAAACTTGACCGACCAGGCACCCAACTCAACCCCCTCGCCGATTCTGCCGATGGCCGGAGAATCAGGGACGCTGGTGGATTTGACCGACGTCGCCGCCGCGGAAGTCAAAAGGCTGGTCGAAGCACAGGGACTGCAGAATCACCATCTTCGTGTCGGTGTTCAGGGAGGCGGCTGCTCGGGCCTGATGTACAGTCTGCACTTCGATGACGAGGTCGGAAAATTCGATCGCACCTTTGAGGTCAAAGGCGTGAAGCTGGTTGTGGACATGAAAAGCAGCCTGTATCTCAACAACACGACCATCGACTACGTCCAGGCGCTGACCGGCGGCGGGTTTAAGTTCATCAACCCCAACGCGACCCGCTCCTGCGGCTGTGGGTCATCCTTCTCCGCCTGATCGTCATGACGGGAGCCCGAAATGCCCCTGTTTGATCTCGAGTCATTCGCCGAAAACGGGATTCTTCGCGAGAAGACCCTCCGCGAAGCGTTCGCACAGATGGACTGGGAAGAATACCGGGACAAGTCCGTGCATGTGCGCGGCTGTGGGCAGGTCGCCATCCCCACATGGGCCTACCTCATGACCGCCGCTCAGCTGGCGCTGGTGGCGCGCAAGATCACCTACGGCGAGGAGATGTCCCCCATCCCGGTGTTTGTTCGTCCGGCGGCGGGACAACAACAACCGGACGGCAAGACCATGCCGGACCCGGCTGTTTCCTGATCGCCGCGCAATCGTCCGCGCCCCGTTTCGTCCGTTGGCTCAAGCAACGAGATTCCATGGAAGGAGTGCTTCGTGTTCAAGAGAATCCTGATCGCTGTGACGATGATTCTCGGCCTGGCGGGAGTTGCCCGGGCCGAGGTCTTCACGATCGACAAAACCCACTCCAACGTTGGTTTCTCGGTCAAACACCTCGGCATCAGCCGCGTCCACGGGTCCTTCAACGATTTTTCCGGGACCGTGACCTACGACCCCGCCGACACCGCCGGATGGTCCTGCGAGGCCGTCATCCTGATGGCCAGTGTGGACACGCGGGACTCGTCGCGAGACGGCCACTTGAAGAGCTCAGACTTTTTCGATGTCGAAAAGCATCCGACCATGACCTTCAAGTCCACCAAGGTCACTCCCCGGGGAGAAGGTCGATTCGCCGTGGAAGGCAACCTCACATTGCGCGGCGTGACAAAGCAAGTGTCGCTGGACGCCGAAGTGCTCGGCACGGTGGAGAGTGAGCGCGGCCAACGGATCGGCTTCTCCGCGAAGACACGAATCGACCGCATGGACTACGGGGTGAGCTGGAACAACGTTTTGGAATCCGGTGGGCTCGTTGTCAGCCACGAGGTCGATATCATCTTGGAAATCGAAGCCGCCGCGAAGAAGTGACGCGGTGGCCCTGCTCTCTCCCTGCTGCGAAGCCCCCGAAAAGAGACAGGGCACGCGAACTGTCCCTTGTGCTTTCCTCCCCGATTCCGCAGCATGCCACTTCGCGGGCCCCGGGTTCGGCGGCCCGGACGGTAACCGATGAGTCCCCGGCGTAGCGTCGAAAAGGTCGCGGCGGTCGATCTCGGATCGAACTCCTTCCATCTCTTCCTCGCGCGGGTGGTGGATGGCCAGATTCACATTCTGGACCGAATCCGCCAGCGCGTGCTCCTCGCCGCCGGTTTGGATGAGAAGGGAAGTCTCAACGAGGAAACCCAGGAACGGGCGCTTGCCTGCCTGGAGCAATTCGGCCAGCACTTGCAGCATGTCCCCCACGGCAGCGTGCGGGCCGTTGGCACCAACACCCTCCGTCGCGCCCGGAACGCCCGCGCCTTCCTTACCCGTGCCCAGAAGGCGCTCGGCCACCCGATCGAAGTGATCTCCGGACGCGAGGAAGCCCGGCTGATCTACCTCGGTGTGGCCCACAACATCTCCGATGACGAGGGGCGCCGGCTGGTCATCGACATCGGCGGCGGCAGCACCGAGTGCATCATTGGCGAGCGTTTCGAACCCATCGAGGCCGACAGCCTCTACATGGGTTGTGTCTCCTTCAGCCTCCGTTACTTCCCCGAAGGCCGGATTCGCGAGGAGGATTTCGCCAAGGCGGAAATCCAGGCGCGCCTGGAATTCAACACCCTGGAACGGCGCTACCGCAGTCTCACGTGGCAGGACTGCATCGGCTCCTCCGGCACGATCCTCACCGTGGAACAGGTCCTGCGCGGATCCGGTTGGTCCGGGCGCGGCATTACGAGCAAAGGCCTCCGACGACTGAAAAAGGCGCTCATCGACACCGGCCATGCCGACAAGTTGAAGTTGCCCGGGCTGCCCGAGGATCGCCAGCGCATCTTCGCCGGCGGAGTGGCCATTCTTCTTGGCGCCTTCGACACATTCCGCCTGAAGACCATGCAAACCTCGGTCGGTGCCCTCCGTGAAGGGGTGATCTATGACCTCCTGGGACGCATCAGCCACGAAGACGTGCGCGATCACACCATCCGGCGCATGTCCGAACGCTATCACATCGACCAGGCGCAGGCCGCCCGTATCGAAACGACCGCGCTTGGACTGCTCCGTCAGGTTGCCCCTGAGTGGGATCTCGATGGCGAGTCTTTCCGGCGGTTTCTGATCTGGGCGTCACGGCTCCATGAAATCGGCCTGTCGATTTCCTTCGCCGGGTACCAGAAGCACAGCGCCTACATCGTGGCGCATGCCGACATGCCCGGTTTTTCGCAGGAGGATCAACGCCTGCTCTCCGCCGTCATCCTCGGGCATCGCCGGAAATTGTCCCTCGACTATTTCCAGCCCCTCCCCGATGATGCGGCCCGTGAGGCATTGCGGCTCTGCGTGCTCCTGCGGCTGG
>JBFMFQ010000009.1:0-29454 GCA_040752075.1 Candidatus Zixiibacteriota bacterium | reverse complement strand
CGGTTAACTTGAGCCCCCACGACAGAAAGGCCCGCGAGACGGTCTTCGTCTCGCGGGCCTTGTCATCCACCACGGCAAATCAACTCAGGGAGTGCAAGTTGGCTGAACCGGATTGCAGGGGTCGCATGGTCCGGCCTGGCCGAAGAACACGTGATCGATTAGGAAGGCGAGGTCCACCGCATCGGCGAAGCCATTGGCATCGAAATCAGCGCGCGTTCGCGGGCAGGCCGGGTCCTGCGCATCCGATGCCCCGAAGAAGACAATGTCAATCACGAAGGCCAGATCAACGGCATCCACGAAAGTGTTGGCATCGAGGTCCGCTTGCCTGGCGCAAACACAAGGATCGCAGATATCGCCGATCCCGTCCTGGTCCAAATCCAGTTGATCGGTGTTGGGGTCGAACTGGCAGTTGTCGATGCCATCCAGCACCCCGTCGTTATCGTCATCGGGATCGCAGTCGTCCCCGAGAAGGTCGCCGTCGTTGTTGCTCTGAAGCGGATTGATCACCAGGGGGCAGTTGTCGATGCCATCCAACACGCCGTCGTCGTCGTCGTCCGGATCGCACTCGTCGCCCATCGTGTCGCCGTCGGTATTGGTCTGAAGCGGATTTGGAATCAACGGGCAGTTGTCGATGTCGCCGCAGACGCCGTCGCCGTCCTGATCATTCTGCGGATCAAATGGACAGGGATCGCAGAGATCACCGATACCGTCGGCGTCGGTGTCGGTTTGGCTGGGATTGGCCAGCGTGGGGCAGTTGTCGTCCGGGCAGGTGTTGGCCGGGAAGCCCGGGTTGCCGAAACCATCGCCGTCGGTGTCCGTACAGAGGTCGCAGACATCGCCGGTGAGATCGCCATCGGCATTCTCCTGCCCGGGGTTGGGATCCAGCGGGCAGTTGTCGGCGGCGTCGGCGATGCCGTCGTTGTCGTCGTCCGGATCGCACGCATCCCCGAGCACGTCGCCGTCGTTGTTGGCCTGGCTCGGGTTTGAAATCGTCGGGCAATTGTCTACATCCGCGCAAAAGCCATCGTTGTCCTGATCATCAAGGGGATCCAACGGACAGGGGTCGCAGACATCTCCCTGATTGTCGAGGTCGCTGTCGAGTTGATCCGGATTGAAATCGACCGGGCAGTTGTCGCACACATCGCCCCGTCCGTCGGCGTCGCCATCAGCCTGAAGGGGGTTATAAACCTCCGGGCAGTTGTCGAAGTCATCAACGATGCCGTCGTGGTCCGTGTCGAGGCAATTGAATATGTAGGCCCGGCCGGCGTCATCACCCGCGGCGTCGTGCAGGTAGCCGCCGACCAGCAGATCGGCGAATCCATCGCCGTCCACATCACCGGCGCCGTCCACGGAGAAGCCAAACTCGTCGAGCGACTGCTCGCCCAGGACGAAGAACATGAATGCGCCGGTGGCGCCGGAGTAGACATAGGCCTTGCCCGCGTTGCTGCCGGCGCCGTCGTTGTAACGGGCGCCGATGATGACATCCCCGGACGCGTCGGCGTTGACATCACCCGCGCCGGCCACCGAGACGCCAAACCAGTCGCCGGCGGCCTCGCCCGTAAATGTGTGCAGGGCCACACCGGTCAATCCCGAGTACAGGTAGGCCTGCCCGGCATCCGCTCCGCCGGCGTTGTTCTGCGGCGCGCCCGCGAGAAAGTCGCCGAACCCGTCGCCGTTGACATCCCCGACGCCGTCCACCGAGTACCCCAGGCGATCGCCGCCGACCAGGCCGGTGACCGTCTGGAGCACCGCTCCGGTCTGGCCGGAGTGGACGTAAGCACGGCCCGCCGCGTTGCCGCCGGCGTCGTTTTCGGTTGCGCCGACGATGACATCGTCGAATCCATCGCTGTTCACGTCACCGGCGCCGCCAACGGCAAAACCAAACAAGTCGCCCCCGGCCGCGCCGTTCAATGTGAGCAGGACCGAACCGTTCAGGCCGGAGTAGACGATCACCTGTCCCGCATCCCCGGCGGCGGCGTCGTTGAAAGGCGCTCCGACCGCAAAGTCGTCGTAACCGTCCCCGTTGGCATTGCCGACGCCCGCCACGCTCCAGCCGAATTGATCGCCGGTCGCGGCGCCGGTCAATGTGTACAGGAGCGACGCGTCCTGGCCGGAGAACACATAGGCCCGTCCCGCGTCCACGCCCCCCGCGCCATTGAGGTAGGCGCCGATGATGACGTCATCGAAGCCGTCGCTGTTGACATCGCCGGCTCCCGCGACCGCACGGCCGAACTCATCCCCGGCCGATTCGCCGTCGAATGTGTGGATCAACGCGCCGGTCAGTCCGGAATAGACAAAGGCCTGTCCCGCATCCAGACCGGGCACGTCACTGCCGGATGCCCCAACGATGATGTCCCGGACGCCGTCGTTGTCGACATCCCCCGCGCCCGCGACCGCAACGCCGAGGTAGTCGGCGGCGGCCGCGCCGCTGACCGTGAGAAACTCGGGGCACTGCGCCACGGCGCAAACCGCGCCGAGCATGAGCCAGATCGCCGCAAGAGCGGAAACCCGGATGGTTTTCATGACCACTCCTCCCATGGATGAGAACGGCGGTCCACCGACCACGCGGTGTATGATGTTTGGGTATCAGTCCTTCTGGCCGCCGACCAGAAGTCAGCACTGCGTGCGACTCAACTCTTGACGATTGCGGGCAATGGTTCAACCACCGGAGATCGAGAGAGCGACCTCCCGCGTTCAGAATATAATCGGGTCGCGCGTACAAATCCAGACTGGCAGGTGGATTTTTCCTCAGATGTGAACAAAGATCGGGAGGAAATTAGTATGGTTTGATACTATGACCGGCGCGGTCCTATAATCATTGCCGATTCACCGGTCGGCGACGGCTCACCTACAACGCGCAGGGATCAACTGGACCTGTCCCGCCGAAGAACACATGATCAATCAAGAGGGCCAGATCGACCGAATCGGTGAAGCCATCCGCGTTGAAGTCACCGCGCGTGGCCGGACAGGCCGGGTCCTGCCGATCGGCGCCGCCGAAGAACACAACGTCAATCTCAACAGCGAGATCGACCGCATCGATGAAGCCGTTCGGCTCGAAGTCGCACTGCCAGGGGCAGTCGCACTTGCACTTGCCGAAACTCCGTGCCTGGTAGATGTCGACAATCTCCACCTCACTCAGGCAGCGCCCGAAGAACTCGACTTCATCAATCGAACCGAGAAAGAGGTTGGATAGCGCAAACGAAATGCCGCCGACGCGCAATGGCGCGCTGTTGCTCAACGAGCCGGAGCGTCCGGTGGGATTAAACGGCGTCCCCAGAAGCACACCATCCAGGTAGAATCGCCCGCCATCGGTCTGGTCACGGTCGATTGTCACCGCCACATGGTGCCAGCCGGTCGCCGGCACAATTTCAGCGGGTGCCGTGTTCCAGCCAGTGTACCCGCCATCGGCCAGTTGGCACCCCAGTCGGCCATCGTAGATGTAGAGGGAAAAACCACGGTATTGGCCACCGCCAAGACTGACCCGCTTGTCGACAACAGTGCGGACTCCGTTGTCGCCCGTCTCCCTCATCACCCAGGCATCGATGGTAAGATCGCCGGTCCCCGGATCGTTGGCATCGAAGATTCCCGGATACGACGCGACATCCACGTGCGTTCCGACGCCGTCAAACCGAAGCGCACCATCCACCTCACCCGGCACCGGATTCAGCGCGCCGCCCTGGATGCCGTCGTAGGGCGCGGCGAGGTTTTTGGATGGGCCGGGGGTTCCTTCATCGAATGGCAGCCAAAGAGCGAGGTCCGCTGGCGGAGGGATGCAGGCATTCCCGCAGTTCAGCAGGACCGAGACGATACCGCCGTTGAAATTGGCCGTCGCGAGGTCCGGCGCATCATCCCCATTCAGATCGGCGGCGCACATACTGTACGGGGCATCACCGACGGGGAAATTGCCCGCCGATGCAAACGTGCCACTCCCATCGTTGCCGAGAACGGAGACGTTATCATTGTTGCTGTTGGCCACGGCCAAGTCGGGGTCGCCGTCACCGTCAAAATCGGCGACCGTAACCCACCGGGGAAGATCGCCGACCGCGTAACCAGCGGGTGCCTGAAACGATCCATCTCCATTGTTCTCGAGAATCGAGACATTGTCACTGAGCAGATCGACCACCGCCAGATCGCTGTCGGCATCCAGATCGAAATCGGCCGAGGCGATCCAGAACGGGCCATCACCCGCTGCGAAGTTGACAGCCGCCATGAAGCTCCCGTCCCCATTATTCTTCAGAATCGAAACGTCATCCCTGTCCGTGTTTGCAACCGCCAAGTCAGCATCGTCATCTCCATCCAAATCCGCGGTGATGACTGCATATGGCTGGTTCATGCCGGGATACGTTACAGGGGCGGCGAACGTCGCATCGCCGTTGTTCTTCAGCACGGCGACCCGGTGTGAGTAGATATTCGCGACGGCAAGATCAGTGTCGCCGTCGCCGTCCAGATCGGCGGCGTCCAGTGAGATTGGGCCATCCCCTGCCGCGTAATTGGCGGGCGGCGCGAAAGTCCCATCGCCGTTGTTTGTCAGCACGGAGACCCAGTCATTGTCGATCACCGCCGCGGCCAGGTCAGGATCGCCGTCTCCGTCAAGATCTGACACGACCACTGCCCGAACGACCGAAAACGGAATCCTGTAGTAGACCGGCGCCTGAAGCGTTCCATCGCCGTTGTTCATGCAGACCAAGAGATTTTCTTCATGTATTGAATAGAAGACCGCAACTAGGTCAACGTCGCCGTCACCGTCCAGATCGGATGGAACAACATCCTCGGCGTAGCTTCCGGCCGGATAGCTGACCGTGGGCTCAAAACAGATCTCGTGTTGCAGGGCGGCGCCCACTGATCGGTGGGGCTCCACCTGATTCAAGCTGACTCTCTCCCCGTCGACAGGGGTCACAAACATAGCCAGCACTGCCAACACGACAACGGACGCCACGACGCGCGATCGCATGATGCACCTCCAATGATGATTGCCATCGCCCCCGCGCGGAGTGCGCGGGAGGCAGACCTGCGAGACAACAAACCCGGTTGGAATATAGCCGAAGTGCTCAATTATGACAAAATGACAATGGAACCGGTGTGAGTGTTTCTCGGAGCCGGGCGGCGGCCAGTTGACTCCGGCGGTGCCCCCCCCGAAGCGGTCCGATTATCAGAAGGCGGAAAGAGTGGAGGAGGGTCTATCCTTCAAACCAAAAAAGGGGCGCCCGAAGGCGCCCCGAACGATCGTCCCGCACTCTAACGTTGGCTCAAACCGGAAGTTCTTTCTTGCAGAGATAAAAGTCGATCTTCTCGTAGTTGCCCTTGAGGCGGTCCTGCACATCGTTTTCGGTCTTCGGCGCCGGCACGATCACCTTGTCGCCCGGCTTCCAGTTGACAGGGACCGCGACCGCGTGCTTGTCGACCGTCTGCAGACCATCGACCAGACGCAGGACTTCATCGACACTGCGCCCGACATTGAGCGGGTAGTAGATGACCGCGCGAATCTTGCGGTTGGGATCGATGACAAACAGGGCACGGACCGTGACGGTCTCCGATTCACCGGGATGGATCATCCCGAACTTCTGCGCCACCGCGGTGTTCAGATCGGCGATCAGGGGATATGGGATCTTCACATTCAGGATCTTTTCCAGGTTCTGGGTCCACGCCAGATGCGAGTGGATCGAGTCGATCGAAATGCCGATCAGCTTGGCCTTGCGCTTGTCGAATTCCGCGATGCGCCTGGCGAACTCGGTCAGTTCGGTCGAGCAGACCGGCGTGAAATCCGCCGGGTGGGAAAAGAGCACCACCCAGTTGTCCTTCTGCCACTCGGAAAAGGTGATCTCACCGAGGGTGGTGTTGGCTTTGAAATCGGGGGCGATGTCCCCCAGACGCGGGATGCGTCCATTGGTCGTTGCAACAGCTGCTTCCGTCATATTGGCACCTCATTCGCTCACTGTTAGATCCGATTTGCACACAGAACGCCGCCTCCCGTGCGACCCTTTTTCGCCGGGCGGTCGTCTTCTCTTGCTACCATTGTCGGGAGTATTAAGGACAAATACAGTCGCGTATCCGTACACGACTCGATTCAATCATGGAGAGGTGGGAGCACGCCATATCTTTAACAGGCAATCAGTTGCGTTGATCTACAAGTCCTCGCAGGGGTCGCATGGCGGCGCGCCGCCGAAGAAAATGTGGTCGATGTAGACAGCCAGGTCGACCGCATCGAAGGTGTTGTCGCAGTTGATGTCGCCACGGTGGATATGCGGGCATTGCGGGTCGGTCGGCGGCAATGGCCCGCCGAAGAAAACAGCATCGATAACGATGGCCAGATCGGTTGCATCGATCCCGCCGCCGCCGCTGGCATCCCCATGCTCCGGGCAGATGCAGGGGCTGAAGGCAATGGTCGCGCCGAGGACCGCCGCCGGGCTGAATGCCTCGCCGGGCAGGTCAGCAAAGACCGTTTGGAATGGCGCACGCGGCGGGATGGCGCCGAGCGTCGCGGTGTCCAAGATGAAGTCGGCATCAAAGGAGTAGGCCGAGTCGCGCCCACAGTAGATCAGCGCAACTGGGCCAGTGCCTGGCGGCAAACGCTTCTGAGTGGGAATAAACGACACCGCGACGGTCCCCGTCCCGGCCGGCTGCGACCAGCGGTGATACCCCGGCACATTCCAGCGGCCCACGTTGAACTTGACACTGTCCACCCGCAACGCCGGGTTCGGCCAGGCGAGCACAAACTGCGCAATGGAGAGCGAATCGTCGGTGGTGGCGGACACGGTCAACGCGATGAGCGTATCCCCTCGCCAGGGAATCGAGGGGATCGCGACACTGTCGGGCGAGTTCGGGTCAGACTTCCATGCCGCACGGGCCGGGGTGACCCAAGAGAGGCAAATAGCCGCAAAGACCGGGATAATCCACAACAGGCGGGACGCACGCATGATCGATTCGATTCGCTCGGTTTCGGAGGTGCGCGGTCATCGGTGGCTGCACCTCTTCCCGGCGTGCAATCACTGAATGCAGGGATCGCACGGACCCGTCCCCCCTCTCAATACGTAATCGACGGCGTAGGAGATATCGAGAACATCGAGGTACGAATCACAATTGTAGTCGGAACGGGAGATGTGCGGGCAGAGGGGATCGCGGATCGGCTCACCGGTCAGGAAGAAGGCCTCGTCGATGACCACCGCCACATCGGTCACATCGATATTTCCGTCCTCGTAGGCGTCGGCATGATGCTCGCAATTGCATATCAGCGAGCATGTTAGGATGCCACGCGCACTCATTGCGGAGCAGATCTGATTGAAATGCGCCCCCACGATCGGCCCGCCCGGGGATGCCTCGGTGGGATAAAGAAGGGCATCGGCCGAGAGAAGCGCATTGGCGCCATCAAGGAAGTCCGGGTTATCGGCAATTAGGAAATGGGACAAGAGGACAATCCGGCAGGCCACATCGACCCCGGTTTCGCCCGACAGGTTCCACAGCCCGGCCGACCAAATCTCCCCATCGGTGTGGACCTGACCGACCATATCGTCCGGGTAGATCTTTTCGGAATCGACCGTGCGCATATAGAGCTGGGGCCCCGTTATGTAACCGAGCGCATCCCACTCCCCGACCCATGCCTCCGGGAAGTTGGTCTGCAACGAGGCTTCGAGCCCGGCCACAGCCGCCCAAAAATCGCAGAATCCCTCGCCCATCGCGCCGGTTTCGTTCCCGTAGCCGTTGTCGCCATTCCCCATGTAAACACCGGGCGCCGTGTTGTCCTGAATCGCATGCCCGTACTCATGAAGAATGATGTCGGCATCCTCGGCGTCGTCGACCCCGCCATCGCCAAACTCCAGATACCCGGCGCCCAGCGGGCTGGCGACATAACGGGAGTTGTCCTGGCCGAAGTACCCGTGGGCGTCGATCTCCTGCGCCCGGTTGTTGACCGCATCGAACCCGAGGGACTGGATGTAGGCCTGGCTTTGGTCTACCGTGTAATAAGCCATGACCTCCTCGAATGCATTGTCGGAACGGTAGAACTCGAAGACCCCGTTGGACGAAGTCGGCGGGACGTTCGTCGGGATGATGTAATTGGTCATCCGCGCGAACTGGCCGCTCAACTCGTACACCCCATTGACCGGCGGGTCCAGCCGCTCAAGCGGCACGATGTAGTAGGCGCCCGGCGGCACCGCGCTGTTGGAGTCGCCGCGATCGCGCAGATCGACATCGGCCAGTGTGCAGACCGGGTTCGGATCGAAGACCCGGGCGCTGCCGGTGGCGTTCTGAACCAGCCGCTGCCGGCGAACGATCTCACCGGATACGCCATCGACAACGATGCGCCAGGGCTCGGGATAGCCGGCATCCATCAAAAGCCGGAACTCGTAGCCGGCATGCGGCTCTGCGGAGACAACCACGACTTCGCGTGCGGGCTCGCTTTGCCCGACGAGCGGCAGACCGGTTGATGCCGCACCAATCGCAAGCGCTTCCTCAACGCTCAATTCGGGCACCCTGAAGCGGTCGACCACCTGAGCGGATGACGCCGCATGGACCACGTTCATTTCGCCATCGACAATGACCCCGATCCGCCCGTCGAGAACCGGGACCCCGGCGACCGTCTGCTCGTAAGTCAACTTGGTCCCGGCGGGGGTGGATTGTTGGCGGAACAATCGAGGCGCACCAGCCGTCAGACCGAAGAGGTCGGCGTAGATGGAGAGGAATCCTCCGGCGGCTTCCCCGGGAGTGCGGGCCGCGGTCGCGGTACGTCCGCCGCGCAGTTCGCGCGGCAGGCCGGTCCGGCCGTTCCAGCGAACCGACCAGGTGTTTGTTGACGCGCCCTGCAACCGTCCGATCGCCGCGACCGCCGCTGTGGCACGCGCCGGACGCGCCGAGGCGGTGTTTGCCGCCCGGGGATCGGATTTGGCATGTGCTGGATTGGATGATAGCCAGCCCGGCACCGTCACCAGGAGTAATCCGGCTGCCGAACAAGCGAGATAGGCGATAAACCGCCTGCGCGAGTCTGCCCCCTGCAAAATGCCCCCATGTACATCCTTGTCATGATGTTTCCCCGCATCATGTCGTTCCCGGGGGGATTGTCGAGTCAAACGCTCCGCTTGTCAATGATCAATTCGCCGGACTCCGGTGTGTTCTTTGCGCCGGCAATCGAGTACCATCAGATCGTCGATGAAACGTGTGACCATCAAAAAGGGGCGCGAAAAGCCGCTGGTATCCGGCCATCCCTGGGCCTTTTCCGGCGCGGTGGCTTCGGTTTCGGGATCTCCCGCACCGGGCGAGATTGTTCGGGTCGCCGATGCGACCGGCCGGTTTATCGCGTGGGCCTACTACAACGATCATTCCCAGATCGTCTGCCGCCTTCTGGATTGGTCCGAATCCTCGGCCATCGATGAGGCCTGGTGGCGGCGCATGCTGACCGCATCGATCAGGCGTCGGCAGGGCATGCTCGAAGATCCCGCCTCGACCGCCTGCCGTCTCTGCCATGCCGAATCCGATGGCCTGCCGGGGTTGATCGTGGACCGCTATGGCGACTACATCGTGATTCAGGCGCTGACCGCGGGAATCGAACGGGTTAAACCTCAGATTGTCGCCTGCCTGCAGGAGGTCTTGCAGCCCGCCGGGATTATCGAACGCAGCGACCAGAAAAACCGCAAACTGGAGGGCCTCCCGCCCAGCCATGGACTTCTCGCGGGCGCGATGCCGGAGGGGCCGATCGAGATCGTCGAAGACGGGTTGCGCTTTCTGGTCGATCTCGATTCCGGGCAGAAGACCGGGTTTTATCTCGATCAACGGATCAACCGCTGCCGTGTCGCCGCCTATGCCGCCGGGGCGCGGGTCTTCGACGGGTTCTCATACACCGGCGGCTTCGCCCTCCACGCGCTTCGGGCGGGCGCCCTTTCCGTGACATGCGTCGACACCACCGCGCCGGCCATCAGTCTCTTGCACCGGAATCTCGCGCTCAATCACCCTGCCGATACCAAAAGCGAAGTCCCGCTCCATGCGCTTTGCACCGATGTCTTCGCGCAATTGCGCGCCTATCGCGATCAGGGCGAGCAATTCGACCTCGTCATCCTCGATCCGCCCAAGCTCGCGCCGACACGCGCCTCCGCCGAACGGGCCATGCGCAGCTACAAGGACCTGAATCTCTGGGCGATGTCCATCCTCCGTCCCGACGGCATCCTCGCCACCTTCTCCTGCTCCGGCGGCGTGAGCGCCGAGCGTTTCCAGGAGGCCCTCTGGTGGGCGGCCATCGACGCGCACCGTCAGGTGCAGATCATCGAACGCCTCGCGCAAAGCCCGGACCACCCGGTGCGCCTCTCATTCCCGGAGTCGGAGTATCTGAAGGGGATGGTTTGTCGGGTGGGGTGAGGGGGGGCGATGTTTTCTGTGGCGATCAGATATTTCCGGATCGAACGGACGCACCGATCTGCCCGGCAGGGACTATGACGCATTTGCCGATTCGCTTGAATAGCCTGTCCTTACACTGCCCTCTGAATGGCCAGGTCGATTATGGTCCCAGCCCCACCGTTGTTCCACGGTCATTGACACGGCTTTCGTCGCTGGGCTAATTTGCTACGTTGGCATTATCGGAGTTGCAATTCCACATTATGTGTCACTGATGGAATACGACACCTCATCCTTCCTCCCCCACCGCGAACTCCGCCCGGGTGACTTCGCTAAGGCCGAAGGGCTGACTCCACTGGGGATGTATCTCGGAGCGGGGCAGTCCGGGCTCGAGGTGGTGGTCTACCGGGGATCGTTGCGGCCGTCGCCGGAGGTGATGAAGCGGCTGTGGAAGGAACGACGGGCCGGGCGCAAGGCGGCGGTGTTGGTTGTCGTGTTGCAGGGGGACCGCTGCACGGTCTGCGGTCACACCGGCACGGACAAGGCGCCTCCGCCCGTGATCCGGGACCTGCCGATTGCCCATGTCGAGACCCTCTGCAGTACCGCATTGGACCTAACGGACGAGCACGCGGTGGACCGATTCCTCCGTGAACAACTCCCCGAGGCCGAATCTCCGATATTCGGGATCCGCAATCAGGGACTGCTTGCAACTCACATCATTCAGCGCGGACGGGCCGAATTCGAGCGGCAGATCGATCTTTGGGATACGGCCACAAAGAAGGCCGGGACCGCACTCAGCGAGGTTGATGCCTCAGCGGCGGACAGAGACCGGAAGTTGCTTCGGGCGCTTGGATATGGGATCGAACCGCTCGAGGGACCTGCTTCGCTCCTAACGGACAAAGGCGCCCACACCGCCGTGGCGATCTTTCTGGAGCAGAGCGAGACACCCGAATTGCAGTCATCCCGCTTTGGCGGGGCCAGCCCAATCTCCTACGCCATGACCCATGCCCAGAAGCGCAGCCTGAAGTGGGTCATCGTGGCGCGCGGCTCCGAACTGCGGCTCTACCCGACGGCCACCGACATCGGCGTGGGACGGCGCGGGCTGGCGAACACGTACCTCCAAATCAACACGGATCTTCTGCCCGATGACCGGCAGGCCTTTCTCTGGCTGGTTTTCTCCGCTGAGGGGCTCTCGCCCGCCGGACTCCTGACCACGCAACTCCTGGAGAAGTCGGACCGCTACGCGAAGGACATTGGCGAACGTCTGCGCGACCGCATCTACACCACGGTCATCCCGCAATTGGCCATGTCCATCGCGCAGGCGCGCAAACTTCGCAAACCGTCGAAGGCCGATCTGGACCTGACTTATCAGATGGCCATGCTGGTCCTCTTCCGGATTCTGTTCATCGCCTATGCCGAGGATCACGACCTTCTGCCTTACCGGACCAATGAGAGCTACCGCGACCGTTCGCTGACCCACCTCGCGCGCGAACTCAAGCGCATCGCCGCCGGGGAACGCGGGTTCGACGCGGGAACAACCCGTTGGAAGGAGATGGTGCTTCTCTGGGATTCGATCCGGGAGGGCAATGACGAACTGGGCATCCCGGCTTACGACGGCGGTCTCTTCGATGAGGATACGGAGAATCACCAACCCGGCGCCGAGTTAAAGAAGATTGAACTCTCCAACCGCGATTTCGGCGTCGTGCTGACAAATCTCCTCCTCGATCCCAACACGCCGGAGGGGCTGGGGCCGGTCGACTTTCGCTCGCTGGGGGTGCGCGAGTTCGGCACGATCTACGAGGGACTCCTGGAGAGCGAACTGGCGTCTGCCGAGACTGACCTGGCCACCGACAAACAGGGGTCGTACAAGCCGGCGGGCGACCGGGATGCGGTCGTGGTCCGCAAGGGCGACTTCTACCTGCACAACCGCTCGGGCGCGCGCAAGTCGAGCGGGTCCTATTACACCAAGGACTTTGCCGTCGAGCACTTGCTCACGCAGTCGCTTGAGCCCGCGCTGGATGCTCATCTCGAGAAGATCGCCACGCTGGCCAAGACGGACCCCGATTCGGCGGCGCGTCAACTCTTTGAGTTCTATGTCGCCGACATCGCCATGGGCTCGGGGCATTTTCTGGTCAACGCCATCGACCGGATGGAGAAGCGGTTTGTCGCGTTTCTGACCGACCACAAACTGCCCGGTGTTACGACGGAACTGGACAAACTGGCCGACCAGATTCGCAAAGAGTGCAAGGACCATCTGGATGAGACATGGCTGGAGAAAAACCGCCTTCTGCGCCGCCTGATCGCCCGCCGCTGCATTTATGGCGTCGATCTCAATCCGCTGGCCGTTGAACTGTCGCGCCTGTCGATCTGGATTCACACATTTGTCCCCGGGCTTCCGCTCTCGTTTCTGGATCACAATCTCGTCTGCGGAAACTCACTGGTCGGCATCGCGACGTTCGAAGAAGCGCTTGAGGAGACAATCGAGCAGGGCGCCAATCTCGGTTTGTTCGACGACCCGGCCAAACGGCTGATGGCCGGAGCGGTAGAGCCAATCCGCGAATTGCGCTCACTCTCGGACACCAATGTCGATGATGTCAAGCGCGCGGGGCGAGCCCACATCAAAGCCCAGAAGGCGCTTTCGGGACTTACCGCCTTCTTCGACATCCTCACGGCCGCGCGGTTCGATCCCGAATTGGTCGAGAAGATGCGCGCTGGGGCCGCCGGGATGCTCGCCAACCTGACGAAGGTCGACACGCTCTTTGGGCATGCACTTCACACGCAAGCGACGAAGGCCATGACCGACCTGCCGCCGTTTCACTTCCCGGTGGCCTTCCCGGAGGTGTTTCTCCGGGATGAACCGGGATTCGATGTGATTGTTGGGAATCCGCCGTGGCAAGAGGCGACAATCGAGGAGAATGCTTTCTGGGCTCGACACTTCCCGAGACTGCGCGGAATGCGTCAGTCGGATCAGGAGGTACTCAAGGAGCAGTATCGAAGGGAACGCTCCGATCTTGTCCAACTTTACCAGCACGAGAAGTCGGAAGCCGAGACGCTGCGACGGGTGCTAACCTCAGGTCCATTCCCAGGCATGGGAACAGGCGATCCCGATTTCTACAAGGCGTTCGCATGGCGATTCTGGCATCTCCTGCGCGATGGCGGGTGGATCGCCGTTGTCCTGCCGAGATCGGCGTGGTTCGCCAAGGGTTCGGAACAATTCCGAATGGAGGTGTTTCAGCGAGGTAAGGTCACTGATCTGTTGTTCCTGCTGAACTCCGGGGGGTGGGTGTTCGACGAGGCGGAACACCGCTATACCATCGCCCTGTCGACTGTCGAACGCTCCCAACCGCCGAAAAAGAATGCCACTATCGCAATTCGCGGCCCGTACAGAAGCCGCTTGTCCTTCGATGAAGGTGTTGAGCGCGATCCGGTTTCCATCAAAGTCGCAGACGTTGTCTCGTGGACGGATTCGGCCGCTCTGCCTCTCCTACCAACCGAAGAGTCCGCCGAGGTTTTTCTCCAACTGAGGAAGGCACCAAGACTTGACTCAGATGCTGGAGGATGGAGATGCCGCCCCTACACTGAGCTCCATGCCACCAATGACAAGCATCTCATGACCGTCACCGCCGATCAGCCGAAGGGCTACTGGCCTGTCTTCAAAGGCGAATCATTCGACATCTGGAACCCCGACACGGGAAAGTACTACGCCTGGGTCGACCCAAAGAAGATCTGCACCCATCTGCAGGAGAAACGGGAGCGCGGGCACAACAACGCGCGGTCGGTGTTCTCTGAGTTTTCGGACGAGTGGATTGAGGATCCAGAAACTCTTCCCTGCCGGCATCCGCGCATTGCGTTCCGGGATATCACTCGTGCGACCGATCAACGAACGGTGCGAGCGGCGCTGGTTCCGCCGGGTGTTGTCATCGTGAATCAAGCTCCGACACTTCTGTGGCCGGATGGCGACCAACAGGATGAAGTGTTCATGCTTGGAGTTCTGTGTTCTATTCCTCTGGATTGGTATTCGCGCCGCTTCGTCGAAACGCATCTGAATTTCCATGTGCTCAACCCGTTCCCGATCCCACGACCCGGGAAATCGTCTGCACTCTGGCAGCGCACCGTCGCGCTCGCAGGACGGTTGGCTTGTCCGGACAAGCGCTTCGCCACTTGGGCCAAGGCCGTGGGAGTCAAGTGCGGCCAGATTCCCGAGGACGAGAAGAACGACATGATCTCGGAACTGGATGCGGTGGTCGCGCACCTGTATGGGCTCAGCGAGAAACAACTGCGGCACATCTTCGAGACGTTTCACGAGGGCTGGGAGTACGAGGGGCGGCTGCGGGAAGTGTTGGGGCACTATCGGGAGTGGAAGGGGAAGGGGTGAAAAGGGAGATGATTGCCTTCGAGCGTTTGAGGTCACAGATTGTGACCTCAAACTTGAGGTGACAGATTGGCGCCTCAAGTCCAAGACCACAGACTTGGACCTCAACTTGAAGATGAAGGATTGGTCAGAGACAACATGCCCAAGCGCGAACCGCCGCGAAAGACGGCGATCGATACCTCGGTTGCTCCAGCCGAACTGATCGAAAGATCAATCCTGTTCCTCCGGGGCCATCGTGTGATGCTCAGTTATGACCTCGCGGATCTCTACGGAGTGGAGCCGCGCGTTCTGGTTCAGTCTGTGAAGAGGAACTTGGAGCGATTCCCGGCCGATTTCATGTTCCACCTGAACGCCGCGGAGTGGACAAACTTGAAATCACAATTTGTGACTTCAAGTTGGGGCGGCCGTCGTCGTTCCCGGCCGTATGCGTTTACAGAGCAAGGAGTTGCGATGCTCTCCAGCGTGCTGCGCAGCCGTGAGGCAGTGCGCGTCAATATCGAGATCATGCGGGCCTTTGTCCGGCTCCGACAGATCCTGTCCACCCACGCCGATCTGGCCCGGAAGATCCAGGCAATGGAAAAGAAGTACGATTCTCAGTTCAGGGTCGTATTCGATGCGATCCGTCAACTGATGGCGCCATCGCCTGCGAGTAAGAGGCAGATTGGGTTCAGGCCGGCCGTTAAGCCCGATGCGAAGTGATAGAAATGAAGCGGAAGTGAACCACGTGAATGGGATTCCACCGGATGATCACCGGGCCGTTTAGAGTCATCACACACCGAACAATCGTGGAAGTCATATCACGCGCACGGGATTATGTCTGCCTTCTCGCTCCCGGGGTCGACGACGAGATCGCGAATACCCTGGCACGCGCTGCAAAACGGTTGGGTTCCGAGCATGTTGTTGTCATCCTCGACCCGAACGAGTGGGTTGAGCGCGCGGGCTATGGGAAGATCGCAGCGCTCGATGCACTCGTTCAATCAGGGGTTGTTGTGCGGTCCGGGCGCGGGGTGAGGTTGTGCGTCTTGAACACGGAATCAACCTGCTGTCTTTTTTCACCCACTCCCCTGAGCGTTGAACCGGAGCACGAGGAAGATGGTCCCCCGAATGGAGTCGTACTTGAAGGGGACGCAGCCCGCGGCATCCTTGAATCACTCGCCCCGCAACTCGCAGGGCAGCATGATCGCGGCCCGCAAATCGGCAGGCGGCCCATTCGCGCCGACGAAATCACCGCCGCCCAGGCAGAGCTGGAATCCCGCCCCCCGGTTCGTCCCGATTTGGCCAGGCAGATCTCTGTCATCAATTCAAAGGTTATGATCGTTAGGATTGAACTACGCGGTCTGCGTCCGGAACGGCAAACGATGCGGCTGAATCACCGGATGCTTGGCATCACCAAGTCGGAGTTTCAAAGGCGGTTTCGCGCCCAGTGGCAAGTAGTTGACGGCTCCGATGTGGATGGTCTATTCAAGGTCCTGAACCACAAACTTGACACGATCAAGAAGAGATTTATCCGTCCCGTAGGAGGAGTGTACGGCAACCTGATCCGCAGAGATCGACAGCATGAATTCGAAGCCGCTTTCGGGCACCTGAAATCTGAGGTTGAGGAGTTCCGAAAGTTTCCTCCCGCAGGCTTCATCGCGGTTCTCAAGAGGAATCGTGAAGAATTGGTGCGGTTCGTGCACGAGTCTCTGCTTCGCAACCCCCCGGATGATCTGCCGGTCAAGGAAATGGATGAAGGCGAACAGTCGCGCACCCTCTTCAAGCTGGCCGAGAGTGAAGTTGACCGGGCTGGATTTCCGAAACCAGAGGAGTACATGCAGCGCATCTCCTGCAAGTATGCCGTCACCAACGTATCCGAGTCCCTGCTTTGCGATCCGGCATTTCGAGAGGCAGTCGAGCGACTGATGGGCACTTCAATCGACGAACTTGTGCGACTTGAACGCGCCGTGGCGGCGGATTGAAAGGACAGCCTTGAAACCCGAATTCATCGACAACCGAGACGACAACACCCTCGCCTCTGCCCTCCGGGGTCATCTCGACTCCCTCGCCGAGAAACTCCGGGACCCGGTCGAACTCTCCATCGCCACCGGGTACTTCAACCCCGGTGGCTTTCAGCAGATCGCCGGACACCTTGGGCGCGTCTCCCGGGTCCGGCTGCTCCTCGGCGCGGAGCCGATCTCGCCACCCCGCATCCCTGTCCGCAGTATTGACAAGGACCCGCGCGGACCGGCGTTTCAGCATCGATTGGTTCAGCAAACCCTCGAAGAAGAGGAAAAGGGCATCCGCGCGGATCGGAACCTCCTCGAGTTCTCGCATCAGACCGACACGACCATCCGGCGCCTGCTTGAGTTTCTCGCATCAGGAAAGGTCGAAGTACGGCGGTACGAGAAGGGGTTCCTCCACGGCAAGGCATACATCTTTGCGACTGATGAGGGTGTGATTGCCGGGTCCTCGAACTTCACGGCCGCGGGCCTGACGACCAATCTGGAATTGAATCTTGGCCAGTATCAACCCGGGGTTGTCAGCCAGGTCGCGGATTGGTTTGACCGGCTCTGGCAGGAGTCGGTTCCCTATGATCTTGCCGCCATCTACGCCGAGCGCTACGAGGAGTACCCGCCTTACTTGATTTACCTGCGTGTTCTTTGGGAGCTGTATCATCATGAACTCAAAGATGACATGCTCCCGAGTGGGCGAATCCGGCTGACCACGTTTCAGACCGACGGCATCGAGCGCGCGCAACGAATCCTGAACGAGTATGACGGTGTCATCGTTGCCGACGGTGTCGGCTTGGGGAAAACATTCATCGCCGCCGAGATGATGCGCTTGGTTCAGGAGCGAAGGCAACGGGTCCTTTTGATCTCGCCCGCTGCGCTCCGGGATGGAACATGGGAACGATTCCAGAAACGGCATCAGTTCCGCTTTGAGAACATTTCGTTTGAAGAGCTGATGCGCGGGAAACTGGAGGTCGACGCCGATGACTATGAGATGGTGGTCATCGACGAGGCCCAGGCATTCCGCAATCCCTCGGCGGATCGGGCGCATGCCCTCCGGAAACTCCTGCGTGGCAAACGACCGAAGCAACTGGTCCTGATGACTGCGACCCCGGTCAACAACTCGCTTTGGGACCTGTACTACCTCATGACCTATTTCATCCGTCAGGATGCCGTGTTCGCCGACCGGGGGATCCGCTCGCTAAAACAGCGATTCAACGAGGCGCAGAAGATTGACCCCTTCGATCTCAAGCCGGATACGCTTTTCGATGTGCTTGACCCGGTTACGGTCAGACGTACCCGACGATTCGTGCAACGGTGGTATCCGGACGACTCAATTATCGGACCCGAGGGGATCGAGGTCCGGATCAGGTTTCCCAAGCCGCATGTGTCAAAGATCGAGTACGACCTGGATTCCGTTCTGCCGGAGGGGTTCTTCGACGACTTCGAATCCGCTCTCGCGCCGGAGGATGGCCACCCGAAACTGACGATGGCACGGTACTGTCCCTCCGCCTACCTCAGGAAGGGTGAGAGTTCATCACACGAATTGGCGCTTGTCGGGTTGCTGCGCTCCGGGCTGCTCAAACGCTTCGAGTCGTCCTCGTACGCTTTTGGCCGGACGGCGAGAAAGCTTGTCGCATCGCACGACGCGTTCCTCATGGCGCTTGATGCCGGGTTCGTGCCCACTCCCGAATCCATGGAGGAATTCGGCGAAACGGACACTGATGAGGGGTTCGCGGAGTTTCTCTCCGACCGGGGGGCTGAGCCGGTTTCGAAGTACCGGATTGAGGAACTTCGTGCCGATGTCGAGGCGGATCGCGACCTTCTGATCTCTTACGCCGAGGTTGGCGAGGGAATTTCCGCAGACGAAAGTCCCAAGCTGAAGGAACTGGTTGGGGCATTGGCAAGAGTTCTGGGCGCTGCCGAACGCGATGGGGCGAGTCCCGAGGACATACGTGATAAACGAAAGGTCCTGGTCTTCTCGTTCTACGCGGACACCGTTGAGTGGATCTTTGAGCACCTGAAAAACGTCCTCGACACCGACCATCGCCTTGCGGCATACCGGGGGCGTCTCGCGGCCATCGCCGGCGATCGCTCGCTCGGCGGCGGTTCGAGAGAGACCGCGGTTTACGGGTTCGCCCCTCGTTCGACCGAGGCGCCGAACCACCAAGCCGAGGACAAGTTCGACATCCTGATCACGACCGATGTTCTCGCTGAAGGAATGAACCTCCAGCAGTGCCGCAACATCATCAACTTCGATCTGCCCTGGAATCCGATGCGAATGGTCCAACGCCACGGTCGCGTCGACCGCATCGGCAGTCCGCACGAGGACGTTTTCATCGAGTGTTTCTTCCCCGATCAGCACCTGGACGCATTGCTGCGCTTGGAATTCAGGGTCCGAGGCAAACTGGCTCAGGCGGCCGCTTCAATTGGCTTGGAAGCCGAGGTCATTCCGGGGGCAGCGACGGCGGAAGTTGTCTTTGCAGAAACACGCGAGGAGATCGACAAACTGAGACGGGGAAGCGCCGACCTCTTCGAGCGTGGCGGCGAACCGGAAGGCGCTCACTCCGGCGAGGAGTACCGGCAGGAACTCCGCAAAGGCATGGAGGAGTGGGAAGAGAAAATAGCGAATCTTCCTTGGGGCGCCGGGTCCGGGTTTGCCGGGGGACGCAATCCGGGATGGTTCTTTTGCGCGAGAGTGGGGGAGAAACCGTTCCTGCGCTTCGTTCCCGCCGATCCCGAGACAACGATCACTCGGGATACGCTGGGCTGCCTCCGGGCAATAGTCTGTGAACGTAATACGGTGAGGTTGCTCCCGGACGGTGCCGTCACCGGGGCCTACGGGGCGTGGCAGCGAGCGAGGGCCAGCATCTACGAAGAATGGATCGCCGCAACCGACCCCAAAAACCTGCAACCCCGCATCCGGCCGCTTTTCCACGAGGCGGCAGATCATCTGCGGAAATATCCCCCAAGCGACGTGAGCCAGGAGCAACTCGACGAAGCCGTGTCCTCGATTCTGGCTCCCTGGGGAATGCGCCAGGAGCGAGAACTGCGAAGTGCCATGAAGGATGAATCGCTCGATCCCCAAACGCGATCCGTCCGAATCCTCGACAAGATTTCCGAACTCGGTCTGCGTCCGTATCCACCGCCGAAGCCGCTACCGATCATCGACCAAGACGAGGTGCGGTTGGTTTGTTGGATGGGGGTGAGGCCTTCCCTGTAGCCCAAAGCCGGGTGCCCCTCATCAGAGATAGCTTCCCGAGTGTCTGACCTCGCACCGGCGCCTAGAATCAGGTTCAAGACGAGGTGAACTCCCACTCAGCCCGTCTTTCGCAGTGGTCGGAATCGCTTCCTGACCACCCTTGTCTCGCCCTGACCAAGGTCAGGGGCACACGGGGTCTGGGTCTGATTGGTGAGAGCATTGCCTCATCAACACAAAACCGCCGCCCGTCCCCGGGCGGCGGCTTGTGGTCTTCCTGCGTTGTGCGCGGGGTTGACCGCTACTGCTTCGCCGACTGCGCGCGGATGAAGTCGCAGGCCGCGGAGATTTCTTTGGTGAATTGATTGTAGTCGACCTGCATGCCATTCAGGTAGGTGCTCCAGCCGGCGCTGGATTTGGCGTAGTGGACCGCGTCTTCGATCTCGGCGTCGGTCGCGCCGGAAAGCCGCGCGAACTCGGTGTCGGCGTAGGAGCAGTACTGGCACTTCATGATGGCCGATACCGCGACGCCGATTAAGGCGCGGTACTTGTCGGGGATCACGCCGGGTTCCATGTCGAGACGGCGGAAGAGATCCCACTCGAGCGTCAGGGTGGCGTCGGGGATCATGTCGAAAAACGACGGGACAAATCCAAACGCGGTTGTCATCTCGGCACGGACCTGCTCACGGGTGCGCGGACCGCTGCCCGCCGGGGGAAGCGAGGCCAGGGCATCGGGGGGCAGGGTCTTGAAGTGCGCGATCATGGCGTCGATTTCGGACTTGAACTTGGCCATGTCCGCCTGTGTGCCGTAGAGGTAGGTGCTCCACCCCGCGCCATGCTTGGCGTAGTGGGCGGCCGACTCGATCTCTTCGTTGGTCGCGCCATTGAGCTTGGCGATCTCGGTGTGGAAATACGAGCAATAGCGGCACTTGGTCGCCGCCGAGAGCGCCACACCGATCAGTTCGCGGTACTTGTTGGGAATCGGGCCGGGCTCCATCTGGACCCGCTTCATCAAATCCCATTCGAGTTGAAGCGAGGCATCGGGCACGAGTTTGAAGAAACTGGGGACCGCGCCGAACATGGCTTCCATTTCGGCGTAGATCTCCGCACGGGTTTTCCCGGCGGCGGTCTGGGCGTGCGCGCCGGAAGCGGCCACCCAAATGGTCATCACGGCCACCAAGGCAATGACAACGACACTGCGACTGCGCATTTCTCCTCCTTACAATTGTGAGAGATTCTCACCGACGCCCGACGGGCGTCGGTTACCACGCCGGAGAATGGGCCAAAAGCACGCACGGGGGCAAGGGGAATCTGGAGGTAATTTCTCTTCATTGGGGGCTCTCGGATCGGGTCGAGATTGTTTCGCTTCGTTCACCGTGACACGGTTTTAAATGGTTGTCCTGTCGTCCGCGAGGTGTGCAGCATGACCGCCAGCAGCAATCACGTATCGGTGTCACACGCCTATGGACGTCATCCCGAGGAGCGAAGCGACGAGGGATCTGCTGTTGCCCTTCGTGGTTGGGTGGAAACAGCATATCCCTCACCCCGACATAAAGCCGTCGGGGTTCGGGATGACGGAAATGGAGGCGGGAACTGGCGTGGGGAACCAGCGTGGGGCGCCGGGTGCGTACACCAGGCGTCACCAAAGGTCGAGAAGCAGGTGATGTCCGGCGCCTTCGGGTCGTCCAACTGGCTGTCAGATTCCCAGCGTCTGCAAAATCCGATTCAAGTCGTCATGCCCGAAGTAATCGAAGGTGATCTTGCCGCGCTTGCGCGATTCGGTGATGTGCACCGTGGTGCCGAACTTCTGGCGCAACTGGCGCTCGACAGCTTCGAGCTCGGCCGAGCGCGGCTTGGCGCGCGAGAGAACCCGTTTCTTTTTCCCGTAGACAATCTCCTCGGTGCGGCGCACCGAAAGGTCCTCGTCCATGATGCGCCGTGCCAAACGCATCTGTTCGTGCGGGGCATCCACGGCCAGAAGCGCACGGGCATGGCCGGCGCTCAGGCGTCCCTCGACGATGCGATCACGGATCGATTCGGGGAGAGTGAGCAGGCGCAGCGTGTTGGCGACCGAGGAGCGGTCCTTGCCGACACGGGTGGCAATGTCCTGCTGGGTGTATCCGTAGGTTTCGGCCAGGCGTTTGTAGCCACCGGCTTCTTCCATGATGTTGAGGTCATCGCGCTGGAGGTTTTCGATGAGGGCGCACTCAAGTTCATCTGATTTCGAGGTCGGCTCTGCCACAATGGCAGGAATAGTTGCCAATTCGGCTGCCTTGGCCGCTCGAAGCCGCCGTTCTCCGGCGATTACTTGGAATTCCTCCCCCGAACGCCTTACCAAGATGGGCTGAAGGACACCCTTCTCCTTAATAGAAGCAGTCAGCTCCGCCAGCTTGGCGCCGTCGAACTGCAGTCGCGGCTGGCTGGGATTGGGGTGGATCTTTGCCAGGGGCAAATCCTGTATCTGACGGGTGCCCGGGGTGGTGGTCTGCCCAGCGGGTGCGGTCGGAATGAGGGCATCCAGCCCGCGACCAAGTGCGATTCGGTTCATAACGCCATGACCTCCCTGGCTAGTGACGTGTAATTCTCCGCGCCCACGGAGTGGGGATCGTAAAGGACAATCGGTTTGCCGAATCCGGGCGCCTCCGACAGACGGACATTTCTCTGAATCACGGTCTGGTACACCTTCTCCGCGAAGAACTTGCGGGCTTCGGCTTCGACCTGGCGCGACAGGTTGAGTCGCGCATCATACATGGTGAGCAAGACCCCCTCGATCGTGAGATTGGGGTTGAGCGACGATTGGATCTTGCGGATCGTGTCAAGCAGCAGCCCCAGCCCCTCGAGGGCGAAGTACTCGCACTGCACCGGCACCAGGACCGAGCGCGCGGCGATCAGGGCATTGATGGTCAGGATGCTGAGCGATGGCGGGCAGTCGATGATGATGAAATCATAGGAAGCATCGAGTGCCAGAAGCGCATCCTTGAGCCGCTGCTCGCGTCTTTCCATCTCGATCAACTCAACTTCGGCGCCCACCAAACGCACCGCCGAAGGCACGACATCAAGGGTCGGCACACCGACCTGGCACTTCGCCTCGGCGATCGGGATCGAACCGAGCAAGACCTCGTAGCTGGATTTCGCCACAGTTCGCGGGTCCAAACCCAGGAACGATGTCGTGTTGGCCTGCGGATCGAGGTCGATCAGAAGCACTCGCTGCTCGGTGAGGGCGATACTGGCAGACAGGTTGACAGCCGTGGTGGTTTTGCCAACCCCGCCTTTCTGGTTGGCGATGGCGATGACACGAGTCGATTCTAAGTTCATAATTCGTTGTCCGACATTATGTCCTGTATACTTAATCGCGACTGCTCTGAGAATTCAAGGATTTTGTTATGGGACACTCAATTATCTGTCAACTGAGATTCCAACACGATGATACGGACCGACGGTGATTCTCGGGAATCCATAATTTCCATTTCACCAATGAGTTCGAAATCGAACCTGCGGAAAGTCCGGATCTCCTCGTCGGTTGGGCGGTCAGGTTTGTAGGTGAGGAGTTTGCCACCACGACTAAGCAGGGATCGTCCCCAATTCAGGGTCTGGCCCCAGTCGGTCACTGCCTTCACGGAGACCCAGTCAAAGCGTCCCTGATTCGCCTCGAGCCCTTCTCCGTTTTGGCCGACACGGATGTTGGCGACAGTTACATTGGGAATCTCGAGCGCCTCGATGGTCCGCTCCAAAAAGAACGCCTTCTTGGCAATCGACTCGGCGAGGGTGAGCTCGACGCGTTCACGGCAAAGCGCGATCGGTAGCGCGGGGAAGCCGCCGCCCGAGCCGATGTCGAGCCAGGTGAGGCTGGTCCCCACAGGTATGAAGGGGAGGGCGGAGAGGGACAAGAATAACTGCCGCTCAACCTCCGCCGTTTGATCGCCGCCTCGGGAGATCAGGTTGATTCGCAGGTTGGCATCCAAGACGAGGTGGCAGAACCTCTCAAGACGCCCCGTTGTCCGGCTGTCAATCTGCAACGATTCAATGAGTTCATGAATCTGAGGCGACTGCAGTTTCACGTGAAACACCCCCCTTAAGCAGAATCAACACGGTGCGGTCCTCGCTGTCAACCGTTGATCGGGAGACGGTGGTGTTTCACGTGAAACAATCGTCGCAAAGACGGAAATCGTCGCCCCGGGGCCGCGGCGATCTGGCGTGAACGAGTGTGAAGATGGACCATGAGGAGGGAGACGTCGGCCGAGGTGATCCCGGGAATCCGCGATGCCTGCCCGAGGGTCGCGGGGCGGATCTTCTGGAATTTCTCTTTTGCCTCACGTCTGAGTCCGCGCAACAAAGAGAAGTCGAATGCCACGGGGATGCGCTCGTCTTCCATGCGCCGGAAACGGTCGATCTGACGGTTCTGGCGCTCCATGTAACCGCCATACTTGATTGCTAGTTCGACCGCAGAGGCGATGCTCTCATCCATCGGGGCGATCTCGGCGCCGTAGGATGACAAGTCCCGCATGCTCACCCCCGGGATCCGGAGGAGATCATGAGCGCTCGCCCCTCCCTGGCGCTTCAGACCCTCGAAGGGGAGGTTGTGTCCCGGCACAAACAGATCGGCGAGCGCACGGGCATGCCGCGTCACTGCTTCCGAGCGCTCCCGTACACGCTCCAGCTCGGCGGTCGAGATGAGCCCGACCCGGTGGCCATGAACAGATAGCCGTTCGGGAGCATTGTCTTCGCGAAGGTGCAAACGGTGCTCGGCGCGCGAGGTGAACATGCGATACGGCTCATCGACCCCGACGGTCACCAGGTCGTCGATCATGACACCGATGTAGGCTTCCGCACGGGTCGGCACAAACGGCGCTTCGCCGCGTGCGAGCAAAACGGCATTGATGCCGGCCACCAACCCCTGCCCGGCGGCTTCTTCATACCCTGATGTGCCATTGATTTGGCCAGCGAAGAAGAGACCGGATACCAATTTGGTCTCCAATGTCGAGAATAACTGGGTCGGGGGAAAGTAATCGTACTCGACCGCGTAACCCGGACGGGTCATCTCGACATTCCGCAGGGCGGGCACGCTGCGCAGCGCCATCAACTGCACATCGGCGGGAAGCGAAGTCGAAAACCCATTGATGTAGATCTCATGGTTGCCCAGCCCCTCCGGCTCGAGGAACAACTGGTGTCGTTCCTTCTCGGCGAACTTGACCACCTTGTCTTCGATCGAGGGGCAGTAGCGCGGCCCGATGCCGGTGATCTGACCATTGAACAGCGGCGAACGGCCGATGTTATCGCCAATGATCCGATGGGTTTCCGGCGTTGTGTATGTCAGCCAGCAGGATTCGGCGTTGGAAATCGGGATTGGGTGACGGCGCGAGAACCCAATCGGCGGTTCGTCACCTGGTTGAATGGTGCATAGCGAGTAGTCGATGGTGCGGCCGTCCAAACGCGGCGGTGTGCCTGTCTTCAACCGTCCGACATCGAATCCCAGGCCGCGAAGCTGCGCAGAGAGGCCGGTCGCCGGCGGTTCGCCGATTCTCCCCCCCGGTTTCACCTCGCTGCCGGTGTGAGTGATGGCTTCGAGGAAGGTCCCGGCGGCGAGCACGATCCCATCGCAAGTGTACACATTGCCGGATTCCCCGATCGCCGCGGTGACTCGACCGCCTCTGGTCGCTATCTCGCAAATCGAATCGGTTGCGACTGTAATGCCCTCGGTGGCGGCAATATCCTCTTGGGCCGCGGTCTGATACAATCTCCGATCACATTGGCAGCGAGAGGATTGAACCGCCGGGCCTTTGCGCCGATTGAGAACCTTGAACTGGATTCCGGCCCGGTCCGCGAGGTAGCCCATGCGGCCGCCAAGGGCATCGATCTCCCGGACAATCTGGCCCTTGCCGATTCCCCCGATCGCCGGATTGCAGGACATGCGTCCGATGGCGCGGGGATCCTGTGAGATAAATGTCACACACGCGCCCATGCGCGCCGCCGCGGATGCCGCCTCGATTCCGGCGTGACCGCCTCCCACCACCACGATGTGCGGATGCCGTGTCATTGCTCGTGAAACGCTCGCCCCGGGGAATCGTTGGTCGGTCCGGCAGTCATTTCCCCACACAGAAGTTGGCGAAGATCTCTCCCAGTATCTCATCTGTGGTAGTCTCGCCGATGATCTCACCGAGCGTAGTGGATGCCGTCTTAGCCTCGAAGGCGATAATCTCCAGCTCGGCGCCGCTCGCGAGAGCAGACAACGCGCGTTCGACACCCGCCTGGGCGCTGGTGAGCGCGGCCCGGTGACGGTCGTTTATCGCAATGGCGCCCTCACGGGCGCTTGCGTCAGCCGTCGAAATCCAGCCCGCGACAACCCGCAACAACTCCTCAATTCCCTGCCCGCCTATGGCGGAGATGGGAAGTAACGGCGCAGGGCCGACACTGTGCATCGGATCCGATTGGCCCACGCGCTTGAGAATGGCGTCGGTATCTGCGGCGCTTGACAAAGCGTCAACTTTATTTACCACAATGAGATATGGCGTTGAGTTGTTGGTCACTGTCTCGGGAGGAAGTTGGTCTTCCGGCATCCTTGTCGCATCAACAATCCAGATGACCCCGTCGGCCCGGACTATGGCCTCGGAGGTCTTTCCGATTCCGATTCGTTCAACCGTGTCCAGCGAGTCGCGCAGGCCGGCGGTGTCCAGAATGCACAGCGGCCAGCCGTCGAGATTGATGTACTCGCGCAGGATGTCGCGCGTGGTGCCGGGGATGTCGGTGACAATCGCACGGTCGTCCTGCGCGAGACGATTAAAGAGCGTGGACTTGCCGACATTGGGCGGACCGGCGAGCACGACCTGAAATCCATCGCGCAAGATTCGCCCGCGTGCGTAACCGGCCAGCAGCGCGGCGATCTCACCTTTCAGATTCTCCAGCCGCTTGGCCAGCGATGATGTCTCCTCCACCGGGAGATCCTCCTCGGTGAAGTCAATGCCCATTTCGAGACGCGCGAGCACGGCGGTGAGTGATGTGCGGAGGAAAGCGACTTTCTCATGCAGGCCGCCGCGCAGTTGTGTGATCGCGGCCTGCGCCGAGGCCTCGGTCTTGGCGGCGATGAGATCGCCGACCGCTTCCGCCTCGGTCAGGTCGATGCGGCCGTTTAAGAATGCTCGAAGTGTGAATTCGCCGGGTGTGGCGGGACTCGCGCCGGAATCGGTGAGCGCGCGCAGCACACGGCCGAGCACCACCCCGCCGCCATGGGTGGAAATTTCGACTAAGTCCTCGCCGCTGTATGACCGCGGCGCGCGAAAGAGTGTCACCAGGACCTCGTCTACCGGCATGCCGGAGGCCGGATCGTGAATGAAGCCGTGATGCACCGTGTACCCGGGGCAGTCCAGAAGCGCACTCTGTCCGCGGAAGATCCGGTCGGTCAGGGCAATCGCATTCGGGCCGGAAACACGGATGATCCCCAGTCCTCCCTGCCCCGGCGGTGTGGCGATCGCACAGATGGTGGCGTCGAGATCAATCCTGGGGAATGCATTGCGCATGGACTTGCCGTGCCCAAGATAGTGACCCGGAGCTCAACGGCACAACAGCCGTGCCCGGGCACCATCAGTTCAATGAAGCGAACCGTTTCTCGCGGGCCCGTGGCTGCTACCTGGGCCGCCGTGCGGCGCACCAGCGCGGGAGACCCGTCAGCGTGTCGATCGTGGCGGGGGAATACATCTTTGTGTCGGCGGAGTACTTGTGGCGTATGCGCAGAAAGCGACCCGAGGCGCCGGCGGGATCATCCTGCCAGACTTCGATGAGCGGGAAACCCTGCGGGCCGAGCGAATCGATGATGCCGATGCCGATGCCCAGCATGCCGTTCGTGTCATCCAGCGCCTTGCTGCGCGGAAGCACGGGATGACCGACCTTGCCGTCGAAATCGAACGCCGCCATCGCCTCGCGCACCGGCGTCCCGCCGCGTGCGGTGGCCACAATCTCCGGACGGCCATCCCCGGTGAGATCGCGCAGCTGCACTTTCACGTTGCCGGCGGGCGGAACTTCCTGTGTATCCCAGACCGGGACATAAACACCGGTTTCGTCTTTTCGGAATACCCCGAGGTAGGCCAGCCCGCGTCCCTCGGAGCCGTACATGATCTTCCCCGAGAGGGTGTCATCGGCATACACAAAGCGGGCGTCTTCCATGGTCAGAAATGCCGGCACCAGACGCGGATGCATCGTGGCGTTGGCCAGCGCGAGGTAAACCGGCGAGGGCAGGAACGCCTCGCAGATGGCCTTCTCGGTGGAATCGAAACGGCAGTAGGAGTAGTCGAGCTTTGCCTGGGCGGTCTGGGGCGCGATCAGCGGGACATTGAGCGTGTCGGCGGTCGACGAAACGGGAAGAATGGCCGTGACCGTCGCCAGGAATAACAGATGGATTACGATCCTTCGCATTTGAATCTGATACCCCAACCGTGGCCGGGCGGTTCACTTCCCCGGACGGAGGCGTTTTTTGGCCGCGCCCGTGTCGGGCGTGACCGTCGCCTCGGCGTTGATCTCCATCGTCTCGGGGTGCCCGATGAGCCAGGTCTGCTCGATGACCGAGAAGATGTTGTACATGGTCCAGTACAGGGTCAGGCCCGCCGGGAAGTCCTTGAACATAAACCCGAAGACCAGGGGAATGATGTAAGTCAGCATCTTCTGCTTGGGATCTTTGGAGGACTGCAACTGCTGCAGAAAGAAGCTGACCGTCATGATGATCGGCAGAATGTAATAGGGATCCTTCTGCGACAAGTCGGTGAGCCAGCCGACAAAGTGCGCGCCGCGCAACTCGATGGTGGTGCGGAATACCTGGAAGAGCCCGTAGAAGATCGGCATCTGCGGCAGAAGCGGCAGGCAGCCGGAAATCGGGTTGATCCCCGATTCCTTGTAAAGCTTCATCATCTCCTGGTTCATCCGCTGGGCGTCGTCTTTGAAACGCTCCCGCAGCTTTTCCATTTTGGGTTGCAGCGCCTGCATCTTGCGCATCGAGCGCATGCTTTTCTTCGTCAACGGATGGAAGATGATCTTGATCAAGAGCGAAAAGAGAATGATCACGAGCCCGTAGTTGGGCACCACCGAGTGCATGATCTTAAAGAGCCAGAGCATGGCCAGGGCAAAGGGACGCACCAGCCAGCGCCAGCCGAGATCGAGCATGTTTTCGAGTCCGACCTGGTAGGACTTCAGTTCGCTGTATTCGACCGGACCGGCGTAGACCGTGAAGGTCTCATCCACCGGCATGCGCGGGGTGAGCGGGACACGCGCAAACGCGGAGAACTGCTTGAGCGCGAGGATCTCTCCATCGTGACGGTACGGCCGTTCGCGCGACTCGACGGCGAACCCATCGGCTTCGGTGGTGCGCGGGATGACCGCGCACACGAAGTATTTGGTGCGTACTGCCGCCCAGTGGGTGAGCCCGCTCATGCTCGGGTTCGGGGCCTCCTTGTCGACACCGTCGATTTTTTCGAGGTCCTCGCCCATGAGCGCCACGGCGGCGAATTGGCCGTTGTCGTCGCCGGGATTCGGTTCGGTCGGCCCGAGCCCGCCCTCCCACCCGCAGAGGATTTAGCGTTCCACCCCGGCGTCCTGCGGCT
>JBFMFQ010000089.1:0-12937 GCA_040752075.1 Candidatus Zixiibacteriota bacterium | reverse complement strand
CGGCCTTATGTCGCTTGGGGGAGAGGGCAGGGGTGAGGGGGCGATGGTCCGCGTACATAGCCGCGAAGCGGCGGCACAACACAGCCCACGGCGTCAGCCGTGGGGTTTGAGCGCAACCAAGAGAACGATGAGCCCCGGAGGGGCGACACATTCCGATTCCGCGGCGAATGCCTGTCGCCCCTTCGGGGCTTCTTCAAGCGTGACGAGGGTACCGTGACCATGACGTGGTGGGTGCAAGCACCCACCCTACGGTTTCGGTCCGAATTGCCGAGCGGTCTCATCTTCAGCCGCATAGTCGAATTGCGCAGGGTCAACCTCAGCGGGCGGGTTCGCGCGGTCCCACTCCACCGTGGTGCGAACCGCATCGATGCGCGATACCCGTTCTGAATATCCCAGTTCCACGCGGATCCGCGAACTATCGACAACGAGTTCGTGCGCGAGGTCGGAATCATCCCGCAGGTGCGCCGGGAGACTGTCATCGGGGATGGGGAGGATCTCCCCCGACCATCCTGCCGCCAGCCCGACAACATCGACCCACTCGCGCTCGGTCAGCGTCTCGGGCTCGGCGACGTTGTAGATTTGCCTTGCCGCACGCGGATCCAGCGCGGTCATTACAATGGCATCCGCGACATTCCCGACATATGCCCGGCAGCCGCGCCACGCGGAGATCTTTTTCCCGATGAGAATGAACTCGCGCCCGTCGTCCATGCGTTTGAGATAGGGGAATATGCGCCGCTGATAGTCGCGCGGCCCGTAGACCATCGGCAAGCGCAGTACCGTTGCGGGCAGGTCGGAATGCCCCATGACCGCCCGCTCGACTAAAATCTTGTCGTAATCGTGGAGCCGCTCGATCTTGCCCCGATAGGGGAAGAGCTTCTCGCGTAGCGGGGAGTCCTCCGTAAGCGGCATCGGCTCCGGTGGTCCGGGCTCGGTCCCGATCAGCCGACCGTACGACCGGTAGACATCGCAACTGCTAATGACGACCACACGCCCGGCGATCCCCTTGAACACATCGACCAGCGATTGCCCGTCCGCTTCGGTCAGGGCAATCATGTCAATCACGACATCCGGTTTGACTTTTGCGAACTGGTCGCGAAAGTCCCCGAGGTGTGCGCGCTCTCCGGTGATTTCCCGGACGCCCGATGGCAGCGGGTTCGATGTCTGGCCCCGGTGAAAGACGGTGACATCGCAGCCGAGTTCACTCAGCCGTTTGACCGTGGCCAGGCCGATAAAGCGGGTGCCGCCGAGGATCAGTGCGTTCACGGCCGCTGCCGGTTTGGGGAGGGCAAAGCTCCCGCTGAGCCAAACGTCTCTATTCCCTGGGATCTCAACTCAGAAATCCCCCCCGCATCCCTTCTCCGAGTTCAAAACCGAAGTCGTATCCGTCCCGCGTTGTGTCCACACCGTGTCGTTCTGCGCGAATGGCTTGTCCGAAGGATAAGTGTCCTTGCCGCCGCCGGTGTCGAGGAAGACCCCGAGCGTCAAAATCGAATCCCGCAGCGACCCGCGTGATGCGGTGTTGGCGCGCCCCAAGGTCGTCGCAGCGGTGACCTCGTAGACATCATCGCCCGCCTTGTCCCAGAAGAGCCCGATGCCGTTGGCGTTGCCCCCGCCGAGCGAGAGGTTGGGCGCGATGTGATGATCGTTGCCGGCCTCATCAAGCAGGTAACCCACCGTGAAATCATGCCCGGCGCCTTGCGCCATGTTCATGCCGGCCGTGTATCGGTCGTCGCCTGCCTTGTCGTTCAGGAAGCCCACGCCAAAGTGAGCGCCCGATCCCTGCACATACCAGGTCCCGAAGTAGCAGTCGTCTCCCGCACGGTCCCAGAGCACGCCAATGGCATACCAATACGCGCATCCCTGCGCGAAGAGCCCCGCCGAGTAGGTGTCGTCCCCCGCGCCGTCGACCAGGTACCCGACCCCGCCCGCCAGCGAGTACCCGTCGATGTAATCGCGCCGCATGCCGAAACCGACACCCTGCGACAGGGCGTCGTTATGCTCTTTTGTCTGTGAGGATGGATACCGGATGTCGACATCGTTTGAGATGTATTCATCATCGCCGTCGATGTCCAAAAGAAGCCCCATCCCCTTGGTGAAGCCGTAGCCCTGCGAAGACAGATACGATTCGTACAGGTCCTTCCCCGCCGAGTCGATGAGCACGCCGATGCCGAATGTGCCCGACCCCTGCGAGTTGGCATGCGAGACATAGTGGTCACGGCCCGATTCATCAACCAGGCAACCGACTCCGAAGAGCCCGGCGCCCTGCGAATGCATGACTCCATGGTAGGAATCATCGCCGGCCCGGTCGATCAGGCACGCATACCCGAACACGCCCGCGCCGAAGGAGGGGAGAAGCGAATCGGAGGAGGCATCGTAGACATCGTTTCCCGAAACATCGATCAGGATGGAAATCGGGTTTGCATAGGAGCGGTTGGCCGCGCCACCGTGATAACGGTCGTTGCCGCCCGGGTCGAGGATGATGAGATAATCCTCGGGGGGATACTCGTCATCGGCCTGTGTCCCAACGACGATGCGTCCGAGCGGCGTCGGGATCTGAATGGGCTTGCTGACCGAGACCATGGAGTCCGCCGCCCAGCGAACCGCCCGCATCAGGTCCTGCGCACCGGCGTGGAGATACTTCCAGCGGGGCCAGTGAATGAATTCATAAAGCTCGGTGTCGTACGAGTCGTTCGTGTACGATCCAAGGCGCAAGGCCTTCGTGTAGACCGAATCGGGATTCCATCCCCCCGCGGGAGGCTCAAAGGCAAGTTGCCGTTGAGCGTAGACGTCGGCCACCGCGAGCACAAGCACCTTGAGGACGCGTTCCATGCCCGGTTCCATGTCCGAAGGAAGGGACGGGGGAGCGACCAAGCCTTTGGCCGCCTTTGTGAGGGCACCCAATGCCGTCCGCAGGTCCATGGAATCGGCCCGCGCCCGGACAGCGTCCAGCGGATTGCCGATTAGTCCGCGACGGCTGCCTTCATCGATGCGTTGCGAGCAGAATCCCACCACGCCCGACAGGTCCCGCCAGTTGTCCATCAGGTAGTTCGCGTGGAAGTCGACGTAGTATGGCATCCGGAACGGGTGTCGGTGGTACACCTCGAAAAGCGGCAGGACAAACTCATCCCCGCCGTAATTGGACATGTCGGCGTAGTCGAAGGTAACCTGGCCGGGGGTGAGATTGACCTTTGCCAGCACTTCTGCCCACGGATCGTTCTGTGCCCAAGCGGAGAGATTCGCGACAAGCGGAAAGGTAACCGCCGCTGCCAGAGTTCCGGTGAGGCGACTCATTGGAACTATCATGCTTCCCCCATCAGATCCAGCCGGCCGTTTAAGGCTTCCGCGGCCTTTAAGTTGATATGGTCGAACCCTGGGACGCGTCGGTCAACTCAGCATCAGTGGGTTGACTACAGATGAAAGTCGTCTCCGCGATCGTGCCCAAGAAGCCCGGATACTTCAACGACCGGTAGTATGTCCCTCGCCGCTCACAGACAGTCGCTGCTTGACGGCAGCGGCGATGCGTCCGAATTCGCGCAATGTTTCTATTCCCAGAAACTTTGATGCCCTTACCCAGGGCACCTCGATAGAATGGCCCCCGTACTTGCGCTTGTATTCTCCCCCTCCTCCCATATCGTACTTGGTCACACCACGATCCCGCCAGTAACGCATTGCAAACCACTGAACAGCCTCATTCGGGCGCAACAGAAGGCTGGACTGGCTGCTAGCGCCCCCCCAGAAGTACATCGTACCGTTCATCGCCGGGAAAATCCCCGTCGCAATGCAACGGCCGTCTCGATCTTGTGCCCGCGCGAGAAGCAGTCTGCCCGTCGGAAGCAGGTGGGAAATCAGCGATCGAACACGACACTCGCCGTAGGTTGGAGCGAGAGATTGCCTGGAGAATACTTCCACAAGTTGACTATGGTACTCCGATGGAAACTGGTCGTCCTGCACCGACACAACCGTCACGCCTTCGCGCTCAGACTTACGGATGCACCTCCGGCACGCTGGCGTCATGGCCTCGAACAGCGCGTCTAACGGGCGCGACAAGTCGATTTCGAATCCGCTTAGCAATCGACACCGGACACCAAGCCCCCGAATGTCCTCTCGCGTGAGGTGACGGTCCATAACCTCCAAATGGACACAACCGAGTTCCGAAAAGGCAAACTGACAAAGCGCCTTGACTGCCTCGCGGCGGTCGATGCCCGTTTCGAGGTTGAATCCCATATAAGAGGTGCTCCATCCCGGGAACGGCGATCCGAGAATCCGGAGACCAACGCGCTTGACGATGACGCCGGCGAACCCTCCCACGACCCGGTCGCCCTTGCACACGACCGCAGTCACCGGCTCACCACCCTGCGTGTGGGAAACAAAATCCAACCATTCATCCGTCTGGAATACGGTTCCATCCCACATCCGGAGAGGATCGGGGCGCTCGGACCGTGGAACCCGGACCAGCTGGAGGCGACTTCCGGACATCACAGCGTCCCCGTCAAGGCTTTGGTTGCAAAGAAACCACCACGCATCTCCGAGATCGTCCAGCCCGCGGATGCGTGGAGCTTAAGGCTGGAGGCATTGTCAGTGTCGATGCATGCATCCACCCGCGCGACCCCTTCTCTTCTAAGGGACTCCTCCAATTGTGCATAAAGGCGTCGTGCATGACCATGCCCACGATGATCAGCCTTAACACCGATGTGGACCACTTTGGCGATCAATGGTGAGGAATCCGCCCAAGAGAGTACCTTTGTCGCATCACGCGCGGGAGCAGCTGGGGGATGATGTCCCTGATTCACCTTGCGGTCCACACGCGCAAGGACGCGAGGGAATCGGCCAAGCAGTATGACTCCCGCGGCGAAGGGGTGCCGGGTCATGAACGAACGCCAGTATTCGCGCCAGTCCGCGATGGCGACCACGTAACCGATGGGCTCCGAACCGCGCCACAGGAGCAGAATCGTCACTCGGGGATCATTCAGTGCATCCCTCAGAATCGCCCTGTACACCACAGCGTTCGTCGATCTCGCTACCACCGGCCGAACGGCTGCAAACAGGCACTTCACCTCGCCGATGTCCGACTCCATCATTCGACGGCAAGAGACCGCAGGGAATTCAGCTGTGGTCAAACGATCATGCACGTCGAATCTCCCGGATCTGCGAGGCCTGGCCAACCGCCAGGGGAGTGCGAGGGCAGTCTCAACTGTAGCCGAGACGCAGTTTGTCAATCAGCCACCTTCGCTCAAGCCTTGCTCTCTCCGCGTCTTTGATATTCCTCCCGGCGCCCTGCTCAATGAGGAAATCGAGCAAAACGCCGACCGGGACAAACCAGCCGTCAAGTTTGGCGAGGGTGCGCATCGACCGTTCGAACATCTGATCAACCCCGTCGGCCGTCCAAAACCCCGCTCCGAAGTGGGTGTAGACAATACATGCCCCGCCCTCCGACGCCAGTCGCTCAACATTGCGCTGACTCAAAAGGCGATTGTACGTTGGTAAGTCGTGTCCATCAGATGACGCAAACCAGTACCGGACATGTGGTCTCTTGGTGTCGTGATACGGCATCATCGGGCACATTCTTATCGTATTGATGTCGGCGAAGACGAAGTTCCGATGGTATTTGACATGCTCCTCGCAGATGTCACCCCAGAACAATGGATCAGTCGGGACGTGACCGCGAAACTTCCCGCGACGCTGAAATCGAGTAAGGCAGTTATAAATGCAGCGGTTCATTCCCGTCAGCCTGTCGGCGCCCCAATAAATGTTCTCCGCGTTCATCGAGTGGGCGGCCATGGTGACCGGTGATGGTCCAAAACGGTGTGCGAATTCCAGGAAACCCGCTCGCGTCTGCCCCCGATCAGACGTGTGATAGGTCGCTCCATGGAAGCCGATCTCAAAGCCCTTTTGCTGGAGATCAAGCACCCAGTTCAAGTACTGTTGATCCGAGCAAGTGTCACCGCTTAAACGAGCATCCCCCGGGCCGGCGAGTGGCCAAACGGACTTGGTGGTTCGAAACCCCAGTTCGTAAAGCAATTCGTAGACTTCGGTCACATTCCTTTTTGTGGCAAGGTCTGTGTCATCAAATACCGTGAAGGCAAATCGCTTTCCGTCAGGCCAGTTAATGCGGCTCATGTTGGGAACCCGCCTCCGAATTGACTTCCGCTTCGCCGACGCGGTGTGGTGAGCTCGCCGTGGGACTACCGCCGAATCTGTTTTTTCCACGCTTCGAGCGTATCCGTCACCGGCCCGCCGGCTTCGTAGCGGTAGTACTTTACAATGTTCCAGATCTCGTCGTCGGTCATGACCTTGCTGTGCTGCTTGGCCGCGGTGAAGATTTCATCGACCAGCTTCTTGTCGGGCTCGATGTCGTGTTCCTTCAGCCAGTGAACGATGTTGGACACCCCCGACATGAACCCCACCTCGATCTTCTGCTTTAAACCAAATAAACCCGCCGGAACTCCTGAGTACACACGGTCCGCCAGCCAATCATCACCCTTGTTCTTTGCTTTGATGACCGCCGCAGCATGCACTCCCGTGCCGGTGCGGAACGCGTCCTCCCCAAAGACCGGGTACATGCTCGGCAGCGGCACATTACACATCTCGGAGACCTTATGCACATAGGCCGCGAGTCCGGTCAGGTTGCGATCGATAAACCCGTCGAGCTGCATGTTGACCAACAGAAGATCCATCGCGGTGTTGCCGACCCGTTCGCCGATCCCCAGCCCGGTGGCGTGAATCCGGTCGGCCCCGGCCTTGATCGCGGCCAGGGAATTCACGACGGCCAGCCCGCGATCGGAGTGGCCATGCCAGTCCACCTTGACATCCTCACCGGTGTCGGCCACCACCCCGCGCACAAAGTTGATGAGGTTGCGAACCCCATAGGGCATGGCATGCCCGCAGGTGTCGCAGACCACGATGCGGCGTGCCCCCGCCTCAATCGCGGCGGTGTAGAGCCGACGGATGTCCTCCGGACGTGCCCGGGTCGTGTCTTCCGTTACGTACATGACCGACAGGCCGTTTTTGACCGCGTACTCCACCGCATCGACCGAAAGTTTGAGGACATGGTCAATGGTCCATTCCTCGGCATACTGCCGGATGGGGGAAGAGCCGATGAATGTCGCCGCCTCAATGGCGACCCCGGTTTTCTGCACGATGTCGATCAACGGCGCAATGTCCGCCTTGACCGTGCGAACCGCCGCATTGGGCGATAGGCCAAGCCGTTCGTCACGGATCACCTCGGCCATGCGGATCATGTCCGCCCGCGCCCGCGGACCGGCGCCGGGCAGACCGAGATTGACCGAGTCGATGGGGAGGCCGGCCATCATCCGCAGGAGCTCGATTTTGTCTTCGATCGGCGGGTCGGTCACCGAGGGATTCTGCAGCCCGTCACGCAGCGTTTCGTCGTTTAAGTCGACCTTCCGGCCGCCGAGAACGATGTCCGCCTCGTGCCGGTTCCAATCGTAGATCAGATCATCGATGGGTGGGATGGTCATTGGTCCTCCAGGGCCGATCGGTGAGAACGACGCACCGCGCCGGGGCAAGGCTCGCCGCCGGCACAGGCATTCCCCAACCTGTCCTGCAATCTATGACCAAAAACCGCAGTGAATCAACCGCGTTTGATCAAACCGCGCGCGATGACCAAACGCTGGATTTCGGAGGTTCCCTCGAAAAGCTCGGTCAGGCGCGCCTCGCGGTACAGCCGTTCGACCTCGTACTCGCGCAGGTAGCCGTACCCGCCAAGTATCTGGATGGCGCGGTGTGTCACATACGTCGCCATCTCCGAGGCAACCAATTTAGCCGTCGCCGCTTCGGTGGCGTAGTCGAGCCCCTGGTCTTTGCGCCATGCCGCGTTGTAGACAATCCAGCGCGCGCTTTCAAGACGGCAGTGCATGTTGGCGAGGTGGTTCTGGATCAGTTGAAAGTTGGCGATCGGTTCGCCGAACTGCTTTCGTTCCTTGGCATACTTCAGCGCCAGATCGAGCGCGCGCGCGCCCATTCCGAGCGCGCTCGCGCCGACCGAGATACGCCCGGAGTTGAGCGATTCCATCGCGACACGGAACCCGCCGCCGTTTTTGCCCAGCATGTTCTCCTTGGGCACCCGCACGTCCTGCAAGATCAGTTCGGTTGTCGGCGAAGCATGGAATCCCATCTTCTTTTCGATGTGGCCGATACTGAACCCCGGCATGTCCTTGTGCACCAGGAACGCCGTGATCCCGTGCGGCCCGCCGCGCTTGTCGGTCCGGGCCATGATGATGATGTAGTCGGCAAACGCGCCATTGGTGACGAAGATCTTGTTGCCGTTCATCACGTACGAATCGCCGTCGGGGAACGCGGTTGCCTCGATGCCGGCGGCATCCGATCCCGCTCCCGGTTCGGAGAGAGAAAAAGCCGCGAATTTGCTCCCGGACGATGTCTGCGGCAGGTAGAACTTTTTTTGCTCCTCGGTTCCGAAGCAAAGAATGGGATGGGCAAACAGCGAATTGTGCGCGCCGACGATGGTCGCGTGAGAGGCGCAACCCCGTCCGAGTTCCTCCGAAATCAACACATAGGCAAGCGTATCCAGTCCGGTGCCGCCATACTCCTCCGGCACAATCGCCCCGAGAAACCCCGCCTCGCCCATCTCGCGCGCCAGGTCCAAATCGATTTTCCCGGTCTCGTCGAACTCCGCCGCACGCGGGATGATCTTCTTTTCCGCAAAGTCACGGGCCACTTCACGAATGGTCTCGTGTTCCTCAGACAGCTTGAAATCCATCTATGCCTCCCCGAAAGACGACCAATTATCCCCGAAATAAGAAGGGGCGCATTGAAATACGCCCCCAACGTCTGTCTGGCTGTCAAAACGTCTCATCGTCCCTTAAACAGCGCCGGCCGTTTCTCGAGGAACGCGCCGCAGCCCTCGGTCTTGTCCTCGGTGGCACAAATGACGCCAAACTGCGTGTACTCGAATTCAAGTCCTGTCCCGAGGTCGGTTTCCGAGCCCAAATCGACGCACCGCTTGGCGGTCATGACCGCGACCGGTCCTTTCGACGCAATCTTCTGCGCCAACTCCTGCGCCTTGGGCAGCAGCTCGGCCGCCGGATAGACCTCGTCCACCAGCCCGATCCGGTGCGCCTCGGCGGCGTTGATCATGTCCCCGGTCAGGATCAATTGCTTGGCCTTGCCGCGTCCGACCAGTCGCGGGAGACGCTGCGTGCCGCCATAGCCGGGGATGATGCCGAGGTTGACCTCGGGCTGGCCGAGCCGCGCCGTGTCGGCGGCCAGACGGATATCGCAGGCCATGGCGAGCTCGCATCCGCCGCCCAGCGCAAAGCCGTTGATCGCCGCAATCACGATCAGGCGCGATTGTTCCATCATGTTCAAGAGCGTCTGGCCGCGAATCGACTTGTCGATCCCCGCGCGCACATCGCAGACCTTGAGTTCATTGATGTCGGCGCCCGCGACGAAGGCCTTTTCACCGGCGCCGGTGAGGATGACAACGCGAACCGACTTGTCATCCGTGAGTGCCTGAAACGCCGACGACAGTTCAGCGATCACCTGATCATTGAGTGCGTTGAGGACCTTGGGACGATTGATCGTGACCGTGGCCAACGGCGCCTGGCCCTCAACCAGAATGGTTTCGTACTGGCTCATGCCGGATTCCCCCGTCTTACGCCTGCTTCGTGTAGTCGTAGAATCCGCGCCCGCTCTTGCGGCCATGATAGCCCGCGTTCACCATCCGTTTCAGAAGCGGCGGGGCGGCATAGCGCGTGTCCTTGAACTCCGCAAACATGATCTCCGCGATGTAGTAGGTGGTATCGATCCCGACAAAATCGAGCAGGGTCAAGGGCCCCATGGGGTGACCACAGCCCAGCTTCATGCCGTTGTCGATGTCCTCCTTCGAGGCGACGCCATTCTCGAGCAGCCGGACGGCGTCGAGCAGGTACGGCACCAAAAGGACATTGACCACGAAACCGGGGGTGTCCTTGGCGGTGACCACCGTCTTGCCCACGCTCTCGGCAAAGGCTTTCACCGTTTGGTAGGTCTCCTCCGAGGTGTCGATCGACCTCACCACCTCGACCAGCTTCATCAACGGCACGGGATTGAAGAAATGGAGTCCGCAAAAACGGTCGGCGCGTTTGGTCACCGCCGCCATGTCGCCGATCGGCAGGGATGATGTGTTGGAGGCGAAGATGGTCTGGGGACCGCACAACCCGTCGAGTTCCCGGTAGAGTTTCGTCTTCTCATCGAAGTTCTCGATCACCGCCTCGATGATCAGGTCGCAGTCTTTCAGATCCGACACCCGGGTTGTCCCTGAAATGCGTTTGACCGCGGCATCCTTCTCCGCTTCGGTCATCTTTTGCTTTTCGACAAACTTTCCCAGCGAATCGGCGATGCGCTTCAGTCCCCGCTGATACAACTCATCGGTCACCTCGCGCACGACCACCGTGTAGCCCGCCTGGGCGGACACCTGCGCGATTCCCGACCCCATCAACCCGCATCCAATCACTCCGACTTTGCGGATGGCCATTCGAAAAACTCCTTTCCCTGCGTATGCAACCGACTCTGACCGTCTTGCCGGGCTCCTCCGACGGGACCGCCCGGTGTCAAAGAGTCCGAGTATACAAAAAAACAGACCCCGGCGGGGTGGATTCCCGGCCGGGGTCCTGAGATTCTGGCAATTTTCTGCACTCCAAATCGAAGAGCCGGGCCAGGGATCAGTTCTGCCCTCCCAGAATCAATGGGAGCCCGTCTTTGGAGTTCCCAATCACCACCACCTTCGCGTTCGGGGACTGGGTGAGTTTCTCGGTGGCCTCAATGCCTTTCCATTGCAAAAGCATCGGGTTGAGGCCGGTCGACACAATCTTCTGGAAGTCCGCGATTCCCTGTGCCTCGATCCGCTTGCGCTCCGCCTCCTGCTTTTCACGGTCGAGGATGAACTTCATTCGCTGCGCCTCCTGCTCGGCGGCGAGCTTTTCGTTGATCGCATCCGAGATGCGCTGCGGAAGTCCGACGTCGCGAAAGATGACGTTGTCGACATCGATGAACTTGTCGGTCAACTGCTGTTTCATCGCCTCGACCAGCTCGGCCGCGAGTTGATCCCTCTTGCTGGAGTAAATCTCCTCTGGCGTGTACCTCCCGGCGATCCGTCTCGCCTCACCGCGGAGATTCGGCGCGATCAGGACATTGTAGTAGTCCGGGCCGACCGTAATCTGGAGCGAATCCAGTTTTGTCACCTCTGGACGGTGCATGATGGACACCTCAAGGCTGATGGTCGCACCGTCGGAGGACAGCACGGTCAGTTCTTCCTTGTTCTCCGAAATTCGTGTCTTGTACACATAGATCGAATTCCATGGCATGTGCCACTGGAATCCCTCGGGATAGATCGACCCCATCTGGGTCCCGCTGCCGAACTTCAGGTACTTCACCCCGTGGTGGCCGGATGGGATTTGCGTTCCGCATCCCGCCAAAAGCAACAACGCCAATCCGATCACAATTCGCTGGGTGATGGTGCGCCGGCGGTTCTCTCCTGACATATCAGCCTCCTTGCGTGAGCGTTCGATCGTTCACCGTTTGACACGAACAACGCACAATACGGCGCACCGGAGGCGCCGCCAAGCAAAACCGCGCCTGGTCACGGGGCTTGTTGAAAAGGCTTGTTGATCTAGAGTTCACCGGCTTGGGTCGGGATTGCTTCGCTTCGCTCGCAATGACCAGCAACTCCAGGTCATTGCGAGGAGTCCCGCCAGAGGCGGGACGACGAAGCAATCCCGTGCCGAGCCGTTTCGGTCACCCGAACAACGCGGGTTTAACAGTCCCAAGGGGCGGGCGCTCTCAAACCGCCGGACGCTGGCTACTTCTTCTTCCGTCGCGGGGTGTCAATCGGCGCTGATCGCTGGATTTCGACGGGTGCGCGAAACGCGTTCGGGCCGCCATAGATGCCAATGTCGCCCGGAGTCCCGTCACGGTCGCTGGCCTCGGGGTTCCCATTATCGATCAGGGGCGATCCCGGAAGCGGGGCGAATGTCAGTGTGTCCCACAACGGGTCGACATGGACATTGCCGTCCTGATCGGTGTAATCGGGCATGTCGCGCCAGTCACCGGAGACATTCTCCCAAAGCACATTGTGCGACATCGGAAACTGGATTGGGTGGCCGTAGTTCCACACCCCGACCTGCGGGCAGACCCATTCTTCCCGCCAGCCATTGAGGACGATGACGTTGTTGGTCAGTCGCCCCTTGGTCTCCGGTCCCCAGAGCCCGAACCCGCAGTTGCCGTTGCGGAAGATGATGTTGTTGGCGCAATCCATGTAGGATGTCCCGGTGGCGATGATTCCCCATCCGAGGCAGTGGTATACAACATTGTTGTGGCAGAGGACCCGTGTCGCGCCGAAGGAGCCGATGCCTTTCCAGTACTGCGACACCTGGTTGCGGAGTACCGTCGCCGACGCATCCCAGGTGATCCCGATCCCCGCGCCGCGCCCCTGGTGAATCACGTTGTCGGCGATGACCGCGGTCGCCCCGCGATAGAGCGCAATGCCATCCCACGTGTTGTTGATGATCCGGTTGTTGATGACATACAGCTCCGCCCCTTCGCGTCCCATCACCCCGCCGATCCCGACAATGATTGAATCGGGATAGTCGGTGTTGTCGCGAATCAGGCAGTCGCGCACCACCAGCCGCGTGTTGCGCCCGACCACCGCCGCATCGGTCGCCATCCCCGAGGTGTCGCGAATCCCGCCCGTGATGGTCAGGTTTCGGATCTCCACTTCCGGCGCATCCTCAACAAAGACGCCGTACCCCGCGCCCGTCACGAGAACCGTCTTGTCCTGACCGGCGCCGATGAGCACGAGCGATTTGCCCTTGATGTGAAAGCCGTAGGAAATGTGGTGGGGTGTCCTGTGCTCGGCGCAGTTGCCGCAGAGGGTGTCGATGACTTCGACACGGCGCCCGTGGTAGTCACCCATCCCCAGCAG
>JBFMFQ010000088.1:0-12993 GCA_040752075.1 Candidatus Zixiibacteriota bacterium | reverse complement strand
AAAAAAGGCGCGGCCCCGTTTCTCGGGATCTGCGACAAGCCGCGCCCCTTCAAAAACTAAGGCGAAATGCTAGAACCCGCCGCCTCCGCCTCCACCGCCGCCCCCGCCGGAGGATCCGCCCCCGCCGAACCCCGATCCCCCGCTTCTGCTGCGGGGCGCCGAGGACATCGCGCTCGCAGTCTGTCCCGACATATTGGCGAGGCTGCTGGCGAGAAGGTGTGTGCGGAACATCCCGCCCGGCGTCGTGCCGTGGTACCACTGCGGCGGCGTGGTGTAAATCTTCTCGAAGGCCTTCGACCAGTTCTTCTCGACACCCAGCGCCATGGCGTAGGGGAGAAACTTCTCAAAAAGCTGGGGTGTCATCTCCACCCGCTCCAGCTTGTCGGATTCGACACGGTCCAAAAACTCCTCGAAGCCCATGACCCCCTCGAGGGCCCGTGTGCCGGACTCCGTGCGCGCCGGCATGATTCGGCCGAAGATGACGATGATCCCAAAAGACACGATCCCGACAATCGGCCCGACAATCGGTCCGATGCCCAGCGAATCGCTCATCACCAGCAGGCCCGCTCCCATGATGATCGAGATAACCAGCCCGCCGCCGATGTACGCGGCCTTGGTCCTGTCCGGACGTGACCGGTAGTATTTCCGGCTCATGAGTCCGCTGAACACCTGCTCGCGCAAGCCGGGAAGGTGCTTGTAGAACTTGTTCTGCAACTCCGAAACATGGATGGATTCACGCGACCCGTGCGAAAAGAGCGCCCCGAGCAGGGCGTGCTCGTGCGGGCGCAGGGTCGCCCATTCTCCCGCCGGTTTCAGCGAACGAAACACGTAATCGCGGCTGGAGATCAGTCCGAGGAATTGCTCCTTTTCCGTTTCTTCAATCAGGATGTAACCCCGCACTGCCAGGTCGATCACGGTCGAGGTGATGTCGCGCACATCGACCTGATCGTCGATCAGCGTGCCGACTTCAGCGGGGGAGAGGTTGTCGGGCGGCTCATAGGCGACGGCAATCGGACGCAAACGCGGGTCGCGCCCGCGGGTGTGCCAGAGCCGGAACATGATGAAAAAGACGATCACCGGGATCACCAGCGGCCAGTTGCTGCGGACAAACCCGGCGGCCTTGTCGACCGCGTCGGGTTCGTCGACCAGCCCCTTCGCCCAGCCGACCACCACCGTCATCCCCTCGCGGTACTCCAGTGGAAGGACTGTCTGAACCGAAATCTCCTGTCCCTCAACGCTGACCTCGGCATTCTGCGCCCGTGAGCCGTAGGCCCCGGTGAATGCAATGGCCCGCACCTCGGAGGCGCCCGACGGCAGCGTGATCCGCGCCGTCGCGTTCCCCACCGGGAAATCCCACTCATCGCCGGTCACGTTCCAGTACAACTCATCATGGTCCTCGAAGTAGCCGAGGGCATTGTCGACTTTGTAGTGCAAAAGGATCGTGCGCACCGCATCGTTTGCGCCCGGCACCCACATCTTGATCTTCCGGTAGTGCCGTTCACGCTCGACTTCATACCGCAACGGCTCCCCGTCATCGTCGGTGACACCGACCACTCTCAGCCGCAGATCAAAACTGAACCCCTGCGGCGTGTCGTACCGGACCGGGATGGAGCGGTAGATGCCGTTCCAAGAGCCGTTGAACTGGACGGTCAGCCGTTCGGTGACAGTGATGGACGCATCGGGCAGAACACGGACATCGACATCGAATCCCCGAAACTCCAGCGACCGCGCCCCCGCCGGCGCCGCCAGCGCGAGGAAGATTCCCGCCGGCACCAGCCATCGCAGCACGCGGCGCTTCGCCCCTCCCATTCCTCCCATCACTCCCATCCTTCCCATAACCCCAATCCCGCCTACGCCCCTTCCCCGAACTTCACCTTCGGCGCCTGCCGCTCCTCCGGCGTGTCAAGCTCGAAGAACTCGCGCGGCTTGAAGTTGAACATCCCGGCGATGATGTTGGAGGGGAAAATGGCGATCCTGGTGTTGAGATCACGGACCACGGCGTTGTAATAACGCCGCGCGCTCTGAATGACCTCTTCGATCTCCGAGAGCGTCGCCTGCAGTTGCGAGAAGCTCTCGACCGCCCGCAACTGGGGGTAATTTTCGGCCAGCGCAAAGAGCGATTTCAGCGTGTTGGTCAGCATGCCCTCCGCCGCGCCTTTGGCGGCCGGACCCTGGGCCGACATCGCCATCGAGCGCGCCTGAATCACCCCTTCGAGGGTTGACTTCTCATGCCCCGCGTACCCCTTGACCGTCTCGACGATGTTGGGGATCAGGTCATAACGCCGCTTGAGCTGAACATCAATGTCGGACCACGCCGTATCCGCCTGCACCCGCAGCCGCACAAGGGCGTTGTAAATCCCAATCACCCACGCGACGACCGCGAGCAGGACAACGACGAATACGGCGGCAAAAGCCAATGCGATCATGTGTGCCTCACTTCCCTTGGAGTTGGCATCCGGTCAATCGAACGCGCAATAAAACCGTGGCCGCGCACAACGGCAACTACGGATATTCACCGCCAGGGTTGCCCCGAATGGAGAGTCTCCCGGGATGGACTGGAAGCGAACCAAAGCCCTCACCTTCGACTGCTACGGGACCCTGATCGACTGGGAGTCCGGAATCCTCGCTGTTCTCCGTCCGTGGGCGTCAAGGCAGGGGATAAGGCTGACCGATGAGGAACTCCTCGCGGTCTACGCAAGGGCGGAGCCGGAGGTCGAAAAGCAATTCCCGACCCGGCGGTACTCCGAACTGCTGGGGGATGTCATGCGTCACATTGGGGAGGACCTCCGTTGTGCCGTCTCCGATGAAGAAGCCGCCCGCCTCGCGCACTCTGTCGGCGATTGGCCGGCCTTCCCGGACACGCCGGCGGCTCTCCGGCGACTGCAGGAGAGATTCAGGCTGGTCATCGTCTCCAATGTCGACCGGGACTCGTTTTCCCGCACCAACCAACACCTCGGAGTGACCTTCGACGCGATCATCACCGCCGAGGAGGTCGGCGCCTACAAGCCCGATCACCGCATGTTTCTCCGGGCGTGGGACGTTCTATTCGGAATGGGGATCGACCGCGCCGAGTGCGTGCATGTCGCCCAGAGCCTCTACCACGATCATGTCCCGGTCAAAGCGCTGGGTGGGCAGTCGGTATGGGTTGACCGGCGGCAAGGGCGACCCGGCGGCGCGACCGCCGCGCCGGGTGTGGAAGTCCAACCGGACCTGCGTGTGGCAAGTTTGTCCGAACTGGCGGATCTGGTCGAGTGCTCCTAGGAGACCGCACAGGGGAGCCGCAGGTGGAGGAGACGGTTCCTAAACAGCCTGTTTCACGTCTCCTGCCTGCTCCTCATCGCAGACAATCAGCACAACAATCCGTCCGTCGCCCTCGCGGATCGCCCGCGCGGCCTCGCGCACACTGATCACCGCCCCATCCCGCCGCCGTTTCCGGAACCGCCAGCGGGCGATCGTTCCCGGGTTGGCCACGCAATCGGCGAGCTGGCGGCGTGCCAGATCGCGATCATCCTCATGCAGGACCCCGAGGACCGAGCGGCCCACCAGTTCCTCCACCCGGTAGCCGAGACGCTCCGCGCCAAACTTGTTGACTGAGATCACATTGCCGCCGGGGTCCACCGTGAAGAACATGCAGGGGTTGCTCTCGTAGAACGCCCGGTATCGTTCTTCGCTGGCACGCAGGGCAACCTCTGCTTTCTTGCGTTCCGTGATGTCGGTGATGGTGCCCAGCCATCCGGTGACTTTCTGATCGTCATCGCAGAGCGGGACACCGCGGCCAAAGAGCCAGGTGACCTCGCCCTTGCGGGTGTTGAACCGGAATTCGTAACTGAATTGATCGCCCTGGTCGGTGTGGACGGACCACTCGTTGGAAATACGCGCCAAATCCTGCGGGTGCACCGCGCGCTGCCAGCCCTGGCCCAGCGCCTCTTCGTGCGACATCCCCGCCAGCTCGCACCAGCGCTCGTTGACAAACAGGCACTGCTGGTTCTTATCCGCAAGGAAGATCCCGACCGGCGCGAGGCTGGTGAGCGTCCGGAACCGCTCTTCGCTCTGACGCAGAGCCTCTTCAATCTGGCGGCGCTCGGTGATGTCCTCGCAAACGACCAGGATCATCGAGCGACCGTCGCTGCTTTTGATGCTGCGTGCCGCCTCTTCGACATGAATCGTGTGCCCGTCCCGGTGGATCTTGCGGAACTCCCAGTGGCCCGTGCGGGTCGAATCCTTGAGGCAATCGGCCACCTGACGCCGGACCTCCTCCCGGTCCTCGGGATGAAACACATCGAACACCGACCGGCCGACCAGTTCACGGACCGTGTAGCCGAGCTGCTGGGCCCCGAATTTGTTGACCGATAGCACCGTGCCGTCGGCGGCCACGGTGAAGTACATCGAGGGATTGTCCTCATAGAGGGAACGGTACCTGGCTTCGCTCTCCCGCAGGGCGTCCAACGCCAGCCGGTATTCGGTGACATCCTCGGCGATCCCGGCGATGCGGTAGACCACGCCCTCCGCGTTCCGGATGGGAAAGCGCCGGTCGTGAATCCATCGCAACGACCCGTCCGGACGGATAATCCGGTACGTTTCATCGAACGGCGCCACCGAGGCCGGCAGATAAGCATTCTGAACCGCTTCCCGGTCATCCGGATGAATGGCGTCAATCCACTGGAGCGTGTCCTGGTACAGCGATTCCGGCGGCCGTCCCCAAACCGCCTCGTAATGCGGGCTCACATAGATGACCCGCTGTTCGATCCAGTCGACCAGCCAGAACACATCGCGGATGCTTTCGGCCAGTTGCCGAAACCCCTGCTCGCTTTCGCACAACTCGCGGATGCGCGCATCCTGAACCAGCACGCGCGCTTCGAGATCCATGATCCGCGCACGAAGTGTCTGGATTTCCGAATTGAGGTCCGTTGGTGTCTTGACGCCGTGCTCCATGAAATCGGACATTCCTCCCAGCGACTCTGCAACGCCTGAATATAACAACATTCCGCGGAATCACCGTGCCCGACGAGCCTCAATTCGTTGGGGATTCAAGTTTCCCCGTCGTGCTGGATGGGGCTTAGAGGCAGGGATCGCAGGGGGGAGGGCCGCCGAAGAAGACATAGTCAATCATCAGCGCCAAATCGGTGACGTCGTCAAATCCGTTGCAATCGAGGTCCGGCCGGTTGTTTGGGCACATCGGGTCCTTGATGGTCGGGCTCCCGAAAAAGACGATATCGATAATGATCTGCAAATCGACCGCGTCCGGGACTCCATTGCCGTCAAGGTCCGTCTGATTTGGACAGAGGCAACTACTCGAGGGAACCGCGACAACCTCGGACGAGTGCGGCGTTTGCTTTCCCTGCGAATCCACCCCGACGAGGATGTAGACATACTCGGTCCCCAAAGACGTGGTCGCATCGGCATACACGGTGTCCGTCACTCCCCGGTCGGCCGTGTCCCCGGCGGGGTTGTCCACCCGGCGGAACACGCCGTTGTTGCCGTTGTCGCGCCGGTACACACGATGGCTGAGCCCCGGCTGGGCCAGCCAGGTTAGCAGCACATGCCCCTGGGCGTCGACCACGGCCTCCACGATGGCCGGCGCCGGGTCCGATGCCGCCTCGGTCAGCGCCACGTTGCGGTTCTCAAATGAGTTATTGGGAATGAGGCCGTTGATGTGGACCGCAACGCCCCCGTCGGGGTAGTGAAACACGTAATCGTAACGGTTCCCGGCGGCCTCAGTGGTGTAGTTCTGAAAGTCGTCAAACCAGAAACTCCCATCGTAGCCGGAGCCGACATTGGACTCGATCCGAATCTCTTCGTCGGTCCCGTCCAGAAACCCCAGCCAGACGACGCTGCCGGAAGGAGGCGGGTTGCCGATGGGGTCCTCGACCGAGCCGTAGATGACCCCTTGGGCCCTTGGTTGCGATAGCGGGCTGAGCAGAACGGCTCCGGCGAGGATCAGGAGGAGATGTTTTCTCATCGGAGTGGGCATCGGGCGCCGCCAATCGACGTATGAAATACGCATGGGATCGTGGATTGTGGCGGTGGCCTGAGTTGTCATGATTTGGCCGAACCCCGATTTCGGGTTTGCAAAGGACTTGTGCGTGACGATCTTATAAATGGGACCTGGATCGTCCCGGAGGATGGTGTATGTCCATGCCACACAGCATCCGTACCCCGGGAGTCGCCCGGCGCTGGGCCGGGTTCTCGGTTTGTTTCCTCGCTTTGATGCTTGCCTTTGCCGGCGAAGCACAGGCGCAGCGGATTACTCTTAAGCGGCCGTTCTTCTCCGGTTGGCGCTATTCGGTCGACGGCGGCGAGTACAAGCGCCTCGGCTCCGGAACGGAACTCAAGACCATGATGGCCGACAGCCGTGCCTGCCTCGGGGCCATGAAGTCGTTCAGCGATCATGCCACCGCCGCCAAAATCACCGGCATTCTGGGAATCCTCCTTGTCGCCTGGCCCATCAGCACCCAGATACGCGGGAAAGACTGGGCCGACAGTTATACCCCCATGGTCATTGTCGGCGGCAGCTTCGGAGTCGTTTCCCTGGCGATGGAGGCGGCCGGATCCCGAAATCTCAAGCGGGCCGTCATGATCCATAACCGGATTCATGGCTATGGCGATGACTTCGACGCCCGGCTCCCCGCCCCATCCGGGACCCTCCGTCTGACCCTCCGATTCTAAGCCTGGTTTCCATAGACACCGCGGAAGTCTCGTGTTCAGGCTTGGCTCGCCCGCCACGCCTCGAAGTAGGTTCTCACGCCATCCAGGAAACCGCCATGCCGCGGTTGCCATCCCAAGAGCCGAACCGCCTTGCTTGAGTCCACATGCTGGTCGAGCGCCAGGCACTCGGCGAATCCTCCAAGTGTCTCAGCGGCTTTCGATACCGGGATGTATTGAATCTGATCCTTGAAGCCGGCCACGGCGGCGACCCCCTCGGCCATCTCGCGAATCCGAGATCGTGAGCGGTCGGTGACGTTGAAAACCTCACCACTTCGACCACTCTCGGCCGCGAGGACGTAGGCCTGGGCAAGGTCCTCCACATGGACCATGGTCCAGCGGTTTTCCCCGTCGCCGATCACACGGAACGGCTTCTGCCCGGTGGCGCCCATCATCCATTCTGCTGTTAACCCGCCGCGCTGCCCATAGACACACCCGGGGCGAATGACAACCCCCCGGATGCCCGATGACTCCAGAACGCGTCGCTCAACCGCCGGGCGCCAGGTGACCAGTGCCGCCGGTGTAAGCGGCGTCGTCTCATCAACGGACTGGAGGCCGGTGTTGCCATAGACCCAGACTCCGCTTGTGTAAATAAAGGTCTTCGGGGTGGCGCCCTTGCCGGCGCCAGCAAGCAGCGCATCAAGCAGCGGCGACTCCGCCGTTCTGTCCGAATAATCAACCGCGGCGTGAATAATGACTGAACACTCTTCGGCGACGCGGGAATAGGTCCCTGCATCCTGCATGCGTCCGAGGACCGGCTGGATCTCCTGTGCCGCCAACTGGCGGGCAGCCGGCTCGGAACGCACAAGGCCGAAGACATCATGCCCCGCGCGACGCATCGCCCGGGCCACGGCATTTCCGATGTAGCCGGTCGTTCCTGTTATGAAAACCTTCATGGGTGCTCCTCTCGCGAATGGGTTGATGTTCCGCGAGAGGCAGTATAGGGAACCCGGTGGGTGCCGGGTCAAGCGTTCTGCGATCAGACCACCAGCGAGTCGGTGCTTAGCGGATGCTTCTGTTTGCCGGGCACGGCCGGCGCGCGACCCTCGGTGCTCTCATCCGCGGCCGCGCGTTTCGGCACGAGAACGCAAATGGGTTCCTTTAATTGGCCGCCACGCGCGAAGGACTCCAACCGCTGAATGATCGAGGGACTCAGTTCAAAGCCCTTGGCGATCAGAAGCTCGCCGTCGAGTGTGTTGACATTGTCCGCCAGCACCATCCCCGGCGCGACCTCGCCGAACGCCAGATTCCGAACTTCGTACTCCGCTTCCAGCCCGATGAGTGTCTCCATCGCGCCCAGGATGGCGGGATCGTACAAATGTCCCCGATCGAGCAATGAGGCCAGTGCCGCCGAAGGGCTGGCCCCACGCGCCACCAGCATGTCGAAATCCTGCACCACCTTCAGAATCCTCGATCCAAGCGGGATCGTTCCCGAATTGCGGACGCCCGACAGGTCATCGGAGCCGTCATACGCCCTGTTCTGGCCGGCGATCATTTCCGCCACTCCCGCCAGACGGGGGATGTTGGCGACCAGGTCCGAACCCGCCCGGGGGTGGGAGTCATAGATTTCCTGTTCGCGGGGAGACATGGTCTCGCCACGTTGCGCCTTGCGCAGGATCTCCGCCGGCACAGCCACACACCCGATTTGCGCGAGCATCGCCGCCATTTCCATGCGGGCCAGGTCCTGTGGTCCCAGCCGGGCGCCTTCCGGCACCAGCCGTGCGACACCGCGTATGTAGCGCTTGATGCGCGGCGCACGCCCGAACGCCATGGGATTCAGAAGGCTCAAAAGGTCTGTCAGCAGCTTGACACTCCCGTGCAGGGTTTTTTCCAACAGGTCCCGTTCCGCCGTCACCAAACGAAATTGCTCCAGGCCGGCCATGATCGCCTGGCGCAGCGTGGCCGTCGGGCAGGGCTTGGTCAGAAAACGGAATATCGAACCTTCGTTAACGGCCTGAATGGCGGTCACCACGTCGGCATTTCCCGTCAGCATCATCCGAACCGTGTCGGGGCTCACGTCCCTCACGGCCGTGAGAAACCGCACGCCATCCATCCCCGGCATCCGCATGTCGGAAATCACCACCGCGAATGGGCCCTCATCTCGAATCTTGTCGAGGCCTTCCTTCCCGGAGCGGGCCGTTGACATCACGAATTCCTGGCGGAACTGCCGGCGGACCGCGTCCAGCAAGTTCTGCTCATCATCGACAAGGAGAATCTTCTCATTTTCCATGTTGGGCTCCCATCGGGTGGAATTCCGTCTCATCCACGCCATCACGGATCATCTCGGTCCAGTCGGGGATGCTCTCCTCCAGGTCGAGCGCCCGGAGATACTCCATGTCCAGTTCCGGCTTTTTCTGCCAGCTGCCCCCGTGCGTCTGATGGTCAAGCACATTGGCGATGTGCACCGCGGTCAGGGGCGACAACTGCCTTTCCGGCGCCTCCGACGGATTCTCGTGAAGGAGAACCGCCTCCACCACCGGATCGGGCAGCCCCCAGAGGCCGAGCAGGTAGGCGCCGAGGTGCGCGTGCGTTGTCCCCAGGATCTCGCGTTCCGCGTCGTACATCGAGCGGCCCTCCTCACGCGCCAGATCGAGCACCATCCGCAGGTCGGGGGAGAGACTCTTCATGAGGATCAGAAGCCCGGTCGCGTGCACCAGCCCGGCGGTAAACGCGTACCCCTGGTTGGCGGGGCTGAGCCGCAGATGGGAGCAAATCCGGCGCGCGCCGGTGCCGACCCGCATGCTGTGATCCTCCAGCGCTTCGAGTTCAAACTCCTTCAACAATTCCATGTCCATCACCGTGAAGACGCCGAGGCTCAAGACCAGCGCCCGGATCGTGTCGAGCCCGAGGAACACCACCGCATCCGAGGGGTCGTCGATGTGACGGCGCAGCCCGAAGAAGGGCGAATTCACGATCTGCAATACCTTGGTCGACAGACTGATGTCGCGGCCGATGATGGGGCCGATCTGGGTGATCGGCACGCGCTCGCTGGAAATCGCATCCATGAGTTCCGCGTACACGTTGGGGAGAACCGGCAGCGACTCGATCTGCGACACCATGGACTGGATGGAGGAGTCGTGGAGCACATCGCGCAGCTGGCACGACCGTTTGACGGTGTTAACGATGGTCTCGAGATCGCAGGGTTTGGCCAGAAAACGGTGCGCCGCGCTGGCGGAACAAAGGACCAGGTCCTTCCCGGAATAACCCGACAACACGAGGCGGATCGTCTCCGGCCAGCGCGAGCGGATAATCTCGAGAAGTTGCGCGCCGTTCATCCCCGGCATGCGCATGTCGGTGATCACCACGTCGATCGCCTGGTTCTCCATCAGCGTGACCGCTTCTTCTCCGCTGGCGACGAACCACATGTCCCACTCGCTGCGCAGCCGATGAAGCAAACGGCGCAGGCCGTCCAGGACGTGCGGCTCGTCATCAACGAAGAGTATCCGCTGTTTCACTGGCGTCATGTACTGCCCCTCCCTGGCCGGCATCCCCGAGTTCGGCGGCCGGCATCGCGGGCCAAAGAATGCTGAACGTTGTTCCTGCGCCGGGCGCGCTCTCCACCGAGATGGCGCCTTTGTGCTCACGAACGATCTTGTCAACGACGGACAGACCAATTCCCGTCCCCTTGCCGTCGGCCTTGGTCGTGAAAAACGGTTCGAAGATGTGCGCCTGGGTGGCCTGGTCCATGCCGAGCCCCGTGTCAGACACCTGCAGGCGGACATAAGTCCCCGGCGGCGTCCCGTTGGAGAGCCGCTGTTGAACGTCCACCAGCTCGGTGCGAACCGTGAGCGCTCCGGGATCCGGCATGGCATGGACGGCATTGATGAAGAGATTCATCAGAACCTGGTGCACCTGCATCGGGTTCCCCATAAAGCACAAACCCGGCCCGGGATTATTCCACACAACTGCGATGTCCGGTCGTATGGAAACCCGCAGCAGGTTCAGGCTTTCGCCGACCAGCGCGCTCATGTCGCAGCGCGTGGCCGAGGCGCCGGCCGGCCGCGACATGCTGAGCATTTGACGGCTCAGCTCGGCCGCGTGCATGGCTGTCTCGGCGGCGGTCTTCAGACGGGACTGGGCGCGCTCGGGTATCCCGGGGTCCGCGGACGCCATGTCGATGTGTCCGACGATCGCGCCGAGGATGTTTCGCAGATCGTGCGAGAACCCCGCAGCGACGAATCCCATGTTCTCCATCTTCTGAAGCTGCATAACCTGCCGTTCCAGGATCTCATTGCGGTCGCGCAACTGGTCCTCGTATTCCTTGAGCTGAAACAGGCCGCGAATCCGCGCGGCAAACTCGGCCGGCACCGCCGGCTTGTTGATGAAGTCCTGTGCCCCCAGCTCCAGCGCCGTCTGCTTGGCGCTCGAGTCGCCATGACCCGTCAGCACAATCACCGGGATTCGCGCGGTGGCCGGGTCCTCCTTCAGGCGCGACAGGAACTCCAGTCCGGACATGCGGGGCATTTTGATGTCGGTGACGATCACGTCCGGCAGCGAGGCGCGGGCCACCGTCAACCCCTCATCGCCGTTGGAGGCGGTGAAGCACTCGCAGGGGATCTCGAGACTGCGAAGCAGGCGCTGAAGCGCCGCCAGCAGGTTCGGCTCGTCATCCACCAGGAGGACCCGCTTCATCGTTCCTCCAGCATTCGCGTCAATTCCTCCTCGGACGGCGCGCCGACCGGCAGCCGGATGTGAAACGTCGTCCCCTTGCCGGTTTCCGTCTCGAAGGTGAGATCCCCGCCGTGCTTGTCCACCACCACCGCACGCGCAATGGTCAGTCCCTGCCCGGTCCCGCGACCCACTTCCTTCGTGGTGAAGAAATGATCGAAGACACGGTCGCGAATGTCTTCCGGAATCCCGGTCCCCGTGTCGGACACGGAAATGAGGACGGCGTCCTCGAGCCGCTGAGTCCGCACCGTGATTGTCCCGCGCGCGGACTGCCCCGCCTTCTGGGCGTCGCCAATGGCATGGGCGGCGTTGACGATAATGTTGAGGAATGCCTGGTTCAGGTCGCTCAAAAAGCACCAGACAGACGGCAAAGACTCGTCGAAATCGGTGACCAAATCCGCGACATACTTGAATTCATTTCGCGCCACCGTCAGGGTGCTGCGAATGGCCCGGTTGATGTCGCTCGGGAGCCGCTGGCCCTGATCCGGGTGCGAGAAGTCCTTCATCGCGCGGACAATTGTGGCGATGCGCTCGACGCCCTCCAAAGTCTGCTCGATGGCCTTCGGAATCTCCTCCTTGAGGTAATCCAGATCGGTGTCCGGCGGATTGCTGGGGAGGACCGGCGCGCCCGGCGCGTCCGGGGCAGGCTCGGAGATGACCTTGACCAGTTCCAGCATCCGGTCGGTGAGGGAGAGGATGTCCTTGAAGGACTCCTTCATGAACCGGACATTGTCCCCGACAAACTGAATCGGCGTGTTGATTTCATGCGCGATCCCCGCGGCCAGGGACCCGACCGACTCGAGCTTCTGCGCCTGCCGCAGGTGGGCTTCCATCTGCAACTGCTCGGTGATGTCGCGCTTGATGGCGACAAAATTCACGATGGCCCCGGTGTGGTCGCGCACCGGCGTGACCGTCGCATCCTCGGTGTAGAGAGAGCCGTCCTTCTTCTTGTTGACAAACCGGCCCTTCCATGTCTCTCCGGACTTAAGCGTGCTCCAAAGTTGAGAATAGAAATCCTGGGGGTGATGTCCGGAGGCCAGGATTCGGGGGTTTTTGCCGACGGCTTCCTCGGCGGAGTATCCCGTGATCCGGGTGAACGCCGGGTTCACGTACTGGATGACCCCCTTGGTATCCGTGATGACCACGGTCTCGACAACCTGTTCGACCGCGGCCGCCAGGCGGAGACGGGCATCGAACGCCTGTCTTCGTTCGATCGCAAGCGCGATGCGCTCGGCGATCTGGGTCAGCAAGTGAAGCTCTCGCGGACCATACAGAGTCGGATCGTGGTAGCTCTGCACCGCCACCACCCCGAAGACCGGTCCGTTCGTCCGGAGCGGAACACCGAGCCAGATCGGGGACCAGTGCCCGACCTGTTCGATTTCATGCTCCTCGGCGAGGCGGTGCTGGGTGGCCTCGTCGACCAGCATCGGTTCCCCGTGACGCCGGATGAAATCGGTCAGGCTGTTTTTCATCGCCTGCGGCGGAATGTCCTCCACGTGCTCCACCTCATCAACGATGTAGGGGAACGTGTAGAGCCCGCTGGACTCGTCATACAGGGCGACGTAGAAATTTGTCACGTCCATGAGCGAGCCGATCTGCTCGCGGCTGAACTTGAGCAGGTCG
>JBFMFQ010000087.1:0-13217 GCA_040752075.1 Candidatus Zixiibacteriota bacterium | reverse complement strand
TCAAATCCGAAGCCGTCGGGCTGGCGGTCATGGCCGAACTCCCCCTGGTGATCATTAATGTCCAACGGGCCGGACCCAGCACCGGCATGCCGACCAAGACCGAGCAGGCAGATCTTCTGCAGGCGGCGGTGGGGCGCAACGGCGAGTGCCCTGTGTGCGTGCTGGCCGCGGCGACCCCGGCGGACTGTTTCAACATGGCCATCGAGGCGGTGCGAATCGCCGTGACCTACATGACTCCGGTATTCCTGCTGACCGACGGTTACCTGACCAACGGTTCGGAGCCATGGCGCCTGCCCGAGATGGCCGATCTCAAGCCCATTGCGATCAGTCACTCAGCCGAGCCGTCGAATTTTCACCCCTATGCCCGCAACGAGCGCACGCTGGCCCGTCCCTGGGTCATCCCGGGCATGACTGGCCTCGAACACCGAATCGGCGGACTGGAGAAGGCCGATGTTACCGGCAACGTGAGCTATGACCCGCAAAACCACGAGCGCATGGTTCATTTGCGTGCCGAGAAGGTCCGCCGGATTGCCCAGGACATTCCGCCGACGGAGGTCGTGGGGGAGAAAAAAGGTCAATTGCTGGTGGTCGGGTGGGGCAGCACCTACGGGGCGATTTTCACCGCGATTGAGCGAGTTCGAAGCCGCGGCAAGAAGGTCTCCTACGTCCACCTGCGGCACATCAGTCCCTTCCCGTCCGATTTGGGCGGAATCCTGAAAAACTTCGAGACCGTGCTGGTGCCGGAGTTGAATCTCGGGCAGTTGCGTCTTCTCATGCGCGGCGAATACGGTCTCCCGATCGTCGGCCTGAACAAAGTGCAGGGCCGGCCTTTCACCATTGGCGAAATCGAACGCAAGATTGAGGAGTTGATCTGAATCCCATGACACCTGCCACCACTCAGAAAACCGGCGCCGAGCTGACCGGCCTCACCCGCAAGGATTTCGTCAGCGACCAGGAAGTCCGCTGGTGCCCCGGATGCGGTGACTACAGCATCCTCGCGCAAATGCAGAAATCCATGCCCGATCTCGGCATTCCGCGCGAAAACATCGTGTTCGTGTCCGGAATTGGCTGCTCCAGCCGCTTCCCTTATTACATGAACACCTACGGTTTTCACTCGATCCATGGACGCGCCACGGCGGTGGCCACGGGGATTAAGTGCGCGCGGCCCGATCTGTGTGTTTGGGTGGTCACCGGTGACGGCGACGGGTTGAGCATCGGCGGCAATCACATGCTGCATGTTTTGCGCCGCAACATCGACCTGAAAATCGTCCTCTTCAACAACCGCATTTACGGACTGACCAAGGGCCAGTTGTCGCCGACCTCGGAGATCGGCAAGGTTACCAAGTCCACGCCCTTCGGCTCGATTGAAAGGCCCATCAACCCGGTCTCGTTTGCGCTGGCCGCGGAGGCGAGCTTCGTGGCGCGCTCCATCGATACCGAAACCGCCCACCTCCAGGAGGTCATCCGGCGCGCCGCCGCCCATAAAGGGGCCGCCTTCATCGAGGTCTTTCAGAACTGCAACATCTTCAATGACGGGGCATTCGCACCCCTGACCGACAAGGCGACCCGCGACGATCGTGTGATTGCGCTTGAGCACGGCAAGCCCATGATCTTCGGCAAGGACCGGGACAAGGGAATCCGTCTGAATGGTTTCAATCCTGAGATCGTGAAGCTCGGCAATGGGATCAAAGAGTCCGATCTGCTTGTTCACGATGACTCACTCGAGGATTCATCGCTGGCGTACCTGTTGAGCCACCACAACCGGCCCGACTTCCCGGTCCCGATCGGTGTATTCCGAGATGTCCGGATGCCCTCATACGACGAACTGCTCTCACAGCAAATCGACCGGGCGGTTGAAAAGAAAGGCGCCGGCTCGCTGCGCGACCTGATCTACTCGGGTCAGCAGTGGGAGGTCGGGGCAAAGAACAACGACCGGATGCAGGCGTTCTAATCCGCCCCGGATAGATAGTCAAAGGGCCCTCCTCGGAAGGCCCTATTGCTTGCTGTCTATTGCCGAATCACCGGCGGGGTCAGAATCCCTTGACCTTGGCCGCCATCTTGTAGAACTGAAACGCGATGTGCCATCCCAGAAGAATCGCCACGAGCAGCACCAGCCATCCCAGAGAATCGGGGATCCCGTAGGCCCCGCCCGCGAATCCGATGGTGTGCTGGTTCATCATGGTCCAAAACAGCGGAATTGACATGTAGGTGTTGTGCCGTGAACGGGAGCCGGCCATCGCAACGAGGGCGGGATCCGGTGCCGCTCCCTCTTTCACCGCCCGGATGATTTTCTGCTGAGCCGGCCAGATCCGGTACCACACGTTGAACGCCATCGTCGTGCCGAACATGGCGCCGACATGGATGTTGAAACCCCGCCAGCCGAACCCGGCCCACTTGGCGAAGAGCACCGTGATGATCGCGGCACAGACGAAAGCGACCGATCCAAACACCTTCGGGTTCTTGCCCAGTCCGCTCTTGGCCAGCGCGTCGTAGAGAAACACCGCAAGGAACGTCACCGCCAGCATGACCCAGACGCCGATACTCCACGGCGTCGTGGGATCGTCGAATACAGTTTTACTGTGGTAGAAAACCAACGCCAGCAGGATCAACCCGGAAAACCAGGTCCATGCCGCGCCCCAGCGGAACCAGTAGAGCGCACGGGGCATCAACTCCGGGACCACTTTCTTCTTGGTTTCGCCGTCCATCGTCGCCGCAAACGGCCCATTGACGAAGTTGAAAAAGTACAACAAGCCGATCCACATGATTCCCATGAGGATGTGGATCCAGCGGAAAATGACATGCACTATATCCATGACCGGTTCACCTCCTGGTTGAAATGGCCTCACCTCTGGGCCGGGACCCTGACATTGGCCGCCGGACCGGGCAACAATACTCCAGTATTGAAGAGGGAGGAACGGTGAACAAGCCCAATCTGCCGGTCACCCGGGGTATCTCAAACCGGGGACCGGGTGCACACTGGGCCCGGCCTCCTTTTTCTTCGATTCTGTCCAAGGATCGCTGATCCCATGCGTATGGACTGGGACGCGGGGGTACCCCCTGAAGGAGGCAAATGGCTTCTGTAACACAAGAGCAAGTGCTTAATGCGTTGCGCCGGGTCATCGACCCCGATTTGCACCGGGACATCGTGACGCTGGGATTCGTGAAGGACATCCGGATTTGTGACGGCGTCGTGGCGGCCACGATTGAACTCACCACGCCGGCCTGTCCGGTCAAAGACCAACTCAAGGAACAAGCCGAGACCGCGATCCGCGGCCTCGAAGGCGTTCGGGAGGCAAAAGTCAGGATGGAAGCGCAAGTTCGCCCAAGCTCTCCTTTCATGGGGCAGTCTCCGATTGAGGGTATTCGCAACGTCATCCCGGTGGGATCGGGCAAAGGCGGGGTCGGCAAGTCCACGGTATCTGCGAATATCGCCGTGGCGCTGGCGTCAATGGGGGCGACGGTCGGACTGATGGATGCCGACGTTTACGGGCCGAGCATCCCGACGATCATGGGAGTCAATGAGCCTCCCAAGCCCGGCTCACGGGGGATTCTCCCGATCGATGCGCATGGCGTGAAAATCATCTCGATGGGATTCTTCCTCAAACCCGATCAGGCGGTCGTGTGGCGCGGACCGATGCTGACCAAGATGATCGACCAATTTCTCGGGGGCGTCGAGTGGGGGGAGTTGGATTACCTGATTGTCGATTTGCCGCCCGGAACCGGCGACATCCAGCTCAGTCTCTGCCAAAAGATTCCGGTGACCGGCGCGGTTGTGGTTTCGACTCCCCAGGATGTCGCCCTGACCGTGGCCGAAAAGGCCATCATCATGTTCAACCAGCTGAAGACCCCCATCCTCGGCCTGGTGGAGAACATGAGCTACTTCGTATGTCCCCACTGCGGGGAGCGCGAGAACATCTTCGACACCGGCGGCGCCGAGCGGGCGAGCCAGAGGTTGAACTTGCCCTACCTTGGAGCGATCCCATTGGCCACCTCCATCCGGAAGACGTCCGACAGTGGCCGCCCGATTGTCATCGACGATCCCGCCTCTCCCTCCGCGATCGCCTTTCGCGAAATCGCGCAACGTCTGGCGGCGCAGGTCTCCATCAGAAACCTCCAGAGCGAGGAAAACGCTCCCGTGAGAATCAGCTTTTAGGGGGACTTGATATGTCGGATGCACCATCCGCCCGGCCGGTGGAGATCGCGCGCGCGGGGCAACATGATGTCCTGATCAAATGGAATGATGGCCGTGAAACAGTCTTCCCCGCACGGTTCCTGCGACTGGCCTGTCCCTGTGCGGCATGCGTGGAGGAGATGACCGGCGTTCGCATTCTCAAAGCGGAATCAGTGCCTCCCGATGTGCACCCGCTCTCCATACATCCGGTCGGAAGGTATGCGATCCAGATACAATGGAGCGATGGTCACGGCAGCGGAATTTACACCTGGGAGCGACTCGATCTGTTGTCGCGTCAGGTTGTCGTGGGACAGAAGCCAGATTAGCTGACAGCGTTGCGGCTGACAGACAGCGCCTTTGGCTTGTCTGCCGTTTCCGTTTCCTTCACCACGCGTGGCAGAGCATTCCCGAGGCGGCAGGCGATCTCATAGGGGATGGTGCCCGCCCGTCGCGCCACTTCGTGAATGGTGATGGTCTCGTCGCCGTCGGTTCCCATAATGGTGGCGATGTCCCCCGGTAAGATTCTGGGGAGACCGTCAATCGCCACAATGGTCATGTCCATCCCGATCACCCCGACCACCGGGACACGGCGGCCCGCCAGCAGCATGTCCGCGTTGTTCGACAGACTTCGAGGGTAGCCCATTCCATACCCGATGGCGATGACCGCCACCTCCATGTCGCGCGGCGCTTGGAAGGCATCCCCGTAATGGATCCATTCCCCGGCGGCGACGCTGCGCGTCATGAGAACCCGGCTGTACGCCCGCATTACCCCGCGCATGCGACCCAGAGGGCTGATGATGGGATCGGGGGGCTTGGCGTTTGATGCTTCGCTTTCCCCAACCCCGGCGTAAATGATCATCCCCGGGCGTACGCCATCAAGATGAGACGAGCGATACCGGGCCACCGCGTGGCTCGACGCGGCGTGTGTCAATCCGATGTCGATATTCCGTTTCCTGAGTGCCTCCAGGATGCCTTGGAATCGTGCCATTTGGGTACTGACGCTGCCATTTCCCGCATCTCCTGACGCGCGAAAGTGAGTGAAAACTCCTTCAATCCGGATGTTGGGGAGAGCCGCGATCCGGGTAATGACCTCAGCCGCGCTCTTCCAGTCCAGGCCAAGGCGGTTAATGCCGGTATTCACCTCGACTTGGATGCCGAGGGTATTCCGCACATGGTCGCTGAGGGTCTTTGCCAGCGTGAAGTCAGAGACAGTGGGGGAGAGCCGATCCCGGATGGCCGCTTCAACTTCAAATTCCATGACCGGGTGCAGGATGATGATCTCCCCCGGAACGGCCATCTTGCGGAGTGCGACCCCCTCGGACACGGACGCCACCGCAAAGCGGCGGATTCCCTCCTCGGCGGCGACGGATGCGACCGTATGCGCGCCATGGCCATAGGCGTCTGACTTGACCACCAGGATGGTCTGGCAATCCGGCCCGACCGCCTCACGCAGCAATCCGAGGTTGGCCCGCAGGACGCCGGTATCGATCTCTACCCAGGTTTTGTAGGAAATGCCCATTGACCGTGTCCGCCGATCCGGTGTTCCGGATTCGGAAAGCCGAATCTATCCCGCGCCAGGAAACTCCACAAGGTTGTAATTCATGCGCCCCCGTTTCACCCGTTGTATGCGGGGCACGGCCCGGCGTTCCGTCTTCCGCCCGAATGTCTCCCCGATAATTCATCGGTTCGGGCCGTTTGCCGGTTGACTCGCAGCGTTAAAAAGCCCAATTTGGTGCGGTATTTCATGAAAGGAAGCGGAGTATTGATGGACATGACCGAACCCAAGCGCCCCCTCGACCTTGTTGCCATCGGCATACTGGCGTTGCTCACACTGATCGCCCTGGCGATGATTCTCAGCGATTTGCAGGGCTGGCTGTAGCCCGCAGCGCGGGGACCGCGCGAACGGCCGCCGATCTTTGCGAGGACCGCACCCGTGTCCGCCATCTTCCTCATTATCTTTGGTTCGTTCGCCGTCTTTCTGGTCCTGGCGCTGATGATCCGGAAACAGGCGCCGGGCGCGGAAGAGCCGGAACAAGAGATACGCCTCCAGCCTTGTGGCATCTGCCAGGAGAAATTCCCCGAATCGGAGATGGTGGCGCGGATTGTCGGCGAGGCCAACTACAAACGCTTCTTCTGCGACCGATGTGTTCTTGAACTGTACGAAGAGTCGCGTCAACTCCATGATCCCCGATTCAAGGAGAGCGTGGATGGAGTGCCCGGGGCGGCGACATGATCATCGGCCGATTCTCCCCTTGATCTGTTATGCCACGTGAGAGCCTCGCGGACCGTCGGCGGCGTGCCGCACGCATTCACCGGGTGCTCAAAAAGCTCTACCCGGCCCGGTGCGCCCTCTCGCACGACAACCCATTCCAGCTTCTGGTCGCCACCATCCTGTCGGCTCAGTGCACCGATGTCCGGGTCAATCAGGTCACTCCGACTCTGTTCTCGCGATTTCGAACACCCCAGGAGTTTGCCGACGCCGACCCGGCGGAACTGGAAAACATCATCCGGCCGACCGGTTTTTTTCGAACGAAGGCGAGAAACATCATCGCGGCGAGCAGGGGCGTGCTGGAACGGTTTGGGGGGGATCTCCCACGACGGATTGAGGACCTGACCACCCTTGATGGCGTCGGCCGGAAGACCGCCAATGTCGTGTTGGGCACCGCCTTCGGCCTCGCCTCCGGAGTTGTCGTCGATACCCATGTTGGGCGGCTCTCCCGCCGCATGCGGCTTTCCACCGCGACCGATCCAAAGAAAGTCGAACGCGACTTGATGGCGTTACTGCCGAGGACACATTGGATTGAGTTCTCCCACCGGATGATCTGGCATGGCCGGGCGGTGTGCCAATCGCGGAGGCCGCGGTGCGAATCCTGCCCCCTGGTCCCTGACTGCCCCGGGTCCAGGGAGTTCCTGCCAGTTCGGGCATAGCGCGGTATCCTTGTTCGATCCACCCGGGCCGAGTATTGTTCCACTGGTACGATGAAGGGTGACACCCGAAACGTGACTGCCGATGGTTGAAGGATTTGATGAAGACAGCACGGCCGAGCCTCTTGCTTTCGTGGCTGAGGGAATCCGGCTTTTCTCCATTGGGCACTACTTTGAAGCGCACGATGTCTGGGAGGAACTCTGGCAGCGCCTGCGGGGGCCGGACCGGCTGTACCTCCAGGGATTGATTCACATCGCGGTTGGCGCTTATCATCATGCCAACGGGAACCTTCGCGGGGCCCGCAGCCAATGGGGAAAGGCGCGCCGGAAGATCGCGCCCTACCCGCCCTGCCACTGGGGCATAGACACCGGAGACTGGATGAGATTTTTCGAACAGGTTGAAAGCCGCCCGGAGATTTCCGATCTCCCGGGGGCATTGAGATTTGAATCAGCCCGTTTCCCAACCGACCTTTCGGTCGCACAGGCATGAGGTGCAATTGAATATGATAGCTTCGATGGTGAGGATTGGCGGGTTTGTCCGGTTTGTGTCCATCCCGAGAAGTCTTTTGCTCCTGCTGATTCTGTCTGCCTTGGCGGCGTGCAGCAGCGGCGGATCAAGCAAGCAGAAGCTGGCCCAGATTGCGGTTTGGGAGGATGAGGGATGGACCGCCGATGGCCAATTGACCCGGATGCTCTTCGACGGCAACGCCGAGGTGCGTGTCCGGGCGGCGCTCGCCCTGGCCCGGGTCAATGACACGCTGGCCAATGACTCAATCGGTCTGGCGTTAAAGACAGACAAGGAGCCGGCCGTCCGGAAAGCAGCGGCGTTTGCCCTGGGGATGGACCGCTGGCGGAAAGGTGGCGCCGATCTCCTCGAAGCCCTCGCAAAGGAAAGGGATGAGGGGGTCCTACGGGAAATCCTGATGGCCTGCGGCCGGGTCTACACCCGGGATGAGTATCAGCAATTGATGCCATTCCTGCGGCACAATGACCCGTCTGTACGGGAACAGGCGCTCATAACGCTCGATCTGATCAATCGCCATGACATCGCGGATTCCATTGTTCCTTTCCTTTCGGATCCGAATCCCGCCATCCGTTGGGCGGCCCATTTTGCCCTGGTGCGCGCCAACAAGCCGGAGATCGCTCTCCTTGCCATTCCTGCCTGCTCCGATACCTCCGTGGCCCTGCGCCATGTCGCGCATCGGATGCTCGGTGCGGCCAACACGGAGGAAGCGACCGCGACTTTGCTTAAAGGACTTGAGGATCCCTCCGTTGAGGTGCGCGCCGCCGCCGCCGAGGCGTTTGCGTTGAACACCGATACACTTCGAATCCGCCGGGTCTACCCCTATCTGGCGACCGAGACCGATCCGAGGGTACTCAAGTCCCTGGCAAACACGATCGCCGAGCACTGGCGGGCTGAGGCCGAACCGTATCTGAAGCCCCTGCTGAAAAACCCCGACCCCGGTGTTCGCGCCGCCGCCGTGCGGGCGCTGGCGCACCGTCTGGACTTCGACTTTGCGGGCCGGATTGCCCCCGCCGCCACCGACCCGGACCCCTTGGTTCGCATCGCCTATTTGGAGACCATCGATGAGATTATCCGTTATTCCGTTCCGGATACGACCGGTTTCATGCCTCAGGTGCGCAGCCTGATGAGCGACCCGATTCCCCGCGTGCGGGCCAGGGCCGTTCAATCCTACGTCTCGTTGGGGGGGGCCGGGGCTACGGACGCACTCAACCGCCTCTACCATGATCCTGATCCGGCCTGCCTGCACATGGCGATCAATCTAATCGGAGGCTTCCGTTTCCAGCTCTACCAGGACTCGCTTCATGCACTCTACCAGAAACATCGTGACGAATGGCGGCCGGACATCAAGTGGGCCATTCTGGCCTCGACGGCCAATCTGTCACCCTCGGTGCATGCGGACTCGGTTCGAACGGAGATCCTCAATTGGGGGATGGCCGATCCCAACCGGCACGTGCGCTGGTACACGATTGCTGTCTGGGAAAAGTTCCGCCAGGACCGGCGCGCCGAACTGGGCACGTACAAGACCGACCTCACCGTGGATAATGTCGATCAACTCCTGCACCCGTACCCGTCGAACCCTTCGGCCCGGGTGGTCACAACCAAGGGGACCTTTACAATTGAACTATTCGCCGACAAGACCCCGCGGTATGTCCGGAGGTTCATCGAGCTCGTCCGCGAAGGGACCTATGACAATACCCCGGTCAATGACGTGCAGGTGGGCGGGGTGGTGCATCTTGGCGATCGGCGCGGCGATGGGTTCGGGATGGCGGGCATCTCTGTCCGCGATGAATACCGTCCGGACCGCCTCCAGGCCGGCGATCTGCTCTGGCTGATCAATACACGCGACAGCGGCATGGGCCTGTTCGCGATTGCGACGGACCGGTTGCCCTATCTCGATTGGCGCTACGGCGTGTTTGCACATGTCACCGATGGCTTCGATGTCGTGCGGAATCTGCAATTGACGGATACCTTGAGGACCATCGAGATCGTCATTCCCGCCTCATGAGCGCATGGGGGAGAGGCCGTGACCATCGAATCCGTGTCCATTTCGTTCCCCGAAGGCGCGAATATCATCTTCGGACAAACGCACTTCATCAAGAGCATCGAGGACCTGCATGAGATCATGGCCACCGGCGCACCGGGCATCAAATTCGGAATCGCGTTCTCCGAAGCTTCCGGCCCCTGCCTGATTCGGCATTCGGGCAACGACCCGGCCCTGACGGAGTCGGCCGCCGAGAACCTGATGCGAATCGCCTGTGGACACACCTTTCTGGTCATCATGAAAGAAGCCTTCCCGATCCATGTTCTCAATGCGGTCAAAGCGTGTCCGGAGGTTTGCCGGGTGTTCTGCGCAACCGGCAATCCCGTAACGGCGTTGGTGGTTCGCGATGCCCAGGGGGGAGGTGTGATTGGTGTCATCGACGGCCAGGCGCCGAAGGGCAAAGAGTCCGATGAGGATAAAGAGAAACGACGTTCATTTCTCAGGATGATCGGGCACAAGCTGTAGCGCTCCAGCGGATTACTGCCCCCACGCGCTCTCCGGCAAATAAACCGACTTCCTTCACGTTGAATGTGGAGCCCAAATGCTCCCTTCTATGATATCACCCGCTCAACAAAGACCGAATGAGACCCCCGCTGTGCGGGACACCATTCTGAAGGCGAAGTTACAGCAAATGGAGGAGTTGCTTCGTTCCCTCGGGAGCGTGATCGTGGCTTACTCGGGCGGAGTGGACTCGACTTTTCTTTCGGCTGTTGCCCATAATGTGCTGAGCTCGAAGGCGTTGATTGTTACGGCACAATCCCCGTCGATGGCCGACTCGGAATTCCGGGATGCGGTGAACCTGGCCAAATCTCTCGGATGGAATCACCGGATCGTGCGCACGCGCGAAACCGAGGATCCGGACTGGCTCGGCAACGATGCCGGCCGTTGCTACCACTGCAAGGCCGAGCTCTTCAGTGTCCTGGAACCGATTGCCCGATCGGAGGGCAGCACCGCCATTCTTTATGGGGCGATCCCCGAGGATGCGGGCGATGCGCGACCCGGCCAGAAGGCCGCAAATGAATTCGGCGTCCGCGCGCCCTTGGTGGAGGTCGGGCTCACCAAGCCGGAAATCCGCGAACTTTCTCGGCAACTCAACCTGCCGACCTGGGACAAACCGCAGGCGGCCTGTCTGGCCTCGCGTTTCCCCACAGGAACGGCGATCACAATTGATGAACTCGGGCAGGTTGACCGTGCCGAAGCGGCGCTTCTCGCCTACGGATTCAAAGGCCATCGTGTGCGCCATCACGGCGCCGTCGCGCGAATCGAGCTGCAGGAGCACGACTGGCCCAAGATCATGGATTCCTCTCTAAGGGTGCGGATCGTCGAGTCTCTGAAGTCGGCGGGGTACAAACACGTTACGATTGACCTGGCCGGCTACAAACCCGCGGGCCTGAACACCTGATGACGGTCAGATGGACATCCGCCGACTCTTAACCGAAGTAGCCGAAGGGCGAACAAGCATCGAGGAAGCCCGGAAACGGCTCAGCGAGTGGCCGGCATCCGATCTCGGTTTTGCGCGTCTCGATAACCACCGGGAGCTGCGCACCGGGTTCATTGAGGTCGTGTACTGCGCTGGGAAGACCCCGGAACAGGCAGCCGCCATTCTCAAAAGCCAGTCGGAGAAGCATCGTGCGCTTCTGGCCACCCGCGTCGAGGCGGAGCATGCCAAGGCTGTTCAGGCGGCGCTTCCGGATGTGGAGTATTACCCTTCGGCCCGAATCCTGCGCCGGCTTGACCCAGCGAGGGTCCCCGGCAAGCTTCCGATCGCAGTGATTTGCGCCGGGACATCCGACATCTCCGTCGCCGAAGAATCGGCGCTCACGATTGAGACCGTCGGTCACAACGTCATCCGGCACTTTGATGTCGGGGTTGCGGGTTTGCACCGTATCGTCTCCATCCGCGATGAACTCAATTCCTGCGGCTGTGTCATTGTCATTGCGGGCATGGAGGGTGCTCTCCCGTCAGTGGTGGCCGGGATGATTTCCCGTCCGGTGATCGCGGTGCCGACCTCGGTCGGTTATGGCGTGGCGCTTGGCGGGTTGGCGGCCCTGCTGGGTATGCTTTCCTCGTGTGCGCCGGGTGTCACCGTGGTCAACATTGACAACGGCTTCGGCGCGGCCATCGCGGCCTGCCGAATCGTCACCGAGCCATCGGGCTGACGGTTCGAATCCCTCTCAAATTCCCACCAAATCAGTCGTAAAGAGGGAGACGGGCGACAATCGACAAGATGCCCGCTAGGGAACCTGATACAAGGACCACCGATGAGCGCCCTTTCAGAGAAAACCTGCATCCCCTGCCGTGGGGGAGTGCCGCCCCTAAAGGGCAGCGAACTTGATATTCTCCAGACCCAGGTGCATGGATGGACCGTGGTGAGCGAACATCACATCCTGAAAGTTTTTCCGTTCCCGGATTTCGCCTCCGGCCTGGAATTCGTCAACCGCATCGGCGCCCTGGCGGAGGAGCAGGGACATCACCCCGACATCACTTTGGCGTGGGGTCAGGTCGAGGTCAAGATCTGGACACACAAGATCGATGGACTCACCGAAAGTGATTTCATTCTCGCCGCCAAGATCGATGATTTAAGAGCGCGGGGTGTCGCGGCGTAAACCGGGTGCATCGGATCGCCGTGATGCATACCGCAGACGGTGAGCCGCCATGTACCAGGACTTGAACGATCCAGTTGATGTCATTGTCATCTTCGAAAACCAGGTGATGCGCCCGGCCCGCTTCCGCTGGAAGGGGCAGATCCACAAGGTGGCGCGTGTCACCGGGGCGTGGAAGTCACGCGAAGGCGAGCAGGGTGTTCGCCATTTCGCGGTTGTTGACACGCGCGCCAATTTCTTTCAGCTCACATACAACGAGCGGCTGACACGCTGGGTGCTCTCCCGCACCTGGGTGGAGTAGGCATGGACCGGCTGCATCGCCACCGCACCCGGATCATGCACGTTGACATGGATGCCTTCTTTGCATCGGTGGAGCAGTCCGTCAATCCGCACCTGCAGGGCCGGCCGGTTCTGGTCGGCGGCGAGGACGACCGGCGCGGTGTGGTGGCGGCCGCCTCCTACGAGTCGCGGGCGTACGGCATCCACTCGGCCATGAACATGGTCGAGGCGCGGCGCCGTTGCCCGGACGCAATACTGGTCGGAGTTGACGGCGAGCACTACGGCTATGTCTCAAAACAGGTCTATCGGATCTTCCAGGAGTACTCCCCCCGGGTGGACATGCTCTCGGTCGATGAGGCGTTTCTGGACATCACCGGATGCGAACGGCTCTTCGGGAGCGAGCAGAAGCTGGCGCTCGGGCTCAAGGCCGGCATCCGGGAGGGCCTTGGCCTTACCTGTTCGGTCGGGATTGCGCCAAACCGCTCTCTCGCGAAGATTATCTCGTCGGTCTACAAGCCCGACGGCCTGATGAGCATCGGACCTGAAGACATTCCGCGTTTGATTCATCCGCTGCCGGTGGAAAAGTTCTCCGGGATCGGACCGGTCTCGGAACGGGCCCTCAAAGCGGTGGGCATTTGGACTTTGGGTGAACTGGCCTCGGCGGATCCCGAC
>JBFMFQ010000086.1:0-13273 GCA_040752075.1 Candidatus Zixiibacteriota bacterium | reverse complement strand
AACTTCCCCGGCAGGCAATTCACGGATAGCCGGGTTGTGGAATTCGACGGGGACCGAATCAGCGACATCGCCATTACCTACACATTTGGGGATACGGCATGGCTTGAAGTGATTGACCCGGACGAGGGTCAAGTGTACCGCCGGGCGATTGCCGCGGGCAGCGATCTGGACCGCGATGGGTCCTGGGACGGCGAGGCCTTTCTTGTCGGTGGGCACGATCTCAACGGTGATGGCCATGCTGAGCTTCTCATCAAGATCTTTACCGGATTCGATCACTCACCGCGGCATTTGAGCGCGCTTGATCTTTTCCGCGATTCAGTGCTGTGGACATACGCGGTGGCCGGCGACATCTCGGGCGATTACGTTCAAGTTGTCGAGCCGGACACGGGCCGCGCCCCGGTCATTGTCATGGGCGTGGCGCCGGTCAGCAATGGGGTGAGCGCCGGCGGAATGTCGGACTCGGTGTCGTACCTTGTCTGTCTCGACGCCGACGGCCGGCCGCAATGGAGTCGTGTGATCGGTGGCAAAGGGACATCCGGCGGCCGGCCAATCGTGCTGGACAGCCGCCCGGGGCAGCAACCCCGGATCGCCTTTGTCGAGGTGGACGGGGATCGGAGTTTCAGGACGGGCCCGGGCGCGCTTGATACACTGCAAGAACGCTTGCTTGTGTGCGACTTAAACGGTCTGACGCAAGACACAGTTCAGATCCCGCGCGGGGTGCGGGTGTCGGAACTCAAGTCGGTTTGGCACTCAGCGCGAGGTGAGCGTGTTGTGCTGCTCGGGCTTGGCGGGACGACGATGCAGGTGAGAAACGAGCGTCTCGAGCTTCAGTCCGAACTGCGAAGCGAGACGGATTTTCAGCCGCTGGCAGTTCACGATTGTCTAAATCTCGGTGTGCCACAGTACCTGATTTTCACCGGCGATGGCCGACTTTGGCTGCTGTCGGACACTTTCGAGCCGCTTGCGATCCTCGAGGACATCAAGACACCGCTGATTCGCGGCATTCTACCGCCGGATACGGCCGGCGCCTCTGTGCGCATCGCCCTGGAAGCCGACCTCGGCCGGGTCAACTTGGTGCTCGGATTCCGGAAAGCGCCCTGGCACGCGGTCTTCACCCGGCATCCAATCCTGGCCTTCGGTGCAGCCTTCGTACCGCTCAGCGCAGTACTGGCCATCATTTGGACGGTGATGCTCCGTTTCCGCCAGAAGAACCGCCTGATCGAGCGCCAGCGTGACGAGCTGGCGCGCGCGATGCATGATCTCCGGGAGGCGCAAGACAAGCTCATCGAAGCCGAAAAGCTGGCGCTCACCAATGACATCGCGGGAGGCGTCGCGCACGAGATTCGCAATGCGCTGGATCCCGCGGTGCACTGCCTGCATGCGCTAAGCGAGCGATTGGCCGCGTCCGGTGATGACAGCGACAATTTCCGTCTGATTGAACTCTCCGAGAAGTCCATCCGGCGGGCGGTATCGATGACGCGATTGGTCCGGGAATTCGCGGACCTCGCCAAGGTCGGAACTTTCGAGCCGGTTAGTGCAAAACGCCTCTTAGACGAAATCATAGCGAGGCATGGGGAGCGGATTGATGCGATTGGCGCGACAATCGAGAACCACCTCTCGGAGGACGTCATTCTCAGTTGCCCCGCAACCCATGCTGACATTCTCTTCAATAATCTGATTCTCAATGCTCTCGACGCCGTCGCCAGCGCGGCAGAACGCCGGATCTTTGTACGCGGAGTTGTCAGCGAGGATTTGGTCCGAATTCATGTGGCGGACACCGGTCCCGGAATTCCCGAAGCGGAGCGAAAGCGGATATTTCACGCCTTCTACAGCACGAAACCGAGCACGGGCATGGGGCTCGGTTTGACATTCTCCAAGCGCGTCGCTGAGATTCTGGGCGGATCACTCACACTCGCCCCAAAAGGTGAGGGCGGCGCAGAGTTCATCGTCGAATTGCCGACCACCCTAAGCCGCTGAAACGGGGACAGTAGCGTGGAAAACAAGCCCACCATTCTCATTATCGATGACGACCCAGGGATTCTCGAAGCCCTCGCCGCGACTTTCGGTTCGGATTATTCCGTTTTGACCGCTTCCAGCGGCAGCGAGGGTATTGAGACTCTCCGAAAACGCAGCGATATCTGCTGCGTCATCCTGGACATTCGCATGCCGGGGATGAACGGACTGGAGACGGCGGATGGGATTCGGCAGGTCAATCCTGACGTGCCTATCATTACGTACACGGCGTTCCCGGGCGATTATAAGGAGGAGGACATATGCCGGAAGTACCACCCATTCGGATACGTCACCAAGGCCGAGGACCCTGTCATCCTTCAGGACAGGGTGCGTGACGCAGTTGCGAAGCGGGGCGCAGAACTTGACCCCCGGCGGCTTGTGGCGACGGCCAAGGAAGATTTCGGGATCATCGGCGGGTCCCGAGTAATGATCGAGCTTTATCGACAAATACTCACCATAGCACCATGCTTTCGCCGCTGCCTTATACTGGGTGAAACCGGGGTCGGCAAGGAGTTAGTTGCGAAAGCGTTACACTTGGCGGGAAACCGTCGCGACAAGGTGTTCCGGCCGCACTTGTCGACTCAGGTCGAGGTGGGCTTCACCAAGGGCGACCTCTTCGGGGTGGCAAAGAATGCCTTTCAGGGGGCAGACGAACGAAAGGGCGTCGTGGAGACCGTTGACGGAGGGGTCCTCTTTATTGACGAAATCGCCGATTTGGGATTGGATGCACAATTAGAGTTGCTCCGGTTCCTGGATACGGGCGAGTTTTGCCCGCTTGGCAGCACAGCCGTACGACGGGCGGACGCGCTCGTCATCACGGCCACGAACAAGGACCTGGAGGGGCTAAGGAACAAAGGGCTTTTCCGCGCCGATCTTTACAGCCGCTTGACGGAGTTTGTGATCAGAGTTCCCCCCCTGCGTGACCGGCGTGAGGATATCCGGGAACTGACGGACTATTTTATCGAAGTGATTCGCAAAGAGCCACGTGGCGACCTCTTGATCTTAAGCGAGGAGGCTTACGCGCTCCTCGGACAGCATGACTGGACGGACGGCAATGTCCGCGAACTGCTTCAGGTCATCAAGCACCTTGCCGCGCAGGCGCGCGGATTCCCGCACCTTCCAACCTCTTATGTTGAGGAAAGACTCGGAATGAAGTCGAATCCCGTCCGAGAGGATTCGACGTATCGAGAGGACTTGGGCGAATTGACTCGAAACTATCTCATCTGGGGACTGCGCCGTTGCAAGACACCGGCAGAATTCGCTCGAAAGAAAAAATGGGACCTCTCCAACCTTATGCGCACGCTGCGCAAGTTCGGTGTCGATCCTGGTCAATACGACCAGCGAGGAATCGGTTGAACTGGTCAGATTGACCAGCCCATAAGCGCAGCACCGCCGTAAATCGTCTCCTGACAACAAGGTTTTGTGTCGCCGGTTCTGGCACGATTTGTGCCTTACCCGTCCCCGGCTCCGCCTCTCTACCTCGTTACGCGGGGCCATGCGACGCCACCTGCGCGTCGCGCCCTATGCATGGCCTAACCAGTGACCATGGGATCGCACGGGTCTTGAAGCGTACCTAAACGGGCCGGTTAGAGATGACCGGCCAAACACATTCCTACTTTTCCATCGGAGGATGCCATGCAACTTCGAAAGTGGTTTGCATCCGCGCTCATCTGCCTCGGGCTGACCGTGACCGCAGATGCGCAGACGCCAATCCCTGGGCTAATCATAACAGGCGACGAGATCTGGGGAGTGTCGGGGAGCCCCTACCTTGTCACAGGAAAGGTCGACATCCCGCCGGGTGCGTCCCTAACTATCGAGCCAGGCGTCGTTGTTGACTTCGGGACCTCCTACATTGAGTTTGGGGTCATTCGTGTGTGGGGTGAGTTCACGGCCGACGGTGTAGTCTTCGATGGCACACAGGTCCAGACTGCAGAGAATTGGTTTGTGGTCGAGCTCAATTCGGGTGCGACAGCAACCTTGACCGCCTGCTCCTTCTACGGACGTTGGACTCCGCCCAATGCACATGGCAAGGACTGGCGCGGCGTCCAGTGGTTCGATTATGGAACAGGACCGGTCGTCATCGAAGGTTGCGAGTTCACCGGATTCAATGATGCCATTGTGCTGACCAGGGATGGTACCGCCGAAATTCGTAACTGCCGATTCTCTGGAAACAACGTCGACATTGGGGCAGATCACACCTCGTCGGCGATCATCACCGACTGCGCATTTGAGAACGTGGCGCTCTACTCAATCGTCGCTACAAAAACGTCATCGCTCAGTGTCGAACGGTGCACGTTCTCCGAAAGCCCGGGCGCCACGGGAATCTACACTTCCGAAACGCCGACGTTCATCGTTGAGCACTCCTGCTTTTCAGGATACGCAACCGCGATCCACAACGTCGGCTCGACCCTCGTGGTCGCCGAGAATAACTGGTGGAACTCGCCAACCGGGCCCACTCATCCAGACAATCCCGCAGGCACGGGTGAGGTCGTAATCGGCGAGGTCGACTTTGTTCCGTTCCTGTCCACTCCGGGTAGTTGTCGCCAAGTGATCGTTGCGGTCGATATAAAACCCGGATCGTGCCCAAACCCGATCAATGTTCGACCGGATCACGGATCGCTTCAGAGAGCGGCCACCCATGACCGGCGGCATCGCTACGGCGTGGTACCTGTCGCCATCCTGGGCTCAGAGGAATTCGATGTGATGAACGTCCGCGTGTCGAGTATTCGGCTGGCGGGGATCAGCCCGCTTCGGCATGCTTACGAGGATGTGTCGTCGCCAGTTCCATCTGGGACGCCCGCTTGCGGTTGTGCCACCGTCGGGCCGGACGGTGCTGTCGACTTGACCCTGAAGTTCGATGGACGTGAACTATCAGATGCACTCTGTCAGTTCCCAGACCGGGAGACAATCCCGATTACGCTCACCGGCGAGTTGAGTGATGGCACCGCGATCTTGGGCGAGGATTGTGTTCTGATTCTTCGCCACGACTCCGACCACTTTGAAAACTCCTCCCTGTCAACCGCCAGTGAGGGTGATGTCGCATTCCTGTCAAACTCCCCTAATCCATTCAATGCCGGTACAACCATTTCTTATTCACTGAAACATGACGGTTGGGTCAGCTTGGGGGTGATCGACGTACTCGGTCGGTCCGTGGCCACTCTGGTGAACGAGTATCAGTCGGCTGGGCGCCACCAAATCCTCTGGAACGGCATGACGGAATCAGGCAAGCATGCCGCCTCCGGGATCTACTTCACCCGCCTCGTCTCCGGGGAAAGGGTTGAGTCCCGCATGATGGTTCTGTTGAAGTAGGGCTCGACAAGCCGGACTCGGGACCTCCCTTACCAGCCCCGAGGCACCGCAGGGTGCTTCGGGGCACTGTATTTCCTGGGGGCCGGTGTGGATGCAACAACGGGCGGATCACCCGATCCGCCCGTGGCCATTCTCATGGGTTGGTGAATTACAGCATCGTCCCGATCCGGTCCCAGCGGACACGGGTGGGGAAATGCACCATGTTGTAGAAGGGGATGGTCAGAAGCGGGAGGATGTAGGGGCTCTCCCACTCCGGGGCGTTCGGGTCCGGCGCCCAGGACCAGTAGACCATCATCGCCCGGCCGCGGATCAAGGTGACATCGAGAAATCCCCAGACACGCGAATCGCGCGAGTTGTCTCGGTTGTCGCCGAGGACGAACACGCAGCCCGGCGGCACAATCACCGGGCCGAAGTTGTCGCGGTTGCCCAGGTCGGCGGGGATGATGTTGGGGTCGTTGTGGTAGACTCCCTCGGCCTCAACGATCTCCCGGTTGTTCACATAGACGATCTTGTTGCGGATCTCGACCATCTGGCCTTCGAGGGCGATGCAGCGCTTCACATAGTCCTTGGCCGGGTTTAACGGATACTGAAAAACAATGATGTCGCCCGGCTGCGGCTCCCGGAAGTGGTAGGTGAACTTGTTGACTAGAATGAAATCCCCGACCGCCAGCGTGCGGTCCATGGAATCCGAGGGAATCCGGTAGGCCTGCGCGACAAAGGTCCGCAGGACCAACGCCATGATCAAAGCGACTAAAATCGCCTCGAGGTACTCGCGCGCCGCGCCTCTAACCCGCAGTCTCACAGCCGATTCCTCACCTTCCGAGAAGGGAGTCAACGCCCTTTGCCCCCTACTAATGTCTCATCGGCTGCCCGGCCACCAAGTTGAGCGGAATCTGAGCCTGAGGAATCGGCCCCGACGGCTTCAGCCCGAGGCCTGTCACAATCGGCAAATCTTGTTGGACAGGAACCATTTCGCGGACTCATCGTGTAAGGGACTAGCCGAATGTGTTCGAATTCGGGGTTGAATCTGCCGAAAACCGGATTTGGAGGGTCGCCATGACCGATAAGGAAACAATCACCGAAGCAGTAAAGGCGAAATACAGGGCCGTGGCCGAAGGGCGAGTCAAATCCTGCTGTGATCCGGGGTCGGACTGCAATCCAGATGAGCTGGTCAGCATTTCGCGGGGCTACGAAACAACCGATCTGGACTCGATCCCGGCCGGGGCCGACTTGGGACTTGGCTGCGGCAACCCCACCGGCGTGGCCGAGATCCGCTCCGGCGAGATTGTGGTCGATCTCGGTTCCGGCGCGGGCGTGGACTGCTTTTTGGCCGCGCGAAAAGTGGGCGAACGGGGCATGGTGATCGGTGTGGACATGACCGAGGAGATGATCGAACGCGCCCAGGCCATTGCCAAGTCGGGCAACTTCTCGAATGTCCAGTTTCGCCTCGGACGCATCGATGACATCCCGGTCGAGGCCAATTACTCCGACCTCGTGATTTCCAACTGCGTCATCAACCTTGCCCCCGACAAGGCAAGTGTCTTCCGCGAGATCTTCCGAATCCTCAAGCCCGGCGGCCGTTTCTGTGTCTCCGATGTGGTCTCCAAAGGAGAGATCCCCGAACATGTGCGTCATGACATGGAACGCTGGTCCGGGTGCATCGCCGGCGCGCTCGACAAGTCCCTCTACCTCCAGATGATCAAAGACGCGGGCTTCGAAGCCCCGATGGTTCTCTCCGAGGTTGACTACGACTACGGCAAGTCCGAGGAGTATTCCCTGGCCTCGGTCACCGTCCGCGCCTTCAAGCCCGGGACCAACGGACACAATCATCGTTGACAGCGACTTGGGGGCCCGCCATCCCGGCAGACTCCCGTCCGGGACTATTTGGCGATTTTGCCAAACTGGGGAATGTCCGGGGCGTACCACTCGCGCACGCACGGAGTCTGATGATGCCGACCCGATCCCGAAACCGCTACGCCGCCCGCGCGCGGGTTATCAAGGCGATGGCCCATCCCAGCCGGCTTCTGATTTTGGATGAGCTCAAGAAACGCGAACGCTGCGTGTGCGACCTGACCGAAATAGTCGGGGCGGACACTTCCACCGTCTCCAAGCACCTCTCCATCCTGCGCAACGCCGGCCTGGTGGAAGACGAGCGCCGCGGGGTGATGGTCTTCTACCGGCTGCGGGTGCCCTGCATCATGGACTTCTTCGGCTGCGTGGAGAATGTCCTGCGCCGTGTCGCGAAAGACAACGCCGCTGTGCTTTGAGGAGTTTTTTTGTCTCATTATTTGGCGATTTGACCAAATACGAAATCATGCCCCTGAACTGGAAATCCGAGTGGAGGCCTTTGGCCGCGATGGTCGCGGTCTTTCTCGCGGCATTTTACCTGCCGGCCGGCAGCCCCCGCTTCGATGGCGCGGTCGCCGAAGCGCTGCACCTGGTCAAGTGGTACGCCCGCGAGCATGTGCTCCTCTGCCTCATTCCCGCCTTCTTTATCGCCGGCGCCATCTCGGTCTTCATCAGTTCCGAGGCGGTCATCCGGCTCTTGGGCGACAGCGCGCGGAGGTGGATCTCCTATTCGGTGGCCTCGGTCTCCGGCGCGATCCTCGCGGTCTGCTCCTGCACCGTGTTGCCTCTCTTCGGCGGGATCTACAAGCGCGGGGCGGGGCTCGGGCCGGCCATCGCCTTTCTCTATGCCGGTCCCGCCATCAACATTCTGGCGATCATTCTCACGGCGCGGATACTGGGGTTCGAACTGGGGGTCGCACGCGCCGTCGGGGCGGTTGCCTTCAGCGTGGTGATCGGCGGCGTCATGGCGCTGCTGTTTACGGATCGGAGCAAGGCCGAAAGACCCGTGCCGACATCGACGGGCGCCCGGTCGCGCCCGCTATGGCAACCGGTTTGGCACATGGGATTTCTCATCGCCATCCTCGTGTTTGCCAACTGGGCGCAACCGCAGGGGGCCGTGGGACTCTGGGCGGGTGTGTACTCGATCAAGTGGTGGCTCACCGGGATGGCCGCGCTCGGCCTGGCTTGGGCGATGCACCGGTGGTTCGGCTTGCGGATGATGGGCCTCGCGGCGGCGGCGGCGCCGGTCCTGGTGCTGGCGACCTTGTTCCCCGATGTCCCGCTTCTCGCCTTTGCCGCCGGAGCGATCGGACTTTCGATTCTCACTGCCGGCAATCGCGGCGAGACCGGCGAGTGGTTCGCATCCACCTGGGATTTCGCCAGGCAGATTCTCCCGCTTTTGCTCCTCGGTGTTTTGGTCGCGGGCCTGCTCCTCGGCCGTCCGGGACAAGAAGGGCTCATTCCCAGCGCCTGGATCGCGAACTCGGTCGGCGGCAACTCGATCGGGGCGAATTTCTTCGCGGCCTTTGCCGGGGCCTTCATGTACTTCGCAACACTCACTGAAATCCCCATTGTCCAGGGTTTGCTTGGCAGCGGCATGGGCAAGGGCCCCGCGCTGGCCCTGCTTCTGGCCGGCCCGGCGCTCTCGTTGCCAAACATGCTGGTGATCAACAGCATCATGGGTCCGAAACGCACAGCCGCGTTCGTTACGCTGGTGATCGTGATGTCGACCGTAAGCGGCCTGTTCTACGGGTCGCTGTTCTGAGTCAGCGAAAGGGAGGGACCACGGATGAAACGATTGCAGATTCTCGGGACCGGATGCCAGAAGTGCCGCAGGCTCGCCGAGCTCACGCAGGCGGCCGCCGACGAATTGGGCATTGCCTACGAGCTCGAGAAGGTCACCGATATCAACGACATCATGAAATACGATATTATGATGACACCCGGGCTGGTGGTCGATGGCGTGGTGAAATGCGCCGGGACGCTCCCCTCGGCCGCCGAACTCAAAGAGATGCTGTCCTGACCATCGTCGCAGGGCGCAATGCCGCGCGCCTCGCAGGAGACTCCATGAACGCCAAGCGAGTGATCCGTTTAGTCCTCATCGCCTTCGTTGCCCTCAGCGCAATCTGGCTGGTCGGCCGGGAACTGCCCGAACGCCCCGCACCGGATGCCCCCGCCACGGCCGCCGCGGATGGTGATCGCATCACGGTCTACTACTTCCACCGCACCGCACGGTGCGTGACCTGTTTGACCATCGAACGACTGGCGCAAAGCGAGGTCGAAAACGCGTTTCGTGACCAAATCGCCTCGGGGGAAATCGTGTTCCGCAGTGTCAACATCGAAGACCCCGGCAATGATCACTTCACCACCGATTACAATCTCGTGAGCCAGGCGGTGGTGCTGGTGGAGATCCGGGTCGGCGCGCCAGGGCGGTGGAAGAATCTCGATGCCATCTGGGACCTGGTCCATGAGGAAGGCGAATTTCGCCAGTACATACGCTCCGAAGTTGGCCTGTTTGCGGGGCAGGGGTCCTCATGATCGAATCCTACTGGCTGGCCGGGGCGAGCGCGTTCTGGCTCGGCCTGTTGACCTCCATCAGCCCCTGCCCGCTGGCGACCAACATCGTGGCGGTGACCTACATCAGCCGTCATCTGAAGTCCCCGCGCCACGTGGCCTGGGCCGGTGTCGCCTACACGCTCGGGCGAACGTTCACTTACACAGCGCTCGGTCTCGTTCTCGTATTCAGCCTGGCCTCGGCGGTGGAGGCGTCCGAATTGCTGCAGACTTACATGAACAGGATCCTGGGGCCGCTGCTCATCCTCGCCGGGATGATTCTGCTTGATCTGCTCCGTGTGCGCCTGCCCGGGCGGGCCGATGGCAAGCGCTGGAGCGCGCGCTTTATGCAAGGCACGATCTGGTCATCCGGAATCCTTGGAGTGCTTTTCGCGCTTTCCTTCTGTCCGGTCTCCGCCGCGCTCTTTTTCGGCAGCCTGATCCCCATGGCGGTCAGCCACCAGTCGTACGCCTCCTTTCCCATCCTCTACGGGCTCGGGACGGGACTGCCGGTGGCGATCTTGGGGGTCGGGCTGGGGATTGGCGCGGGCTGGGTCAGCCGGGCATTACACGGCATCACGGTCGTCGAAGTCTGGTCACGACGCGTGACGGGCGCGGTCTTCATCCTCGCCGGCATCTATCTTTCGCTGAAATATGTGTTCGCGTTACTATAGCCGCAGTTACCGAATTCGGAAACGCCGCATCCAGTTCCGCACGGTTGCTTCCGACACGCGCAGGTCACGCGCCGTGGCTCGCTGGTTGCCGTTGTGGCGCTCCAGCGCCCCGCGCAGCTCGATTTCGGAAATGGGCGATGACCCTTCCGAGAGGTTTCCGTTGTCGATCAGCCCGATGAAATTCTCGGCCAGATCAAACAAGTCCGGTGCGTTGGCCGTGCCCGCGATGGTGGTCAAGCTCCAGAGGAAGTTCCGCAACTGGCGGATGTTCCCCGGCCAGGAGTGCGTTCGCGCCAGGGCCACCCAGGGTTGCGCCGGGAGCATGACCGCGCGCGCTTCGGACATCCCGAATTCGATCAGGAAGTGCCTGATCAAGGGGAGAATGTCGGATGGTCTTTCACGCAGCGGGGGGAGCGCGATCCCCGCCTGCGCAAGTCGGAAATACAGATCGTCGCGGAATGTGCCGGCGGCAACCGCCTTGGACAAGTCGGCATTGGTCGCGGCCACGACACGGACATCCAGGGTGGTGGAGGTTGTCTCGCCCAGACGTCGCACACGCCGTGACTGGAGAAACTCGAGCAGTTTCGCCTGCAACGAAAGCGGGATGTTCCCGATTTCGTTTAGAAATACAGTCCCGCCATCGGCCGAGCCGAGGAGACCCTGTTTCTCCCGCGCGCCGGTGAATGTCCCTTTGCAGTGACCGAAGAGTTCGCTTTCGAGAAGGGACTCCGGGATGGTCGCCAGATCGATCGGCACAAACGGACGCTGGCCTCGCGGACTCCGGTCATGGATGTACCGCGCGAGAACATCCTTGCCGGTTCCGGTCTCGCCACTGATCAAAACGGCGATATCCGACTCGGCCATTCGCCCGGCCATAATGAGCACTTGACGCATCGTCGGATCGGTCGCGATGATGGTTTGCGTATCGCGGACACTCGCCGGTTGGCGGGTTCCCCCTGTGTGCGGCGCCTCGCGATAGAGGATCTCGTTTAGCACCGAACGGGTCTCGGCAATCCAGTACTCCACCCCGATCTCGGCAAACAGGCGGTCGGCCTCGACCAGATACCCGAGCCGCTCGCGGTCGTCGAACAGGGTGCAGCGTCCCGCCGACAGGCAGGCACGCGCCCACTCCAGCCGCGCGCCGATCATCTGCAGCACATCGATCGCATGCCGGAAGGCCTCGCGCGCCGCTTTCGTGTTGCCCAGCCTGGCATGCGCTTCACCGATCACACGATGCACCGCGCCGTCTTCAAACCGCTCTCCGACTTTGTCGATGGAGACACGCGCACGGGCCGCTTCTTCGAGTGCGGCTGCGGCGTCACCTTCGGCGAGACGGACCTCCGCCAGCAGGCGGCGGGATTGAGCGAGGAGGGAGTCGTCGGCCACGGTATTGGCAATCTCTATGGCTCTTTGGAGGTTCAGCCGCGCCGCTTCGAATTGCCCGCGCGCCAAGAGAAGTTCGCCCATGTATTCGTGCCAGATTCCGGGCTCGAAGGGGTAACCGGCAACTCCCTCCAAGGGTTTCCTGCTCTGAAGGATCTCTTCTGCGGACTTAAACTCCCGCAAGTGGATCGACAGTGAACACTGTGTCAGTTCCACCCGCCATGTATTTGTTCTATCCCCGAGTTGGCGGAACCGATCCGGCAGATCAGCCAAAAAGTCTCTTGCTGCCTGAAGATTGCCCAACTTCAAGTTGCAGCTACCGAAGTTGTATCTAGAGATCGCCACCCACCGAGCCTGGTCGGTCTTGCAGGCAAGTTTCTCACATTCCGTGCTGTGTGCGATTGACTGACGATAATCGCCCCGAAAGTAATCAATATTCGCGAGGAGGTTCAGGGTCCTGGCAATGCCCGCGACGGAATCAACTCGCTTGAACGAATAGAGGGCCATTGACGCATTCTCGCGCGCCTCATCGATCTGACCCAAGAAGTAGCATTGGCTTATCGCGAGCACCATACAGGACCGGCCGAACATGTCATGCCGATCGGTGTTTCTCAGTTGTGAACAAACTTGCGCGAGCGATTTTGCCGCGGTAGATGGATGCCCAAGAAACGCTAGACACTCACAGGAGTCGATCACATTAGAAATCCGATCACTCTCATTAAGAAGTCCGCGTAAGGCGCGGAGCTGCACGTGGGCTGAGCGGTAGTCCCGCCTATCGAGAGCGGCGCGGATCTGATCCTGTGCCGTTGTGGGTAGGCTCACGCTCATTTGTCGTCCCTCGGCTGCAGGCGACGGCTGGGGTTTGTTGTCACGGCGGCGGCTCCTTCACTGGGCTCCGATTGACGAATCAGCGGGCGCACCAGGAGAATTGGCTGCCAACGGGGGATATACAGGGAGAAAACGATCCGGTATTTTTGCTTTAGGCCGGCCAGGACCTCATCTCCCTTCGGGTCTTTCTTCCGATCCACCAGGTCCCGCTCCAACCCCCACGCCGCTGATGGCGCAAGTATGGCCAGACACAGCGCCACTGCCACCAGCCCCCGAATCAAGCGACCCATCGGTCACCTCCTGCCTGTGTTGCTATGATTAACACCGGCGCCGCCCACGTTCGGCACCTTCCATTACTGCAATGACGCACCCATCCCTCCAGCAACGCATTGCCTGATGGCGTCAGCGTGCAACGGGTTGATCGAATACAGCGGTCATGATGCCTCCCACGTTGGGCTCATGAACGACTCTTCAGTTTGGGCTGGGTTTTCCCGTTGGGGTCTTGCGACCCCGAGTTCCGCTATCAACAAATGCACCGGTCAAGGTGGTGTCAAGCAAAATACGGATGCTTTCCCGCCAACACTCCTTTGAGTGCAAACGTTTCCACCCTCCCCTAACCAAGTTCAATCTTCCAACTTATCAGAATTAATACGCTACCATTACAC
>JBFMFQ010000085.1:0-13334 GCA_040752075.1 Candidatus Zixiibacteriota bacterium | reverse complement strand
GTAGCCAACGCGAGATCGCATGATGAGTCGACGTTTCCAACCATGACGGGTGCCCCACAGCTCTGCTGTGGGAACGTAGCCAACGCGAAATCGTATGATGAGTCGACGTTTCCAACCATGACGGGTGCCCCACAGCTCTGCTGTGGGAACGTAGCCAACGCGAGATCGCATGATGAGTCGACGTTTCCAACCATGACGGGTGCCCCACAGCTCTGCTGTGGGAATGTAGCCAACGCGAAATCGTATGATGAGTCGACGTTTCCAACCATAACGGGTGCCCCACAGCTCTGCTGTGGGAATCGTGCCCAACGCGGGACGGTATGATAAGCCAACGTTTCCAACAAAAGCGGGTGCCCCACAGCTCTGCTGTGGGCATGTAGCCAACGCGAGACCCCTGAAATGACCAACCTCCGCCACTACGACAACTGGGGCACCGTCCGTTTCGTGACATTCAGTTGTTACCTCCGCCTCCCAAGCCTGAACGAACCCGGAGCAAAGGAGATTCTGATCGACGAACTGGACCGCGCCCGAACCAAACACCAATTCCAATTGCTCGGATATGTCCTCATGCCGGAACACGTCCACCTGGTTCTCATCCCGCCCGACGGCATGAAACTCGGGCTGGTCATCCGCGAGATCAAATCGAGGTCAGCGAAACGGTACTTCGCGGAATCCCGTGTAGCCCCGTCGGGGATGACACGTGTCTTCTGGCAACTGCGTTGTTACGACCACAATTGCCGCACGGTTGAGACCGTACGCGAGAAGGTGCATTACTGTCACAAGAACCCGGTGCGACGCGGGCTGGTGAACGACCCGGGTGACTGGGAGTGGTCAAGTTACAATTGGTACAAGGGCAAAAAGGATGTCCCGATCCGGATGGATGAGGTATCTTTCGGATAATTGTCGGCTCGGAACGCTTCCCACAGCAGAGCTGTGGGGCACCCGGCCATGGTCGAGTTACAATTCGTACCACCGGGACAAGACGTCCCGTTGAAGATGGATGAGGTGGCGTTTGGATGAATCTCGGCTCGGGACGTTCGCCACAGCAGAGCAGTGGGGCACCCGGCTCCAAACGTACTCCTGCGTAAAGGAGTGATGAAATGCCTTGGGATTCGGAGTTACTTCCAGATCAGAAGGACGCTGCATCTCACGTTGGCTCTCACGCCCGGCTGCTAGCCGGGCCCGGGACGGGCAAGACGCTAACGCTCACACGTAGAATAAGCTATTTGGTTGGTGAGCAGAACATAAGTCCGGATTCAATCGTCGCACTCACATTTACGCGAGCAGCCGCAAGGGAACTGAGGCAGAGAATCGGTCGTGAGTTGGGCCCCAACAGTCGACTACCGAAAGTCTCGACACTCCACTCTTTCGCTCTAAAACAGCTGATGACAAATCGAGACCGAATCTCCCAACTTCCGGCGCCGCTCAGGATTTCGGATGACTGGGAGGAAAGAAACATAGTCCTTGAGGATCTTAAGACTCTTCTGGGCCTTCGTAGAGTCGACGAAGGCAGGGCACTCCTGAGCAGGCTCTCCGCAGATTGGCAGAGTCTTGCCGCTGAAGAATCTGAATGGGAGGAGAGGTTCCCTGACGCGAGGTTTCTTGGGGCTTGGCGGGAACACCGATCCACCTATGGGTATGTTCTGAGGGCAGAGCTAGTTTATCAGTTGAAACATTGCCTTGCGGAGGACCCGGGCTTCGTGCTGGAGGGCCCACCACTCCACCTGTTAGTGGATGAGTACCAAGATCTAAACAGGTGTGATCTCGAGATCGTGAAGACCATGACAGACAGAGGCGCCGAGCTCTACTGCGCGGGAGACGACGATCAGAGTATCTATGCATTTCGAGAAGCCCTACCCGAGGGAATCAGGCGATTCGACCGGGACTATCAACCCTCAACGTTACTTTCACTTAGCACATGCAAGAGATGTGACCCCGCAATCTTGGAGCTGGCGCTGTTTGTTGCCAATCAGGACCACCGGAGACTCGACAAACCACTTCATGCCGAGCCGGGTCGGGATCGGGGCGAAGTCGCTATCCTGCAGTTTTCCGACCAAACGCAGGAAGCCAGATGCGTAGCCGAGCTATGCCGAAATCTTCTTGCAAACAGAGGGTTGCACCCTCATGACATATTGGTGCTGCTGCGGAGTGACCGCCACGGCGCATTCTCTTTGGTTTTAACGAGTGCGCTAGAGACACTTGGAATTCCGTCGAGCACCACAACGGCTGAAACCGATCTGCTAAACGGATCAGGCGGACGGCAGGTTCTTTCTCTAATCCGCTTGGCAGCGAATCCAGCCGACAGTTTAGCATGGCGATCGCTACTGATGTTGCGCCAAAACGGGCTCGGTGATGTGGCGGTATCAGGGCTGTATAAATTCGCGATTGAGCGCGGCATTCGCTTCAGTGAGGCGGTCGCGATGGTTGCTCATCAGCCCTCACTTATTGCACGGCATGGAACTCGCATCAGGGCTGAATGGGAGGCAGTTCAAGGGATTGTAGCCAGGATAACAGCCGATGTACCACCAGACGGAGATCACTTTGCTGCACGCTTGGGTTCCTTGATCGAAGAGATCAGTGGGGAGATAGCCGGGGGTGCTGAGGAAGGTTTGGTGAACGCAACGAGATTCCTGTACGTCTTGGACGCGACCGAACCTTCCAATCTCCGTGATTTTCTTGCAGCTCTCGAGACTTCGGATGAGCCGATCGAACAAGAGCTTAGGGAGGGGGTGGTCAATATCCTCACGATGCACCGGGCCAAGGGGCTCACCGCGAAGGCAGTATTTGTATTGGGGGCTGAAGACGAGTATATCCCGGGGCAAGCTCGAGGGGCACAGATTGGCGACGAGAGAAGGCTGTTGTATGTGTCGATGACGCGTGCCGTTCACCACTTATACATTACCTATTGCAATAGCCGCACAGGAAGGCAAATGCACACTGGTCGCACGCGCGGGCGCTCTCAACGAACACTTACGCAATTCTTGAGAGATAGTCCTACGTCGATTTCGGTTGGGGTTGATGTTCTTGCCCGGTTGACATCGTCTTGAGATCGGATTGAGAATATGTCTGACATGACGTTTTCTGAGCGCGCAAGGTGCGAGGCGCTATTCGGAATGAGTAGTGGGTACGTTTCGAACTTCAGCGACCGAACGTTTCGGGAATTCGTTCAGGATAGCATACACAGGGACATTTACGACAAGAGATATAACTACGCGAGCGGCTCTAAGGCCAACCGGCTTCGAAAGCTCTGGAGGGAAGACCCGAATCACGTCGTCGGTAAGCTTCTGCAGGATTTGATCGATTACACCCGAAGGGCGGACGATACTCCGGAGATCAGGCACCTACAATCCGAGTGCAATAGAATTGCAGAACGCCTGCTCCGCGGCGCTCCAATTGAGGACTTCGAGGCAATCTCCAGTGGGAATGTGCGGTGTGATTTTGAGAGAGTCGTGTCATCTGTTAGGTCTGCCATAGACAGAAATGAACCCCAATCGGGCTTGGATCATCTCCACACATTTGTAGTCAAGTTCATGCGCGGTGTTTGTCTGGCACGTGGAGTACCAGCTGGTAGGGAGAAGCCTCTGCACAGCTTGATGGGAGAATACATAAAGCGACTTCGGGAAGCGGGCCATCTCGAGTCCGTAATGACGGAGCGGATTCTGAAGTCGTCCATTGGGGTTCTCGATGCCTACTCGCACGTTCGAAACGAGCAGAGTCTCGCACATGACAATCCGCTTCTCAATTACGACGAAAGCCTCCTCATATTAAACCATGTCGCCGCCACGGTCAGATTCGTAAGTGCAATAGAGGAGGGATTTGCCAAACAGGCAACCGATGGATCCCCGACGGCGAATGACAAATCTGACGACCTGCCATTCTGAAGCGCCATGCCCACCCCCTCACCACCCACCACCACACCACCACCTTCCCCAACCCCCTCAGACTCCACTCCGGGGCCAAGGTCACAGTCGAAGACCGCCCCTCCAGCTACCCCGGCTGGCTTTGGTGCCGTGCCGAGGATGGGGTGGAGGGATGGGTGCCTGCGGAGTTTCTCGGGCGCGATGGCGACCGTGGGATCATGCGCCGCGACTACGACGAGACCGAACTGACCGTCGCGGTGGGCGAGACACTTGAACTCATCGAGAAGGTCGCCGGCTGGGCATTCTGCCGAACGTCATCCGGGCAGGTGGGGTGGGTTCCGCTGGAGTGCGTCGCGGAGGCGTGAAGTAACATCCTCAGCAAAGACTCGTCCCGAAGTGCAAAGCCACTGGGTCCCGGCATTCGCCGGGATGACATTTGGCGGGTACAGCGGGTATAGCGTGTAAATGCTACGGCCCCGTCCCCGCCGGGGTCGCCGGCGCCTGCTGGGCGGGTTGCGCCGCCGGGCCTGCCGTCGCACCGGGGAGATCATGCCAGTGCCCGTGCTCGGGGGACCAGACTTTGCCCGCCGGCGCCGGACCGGGCGGCTGGGGTGTCATGGCCTGTGTGCCGCCTTGGATGGGCTGGGCGCCGGGAATCTGGACATTCTGAGTTCCGGCCGGCTGGGCGCCGGTGGCATCATGCCAGTGGCCGTGCTCGGGCGACCAGACCTTGCCCGGCGGCGCGGGACCGGGCTGAGGAGCATTCAGATTCTGGCTTGCCGGAGTCTGGGCGGTCGTGACCGGGGTGGTGGTCGTTGTGGTCATCGGACGCGCCGGGCCGGCCTGCAGGGGCAGGTTCGAATCGCCCTGCATCATCACCACCGCCACGATCGCGACCAGCGCAATCACCGCGCCGACCAGAAGCACGGTCCGGTTTTTGCCCGCGGCGCGATATCCCTCGCCATGGCAGTTTTTGGCTTTCTTCCCGCTTCCGCAGGGGCACAGTTCGTTACGGCCAATTCGCTGGGACATCGCATTCCTTCCTTCATCCGGGGGTGAACCGGGAGCCACTGTCAGTCCTTCTACGCAAACCTTGGCCATTTCGCTCCAGGTTCCGTACAGTCGCACCCTGCGATCTGGAAGCAACTACTCAGTCGGCCAACGGATAGAAGTGTGTCATCCCGAACCCCGCCGGCTTCATGGCGGGGTGAGGGATATGCTGTTTGCCCGGAAACGAAGAACAAAAGCATATCCCTCGTCGCTTCGCTCCTCGGGATGACAGCTTGGGTAATGAACCTGTAGGGGCTGACACTCCGGATGACTTGCCCTGGGTCTTTGCCGGAACTGGATACTCCAAGGCCCATCAAGGTCTGGGCATACATTCCGAGAACCTCCCCATCGTCCTTGCCCGCACCACCTGCGCCCCCTACTTTGTCGCGCGAACGGGCCTTCGCGCCTGCTAACCAGTTTCTGATCAATCTGACGGATGCACTTGGAAGGAGGATGGCATGTTGAATTTTGGCAATCCACGGATGAATCGCGCATGGCATGCGGCGTGTTTCCTTTTGCTCGCCGGCATTCTCGCCGGAGTGCCTCTCTTGGGCTCCGCGCAGGCCCCCGCCACCGCGGACAACACCTGCGCCGGCTGCCACAAACGCCAGAACCCGGCGTTGGTCATGGAATGGGAGCGCTCCGCGCATGCGAAAAACGATGTCGGCTGCGAAGTCTGCCACGGCGCCGCCGAGGGCGAGCCCGATGCCTGGATGCACGAGGGCGAGTGGGTGTCGGCGTTGGTTACCCCGAAGGACTGCAGCCCCTGTCACGAACGCGAGGTCGAGGAATTCGCGCGGAGTCACCATGCCAAGGCGGGGGAGATCCTCGCCAGCCTCGACAATGTGCTGGCCGAAAAGGCGGCCGGCATGCCCGGCAACAACGCCGATGCGGTCAATGGCTGCCTGCAATGCCATGGCAGTATCATCCGTTTCGCGCGCGATGATAAAGGCGACGTGGTGCGCGATCCCCAATCAGGCAAACCCTCGATCCACCCCGACACCTGGCCGAATTCCGGCATGGGACGCCTCAACCCCGACGGCTCCAAGGGCTCCTGCCATGCCTGCCATTCGCGTCATTCATTCGAGGCGAAGCTCTCTCGCTCGCCGGAAAACTGCGGCAAGTGCCACATGGGTCCCGACCATCCGCAGATCGAAATCTACAACGAGTCCAAGCATGGCATCGCCTTCTACGCCAACCGCGACATCATGGCGCTCGACAAGGCAGGCGACTGGGTCTTGGGACGCGACTACTCGGCCGCGCCGACCTGCGCGACCTGCCACATCTCCAGTTATGTGACCCCCGAAGGCGAAGTGGTGGCCAACAATCACGATGTCGGCGAGCGCATCAGTTGGACCCTGCGTCCGGTCATCTCAACCAAACTGAACGAAGTGGTCTACGAAGACGGGTTCCGTGAGAACTACCCCGACACACGCCCGCTGCCCAAAATCGGCGATGTGATCAAGACCACCGACAAGGTGGTCGAAAACGAACAACTGGTGTCGCGCGCGATGGACCGCAAGGTCGCCAAGACCGTGACCTGGCAGGAACGGCGCGACAAGATGAAAGGCGCCTGCCTCAACTGCCACAACAACTCGTACGTGGACAATTTCTATGTCCAGTACGACAACCTCGTGGACCTCTACAACACGAAGTTCGCGATTCCGGCGCAGAAGATCATGGATGATCTCATTGCCGATTCGGTTCTCAATCCCAGCGCGCCCTTCGAGCACGAGGTCCAGTGGGTCTTCTGGGAGTTGTGGCACCACGAGGGACGCCGCGCGCGTCACGGCGCCAGCATGATGGGTCCCGACTACACGCACTGGCATGGCATGTATGAGGTCGCCAAGCACTTCTACACCGAGTTCCTTCCGGCCGTGGTCGAAGCCGCCGAGACCCGTTCGCCGGCCATGAAATCCAAGTACGAACACCGGGTGGCCGAGCTTTTGACCCAGCCGGAGCACCGCTGGATGGAGGGCCTCTCGGCCCAGGAAGCCGAGGCGCTGCGCGAGACATACAAGCAGCGGTACAATCAATAGGGGATTACCCGTGGCGGCGTCGCCGGTGCGCCACCACTTGCGGCCAGTTGGAAAGGCGCGTGGCTGAGAGTTCACCGGCTCGGATCGGGATTGCTTCGTCGCTCCGTCCCGCCGTTGGCGGGACTGCGCTTCTCGCAATGACTTGGAGTTGCTAGTCATTGCGAGCGAAGCGAAGCAATCCCGACCCAAGCCGGTGAACCCCCGGTCAACAAGGTTTTTCAGCACGCCCCAAGCGGTGAGATTAGATTTCACGCGCGAACAATCACTCCCCGCCGCAAGCGGTGGGGCACCCGACTTTCGCTATGACATCCCGCCCTCGCCTCATCCTCCTCGGCACCGGCTCCGGCAAGGCGTCGGCGCACCGCGCATCGTCGTCCTACCTGCTCGACTTGGGCGATCACGGCGTCCTGCTCGACATCGGCGATGGCGCCACCCGCAGTTTCCTCGCGGCAGGTTACACCTCCGACTGGGTGACCGACATTGTCATCACCCACCCGCATGCCGACCATGTCTGCGGCTTCGGCTATTTTGTCCAGCAGCGCCACCTGACACGCACCGATCGTCCGCTGGTGATTCACTCGGCGCCGCAACTGCACACCATGCTGGTAGAGATTATCGAATTCGGGATGCTCTACTCCGATCGGCTCACATTCGAGTACTCGTTTCGCTCATTGGTCGAGGGCACTCCGACCAAGGTCGGAGGCACACAGGTGACTCCCTTCCCGACCACGCACCAGGCGGCCATGCGCGAGCACGCGCTTGCCACCGGCCGGCGCGACCCGGGCGACACGATGGCATTGTTGGTGAGAGTTGGTGATACGACTCTCTTGTACTCGGCCGATCTCGGATCGCTCCATGACCTGGATTTCGCGCCGGGCTTGTACGACTGGCTTCTGATCGAGACCACTCATGTCCCGCTCGCCGATCTCTGGCCGTGGCTCGGCGAGCGGAGCATCAAGCGCGTCATCCTGACCCACATCGGTGATGACTTCGATTCCTCCCAAATCGAGATCGCCGCGAAGAACACCCCGGCGGAGATTATCGTCGCCGAAGACGGAATGGCATTCGACTTTACATGATTCCCACGGCGCCGTAGTAACGACTTTAGTCCTTACCGCCGGACAAGCCTGACTCGTTGGTTCCAAATCGCCATCGGCGTTTTGAGAAACCCCGCGCGGGAATTCATAAGCACGGGTGCCCCACCGCTTGCGGTGGGATTAGATTTCACGCGCGGAAAGTCACTCCCCACCGCAAGTCGAAAATCCCGACAACGTGGCGGTGGGGCGCCCTGCGCCCCGAGTGTTGAATTGGCCCAAACCGAACGACATTTGAAACCCGCACCGGTCTCTTTTCGTTACATTCCAAACCATGTCCGACGCGATCACCATAGCCCAGACCGAACGCGGCGAATACCACGAACCGATCGATGACCGCAAGATCATGCGTTCGATCTGGAGCATGGGCTATCCGTCCATGATCGGGTTTGCGGCCACGAATCTCTACACCGTGGCGGACATGTTCTGGGTCTCACGGGTCGGGGCCGATGCGGTCGCGGCGATCACCATCTTTGCCGCGTTCTACTGGGTGATCGGCTCGGTCAACCAGATCGCGGGCGTGGGCTCGGTCGCGGTGATCTCGCGCCGTTTCGGTGAGCGTGACTTTCCCCGGACAGAAACAGCAATAGTCGAGGCGTTTGCTCTGAAAACCATCCTTGCGCTGGTCTTCGGAACGATCGGATTCTTCTTCACGCCCGCGATTGTGCGCCTGCTCGGCGCGGATGGCGCTGTCTACGATTACGCGGTCGGCTATGGCCGCATCATGATGCTCGGGCTTGTGTTCAATTTCAACACCTACACCCTGTTCACCGCCCTGCGCAGCATCAATCACCCGCGCTGGGCGATGATGATCATGGTCGGCTCGACCATCTTCAACGCCACGCTCGATCCGTTCCTGATCTTCGGCTGGTGGGGGATGCCTGCCTTGGGGGTAAAGGGCGCGGCGGTGGCATCGGTGATCGGGTACATGCTGACCATCAGCTTCGGATTGACCCTGTTCTTCCGGGGCGCGTTTCGCCTGCGGCTGTCCATGGACTCAATCCGCCGCATGCATTCATCGACCCAATGGCAGATGCTGAAAATCGGAATGCCCTCCGGCGTCAGCTCGGTGTCGTACTCTCTAGGTCGCCTGGTGGTGACCCCGATGATCGCGCACTTCGGCAATCCTGCCATCGCGATCTATGGCGCGGGCAACCGGGTGGTCGAACTGGCCGTGATGCTGGTCGTTGGCCTCGAGCTGGGGATGTCGCCCCTGGTCGGTCATGCGCTCGGGGCCGGGGATAAGCTCCGCGCCTGGGTGGTCGCGAAGAAATCGGTAATTCTCGCGGTCCTGATGATGTCCGCGCTGGGTGTGATGATGTTCTTCGCCGCACGCCCGGTGACCGCGATTTTCTTTGAGGGCGCGCCCTACGATGCCCTCGGCCTCGTGTTTTTCCGGGTCTGCGCGGTCGCTTTCCCGTTTATCGGGCTTTTCATCATTCTCGAGGGCGCATTCGGCGGCGCGGGGGATACGGTTCCCACGATGGTGGTCGGCGTGATCCATGCCTGGGTGCTCGAAATTCCCCTGGTCTGGCTTTTCGCCTACAACTTCGACTTCGGCCCGACCGGAGTCTGGTGGGGACAGGTCATTGCCATCGCCGGCGCCGGGCTCATGCTCCTCTACTGGTTCAGTCGCAAGCGCTGGCTCGAACGCGTGGTCTAACCGTAGAGCCCATCTCCACCGCAACCACCGGTTCACCCGCTTGGTCCACTTCGTCCGCTCGGTATTCCCGGTGCACTCCATCGATCCCGTCATCCTTCTGACATGATCCGCGCGTTTCCGCTTTACTACACACGCGACCGCGCTGTACCATGTCTCGCTGTAAACGAATCGCCAATTCCGAACGAAGGAGACCATCATATGCCGACAGCCGCCGCCAAACCGAAATCCAAACCCGCACCCAGCGCACACGGGCGCGAATACAAGAACTTCATCAATGGCGAGTGGGTCGCCTCCAAAACAGGCGAGACATTCGAAAACCGCAACCCGGCCGATACGCGTGAACTGGTCGGTGTCTTCCAGAAGTCCGATCAACGCGATGTCGAAAAGGCGGTCGCGGCGGCGAAAGAGGCCTTCAAGTCCTGGCGCTTGGTTCCGGCACCGAAACGGGCGGAGATCCTCTACAAAGTCGGCGAGATGCTGATCACCCGCAAAGAAGACTACGCCCGCGACATGACCCGTGAAATGGGCAAGGTCATCAAGGAAACGCGCGGCGATGTGCAAGAAGCGATCGACATGTCCTATTACATGGCGGGGGAGGGACGCCGCCAGTTCGGGCAGACCACCCCGTCGGAACTGCGCAACAAGTTCCAGATGTCGGTCCGCCAGCCCCTCGGTGTCTGCGCCATGATCACCCCGTGGAATTTCCCCATGGCGATTCCCTCCTGGAAGATCATGCCCGCGCTTGTGCTCGGCAACACGGTGGTGATCAAGCCCGCGACCGACACCCCGCTGTCGGTGGTGAACTTTGTGCAGACCCTGCACGACTGCGGAGTCCCGCCGGGCGTCATCAACATGGTGACCGGCACGGGACGCGGTGTGGGTGAACCGCTCATCAATCACCCCGAAGTCAAACTCGTCTCCTTCACGGGTTCGACCGAGGTCGGGCGCACGGTTTCCGCGCTTTGCGGTCCCACCTTCAAGCACTCCTGCCTCGAGATGGGCGGCAAAAACGCCCAGATTGTCATGGATGACGCCGATCTCGATCTGGCGCTCGATGGCGCGCTCTGGGGCGGCTTCGGCACCACCGGCCAGCGTTGTACCGCGACATCCCGTGTCATCCTCCACAAAAAGATCTACCGCAAGTTCATGACCGAATATGTCGAGCGCGTGCGCAAACTGCGTGTCGGCAACGGGCTCGATGAGAAGACGGACATGGGCCCGGCGGTTTCTGAGTCGCAGCTAAAGGTGGTGGAGGAATATGTCACGATCGGCACGAAGGAAGACCGCGCCAAGCTGCTCTGCGGCGGCCACCGGCTGACCAACGGCGACTTCAAGCACGGGTTCTTCCACGAGCCGACCGTGTTCGGCGATGTCGACCGGAGCATGCGCCTGGCCAAAGAGGAAATCTTCGGCCCGGTGGTCTCGCTTATTCCTGTCGATTCATTCGAGGAAGCCATCGATGTCTGCAACGATGTCGCCTATGGATTGTCGGCGTCGATCTACACACGCGATGTCAACCGCGCCTTCACCGCGATGCGCGATGTCTACACCGGCATCTTCTACGTGAACGCCCCGACCATCGGCGCCGAGGTGCACCTGCCGTTTGGCGGCACCAAGGCCACCGGCAACGGCCACCGCGAAGCGGGGCAGGCGGCGCTCGATGTGTTCAGCGAATGGAAGTCGATCTACGTCGATTTCTCCGGCTCGCTGCAACGCGCGCAGATCGACGACTGAGCCGATCTCTCACCATGACACCTGACAAGGGGCTAAAACGCCCCTTGTCTGTTTGTGGCAACGCGCTCAACGCGGGCAAGGGGCTTCAGCCCGTAGGGTGCGTGCGTTTTTTGCACGCACCGCTTTGTTCTGACCTCGGTAAACCCGTAGGGTGCGTGCGTTCTTTGCACGCACCGCTTTGTTCTGACCTCGGTAAGGGGTGCATCCAAAGAACGCACGCACCCTACAGTATGCGGCCGATCCTGACGCAACCCCCTATCCCCCAACATGCTAAGCCTTTCCGCGCCGTCTATTCGTGACAGCTTTGCCAAACTCCCCCTTGCCAGTTGCGTAAAATGTGGTATCTGTAGTCAGGAGCTTGGTATGACTGCCGCCCTTGCCACATCGAACATCCTCGGGTACTACCTGATCGAACACCTCTGGTTCGCCTCTGCCGTCTAGCGGGCGCGGGTTTCCGTCGTTGCGGGTAACGGGAATTCGCAGTCAAACGCAGACAGCCAGAGGAGAGCGCAATGCCTCGCAAGATTCTGATTCAGGGCGCCGCCGGGCGCGACTTTCACAATTTCAATACGATGTACCGCGGCAACAAGGCCTACCAGGTCGTGGGTTTCACCGCCGCGCAGATCCCCAACATTGCCGGACGCAAGTACCCCGCCTCGCTCGCGGGCGCCGGATACCCGAAGGGCATCCCGATCTACGACGAGGCCGATATCGAGCGTCTGGTGAAGAAACTCGACGTCGATGAAGTGGTGTTCTCGTATTCAGATGTCCCTCACCATTACGTCATGCACCAAGCCTCGCGGGCGCTGGCCGCCGGCGCCGATTTCACGTTTCTGGGCCCGAAGCGGACCATGCTGTCCTCCCGCGCACCAGTCGTCGCCGTCTGCGCCGTGCGCACCGGCGCCGGGAAGTCTCAGACCACGCGGCGTGTCTGCCAGATCCTGCGTGAAATGGGCATGAAGGTCGTCGCGGTGCGTCATCCCATGCCCTATGGCGACCTCTCCAAGCAGGTCTGCCAGCGGTTCGGGACTCTCGATGATCTGGACAAGTACAAATGCACAATTGAAGAGCGCGAGGAATACGAGCCGCACATCGTGGCCGGAAACATCATCTACTCCGGGGTCGATTACGGCGAGATCTTAAAGCAGGCGGAGAAGGAAGCCGACGTGGTCGTTTGGGACGGTGGCAACAATGATATGCCGTTTTACAAGCCCGATGTGCACATCACCGTGGTCGATCCGCACCGTCCCGGGCACGAAATCGCCTACCATCCCGGCGAAACCAACCTGCTTCTGGCCGATGCCCTCGTGATCAACAAGATCACCACCGCCGACTGGGAGGACATCAACACCGTCCGGCAGAACATCGCCAAGTACAACCCCAAAGCCACGGTCATCGAAGCCGCATCCCCGATTTTCGTCGACGACACCGAGCCGATCACCGGCAAGCGTGTGCTGGTCATCGAAGACGGGCCCACCCTCACACACGGGGAAATGAAGTACGGCGCCGGGATTGTCGCCGCCGAGAAGTTCGGCGCAGCCGAAATCGTCGACCCCCGCCCCTGGATCAAGGGGACCATCAAGGACACGTTTAAGACATACCCGAACATCGGCCCACTGCTGCCGGCGATGGGCTACGGCGACGAACAAGTCAAGGACCTCGCCGCCACCATCAACGCCGCGGAAGTCGATTCGGTCATCATCGCAACCCCGATTGACCTGCGGCGGCTAATCAAGATCAAGAAACCGAGTGTGCGTGTGCGCTACGAACTCCAGGAAATCGGCAGCCCAAACCTGACCGAGGTTCTGCACGCACGCCTGCACAACGTGAAGAAGGCGAAACGGTAGACCATCGCTCTTGGAAGGATACGAGTCAAAAGCCCACGGGTCTGAAG
>JBFMFQ010000084.1:0-13354 GCA_040752075.1 Candidatus Zixiibacteriota bacterium | reverse complement strand
TCAGTGCCGAATTAAAAGGCGACTCAATTAACCTCGCGGCCCTTGGCGGAATCCAGTGGTTTCTGCGCAATTCGCGGCGGGCCCGCTGGTCACGATGTCACTTGAACCCGATGGCGGTCAACGCCCCGCCGGCGCCGCTCTGATCGCTCCAATGCCCGTCATAAATCATTCGGCCGCGGTCCAGTACCCACAGCCGGGTGGTGAGCCTCCTGAGCCAGTCGATATCGTGCGAAATCAGGACAACGGCGGCGCCGTCTTTGGTCCAGCGGCGCACAATCTCCTCCAGCCGGTCCAGGCCATCCTGATCGAGCGACGCGGTCGGCTCGTCCAAGATGTATACCGACGCGGGGATGGCTGCGATGCACGCCAGCGCAACCCGTCGGCGCTGCCCGCCGGATAAGACAAAGGGGGACAGGTCCCCGACGGCCCGGGGATCCAAGCCGACCGATTCCAGGGACTCGACGGCGCGTGATTGGACCTGATTCTCCGGCAGGTTTCGTGACTCGCAGCCAAGGCGTACATCTTCGAGTACCGTGGGGCAAAACAACTGCCTTTCGGGAAACTGGATCATGACAACCGGGAGTCCGTCCTCTCCCGATTCGTTCGTCACGATAACCGAATCGGCGGTCGTCGTGTCAACCCGGGCCAGATGAAACGCCAGCGTGGTCTTTCCCGCTCCCATCGGTCCAACCAGAGCAATTCGATCACCAGCGCCTATCCGGAGCGTGATGCCCGACAGCAATTCTCCGGACTCCGGGTGGTTCGGGCTCACGAATTGTGTCAGGCGCTGGGTCCGAACCAACAGGCGCGGTTCGGCAGCGCTATCCACACTGACCGGGTCATGCGGTTCGTTGGAAGGCGCCGTCCACTCACCCGAAGGTCCATCATACGCCACTTTGCCCGCGCGCAGTTCGAGGATTCGCGGAAAGGACTTCGCCTCATCAGCATACTGCGTGACAAGCACGACCGCCGGCGGAATCGCGGGCGCCGCGCGTTCGGCATCCATTCGCAGGAGTCGGTCGAGGAGAGACCGGCGCGACGGCGGGTCGAGATGTGAGGTCGGTTCATCAAGCACGATTAGGGAGCGCCTTGTGGCGAGGGCGGACACCAGAGCGACCGATTGCTTCTCGCCGCCCGAGAGCCGGTTGACCGGCCTTCTGGCAAGCCCCTCCAACCCGGCATCCGCGAGTATCCGCAGCGCCCTGGCATGGCGCTGTTCAGCTTGGCCAACTGACTCCAATGCCAGCGCGACATCCTCAAGCGGTGTCTCGCCGATCAGATTGTCATCCGGGTCCTGAAACAAAAGCAGTGCGTCATTCAAATGGTCGGGCTTCCCTGACAGCGCATGCGGGCCTGTTGTATGTCTGAGAATGCCTCCGCCAGATGGCGGGAAAATCCCGGCAAGAACCATCGCGAGAGTCGACTTGCCCGATCCATTGGGGCCGACAACCGCGAGCTTTTCGCCGGGCGCGACCGTGAGAGTGACGCCGTCTAATCCCAAGTGCTGGCGACCATCGTCTAACCGGTAAACAACCCTAATGTCCTGCAGTTGCCACATCGAGCGGGAAGATAACCAATCGATCCGGGCCCGGTCCGAAAGAAAACCCGCCGTGGGGAGTGCTCCACGGCGGGCGATAAAGACACTTGAGGGGTCACGTCAACCGACGTCGAGATCCCGGGCGGCGCGCGCCTCATCGATCTTCCGCACAACGGTGTTGTGCGGCGCGGAGTTTACGAACGCCGGATCGGTTTCGGCCTCATGCGCGATCTGAAGCAGGATGTCGGCATAGGCATCGAGGCGCTCCCTGCTCTCTGTTTCGGTCGGTTCGATCATCAGCGCTTCCGGGACAATCAACGGGAAATACACGGTGGGCGAGTGGACACCGAAATCCAGGAGCCGCTTGGCGATTTGTCCGGCCCGTACTCCCTGCTTTTTCTGCCTTGTCGCGGACGCGACGAATTCATGCATGCAGGGCCCTTCGTGGGGAATGTCATAGGCATCTTTGATGCGGGCGCGCAGGTAATTGGCGTTCAGGATCGCATCCTCGGCAACCCGCCGCAGGCCCGGTCCCCCCAGGGAACGAATGTAAGTGTAGGCGCGAACCAGGACCGCGAAGTTGCCCGCAAAGGGATGGACGGAGCCGATCGAAAGGGGTCCCGGGGTTCGACGGCTGAATACCTCGGTTCCACCGCGGTCTTCGCGGACAATCGAAGCGCCGGGCAGAAATGGACGCAGGGCAGCTTTGACACCGACCGCGGCGGCTCCGGGGCCGCCTCCACCGTGAGGTGTGGAGAATGTCTTGTGCAAATTCAGGTGCAGCACATCAAAACCCATGTCGCCGGCCCGCGCCAGACCCAAGAGGGCATTGGTGTTGGCGCCGTCATTGTAGACCAACCCCCCCTTGGCATGCACCATTTCGGTAATGCGCAGGATCTCACGCTCGAACAGGCCGAGGGTGTTGGGGTTGGTGAGCATGATGCAGGCAACCGTGTCATCGAGCACCGCTTCCAGAGCCGACGGGTCCACCAGGCCGCGTTCGTTCGACTTAATGGCTATGGGCTCAAAACCGCAGAGGGTCACTGAGGCGGGGTTGGTGCCATGCGAGGAATCCGGGATGATGACATGACGACGTTCCTCCCCGCGATGCCGGTGCCAGGCACGGGCAATAAGCAATCCGACCATTTCTCCCTGCGCGCCGGCGGACGCCTGCAAGCGGACCTCATCCATCCCGGTGATTTCCGCCAACGCGGCGCTGAGTTCCCACATGAGGCGAAGCGCGCCCTGGCACTCCGAATCGGGGGTCTCGGGATGCAACCGCGCGAAGCCGGGCATCGATGCCGTCCGCTCGTTCACCTTCGGGTTGTACTTCATTGTGCAGGAGCCTAACGGATAAGTATCCTTGTCGATGTGGTGATTCAATGACGACAATCGCACATAGTGCCGGACTACTTCCGGTTCGGAGACCTCGGGCCAGTCCGGAGCGGTGGATCGAAGCGCCGAGTCCGGCAGACGCCACTCGTCCGGGACGGACACACCGGAGTTCGGCGGCATCACACCGGCGGTGCCGGGCGTTGAAAGTTCAAATATGGTCGTGCCTTGCTTGGGAGCCATCGATGTCATTCCTCCCGCCGCGGCGGGCGTTTCCCTCAGGATTTGCCCTCGTCCAGGGACGTCAGCCACTGGATCTGATCGCGCACCCAGCCGGCTTCGGATGAACCCGAGTGCTTGTCCAGGAAGTTCTCGTACAGCTTGATGGCCTCATCGCGATCACCCGCGCGGCTCAACAGCCAGGGGATGTAGAGACCAATTTCCTCTCGAAGGGCGCTTTCGGGATAGAGTTCGTTCAGTTCCTTCAGTTTTTCGATCGCTTTGTACCAGTCTTTGCGGTGCCGGTGAATCATCGCCACTTCAAACATGGCGCTGTCGACCTTGCCGGAGGTGTTTCCAAGGTCCTGATTCACGATGTTCTCTAGAAAGTTCTGCGCTTCCTCGAATTGCCCCCTCCCAAGGTGCTTGCGCGCGAGGGCAAACATGACCTTTGGGTCGTTTCTCTTCTCTCGATGCTCCTTCTCGAGCGTCCACATCGTGCCCTCACCGTTTAGCGCATCACGGCACCAGCGGGCGAGCGCGGCGGCCGACCGGTAACCGAGAATTCGGTCGATCTCGTTGCCGGTCTTGTCCAGCATGAGGATGGTCGGGTATCCCTGAATTCTCAGTCGGCTCACCAACGCGGTGTCGATGTCCCCGTTGACACGGGCGAGCACGAGTTTCCCCCGCAGGGAATCCACCGTGGGCGTGCCGAGAACAGAGTCCTCCATCGCCCGGCACCACCGGCACCAGTCGGTGAAGACGAAATAGAGTATCTGACGATCGGACGTGGTCGCTTTCTGCTGGGCCTCCGTAAGGTCAGTGTACCAGGCTGGTTCGACCTCGGGTTGCGGTTCGGACACGGCCACCGAATCCAGGATTGGTGTTTGGGGTGGCAAGGTGTCGATGACGGCCGGCGCGGGCTCATCCTGTCCCCATGCCGGGCGACAGACGCCGCTCGTGACAGCGACGGCGCCCAATACGGCGATCACGCCCCGTTTGATGACCGTCCGGTTTCTCATCCCTGGGAGTTCACCGTGGGCAATGTTCGCTCCGCGAGGATTGTCCCCGGCGCCTCATGCGCATCCGCCGATATGGCGCGACGCAGTTCGCGGACGAAGTTGTCGAGGATCGCGCGGGGGTGCTTTTCCGTGACACACACGAGAATGCGCCGGTCGAACCCGGGGAAGCGGCTGCCCAACTCAATGCCGCCGAGAATCCCGCGTTCGAGCAATCTCTCGAGCAGCACATTGGCGGGAATCGGTGATTCGATAACGAATTCGTTGAAGAAGTTCGAACCCAGCGGAACGGAGAAGCCGGGAATGCCCGATATCTGGGCCGCCAGATAGTGCGCCCGTTCCATGCAGGTTTGCGCCAGCGACTGAAACCCGCGCCGTCCGAGAAGCGACATGTAGATGGCCGCCCGTGTGGCCAGAAGCGCCTGCGCGGTGCAAATGTTGGAGGTCGCCTTCTCGCGCCGGATGTGCTGCTCGCGTGTTTGCAGAGTCATCACGTACGCGGTCTGTCCGAGGGCATCCACTGTCCGTCCCACCAGGCGGCCGGGCAGGCGTCGCATGAATTCTTTGCGGACGGTGAAGAGGCCCAACAATGGACCGCCGAACGCCGGGGGATTGCCGAGGCACTGCCCCTCGCCCACGGCGACGTCGACACCGCATTCCCCGGGAGTCCGGGTCACGCCCAAAGCGACCGGATGAAACACCGCGATCATCACGGCGCCGACCGAGTGGGCAATCTCCGCCCCAGTCATCCAATCATCCAGAAGTCCGAAGTAGTTGGGCGATGGGATGATGATGCACGCGGTATCGCCGCCAACCATTTTCCGCAAACGGTCGAAGTCGGTGCTTCCATCCTCCCGCGTCGCCGTACTGACCGTCACTCCCTGCGCGGTGAGATAAGTTTCCAGCACGCTTCGGTGCCGGGGATTGAGCGTTCCGCCGATGATGACGCCCCGCCGGTCGGTGTGCGCGATCGCCAACAGCGCGGCTTCGGCAAGCGCGGAGCCGCCGTCGTACAACGATGCCTGCGCCGCTTCCATCTCGGTCAGCCGGCGGATCAGGGACTGAAACTCATAGGTGGCCTGCAACGTGCCCTGCGCCACTTCCGCCTGGTACGGCGTGTAGGCGGTAAAAAACTCCGAGCGCGAACCGACATGATCGACCGCCGCCGGGATGTGGTGATCATAGATTCCACCGCCGAGAAACGATGTGACGTCCGGCGGCACAGCGTTCTCGCGCGAGAGGGCATCGAGAAGCGCCTCGACCTCCGGCTCCGAAAGTCCATCCGGGAGGGCCGATGGGCGTTTCTGCCGGACCGCCTCCGGCAGACCGGCCAGCAGGTCCTCGAACCGGCGCACGCCGATGGCGGCAAGCATCGCCGCCCGTGATTCAGGTGTGTGTGAGGTGTACTCCATTTCCCGTTTGTCCTCTGGATATCCCGCTTTGGTGTCAGACCCCGATCATTTCCGAGTATTCGGATGGCGACAACAACTCATCGACCTCGGAGGGATCCGACAGGCGAACGCGAACGATCCACCCGGCATCGTAGCAGTCGCTGTTAATGACCGCGGCGTTCTCGGAAAGCGCCTTGTTGACCTCGACCACTTCCCCCGATACCGGCGCGTAAAGGTCCGCGATGGTCTTGACGGCCTCGATTGTGCCGAACGAGTCGCCCGCATTTATAGTCTTGCCGACCGCCGGGAGTTCAACAAAGACGATGTCGCCCAACTCCCCTTGGGCAAAATCCGTGATTCCGATCGTGCCGATGTCTCCATCGACGCGAAGCCACTCATGGTCCTTTGTGTATTTCAGATTGTCTTTAATCACATTTCCTCCCTGTCAGCGGCAACAATACCGATTCGGCGTCTGCCGGGCAAGGTTGGGGCAATGGAAATTGCCAGCGTGAATTGGAAATCAGGTCCGGGCCGGGGCGCTTTCCGAGGCGACGGCGGTATTGCCTTGCGCGGCAGCCTTTTCGGCGGCCAAAAAGCGGTCCACAAACGTCGTGTCGAACCGGCCGCTCCGGAATTCCGCCGTATTCAAGACGCGCTGGTAAAAGCCGATCGTCGTGTCGACGCCCTCGATGATGAACTCATCCAAGGCCCGCAACATGCGGATCAGGGCCTCGTCGCGAGTCTTCCCGTGGGCAATGAGCTTGGCCAGAAGGGAATCATAGTAGGGCGGGATGATGTACTTGGCGTAGGCATGCGTATCGACACGGATCCCATGCCCCCCGGGCACATGAAATGTCTCGATACACCCCGGTGATGGCCGAAATCCGGCCGCCGGGTTTTCGGCATTGACCCGTACTTCGATGGTGTGCCCGGAGGCAACGACCTGTGACTGACTCAGCCGGACCCGCTCCCCGGCCGCGATGAGAATCTGCTCCTTGACCAGGTCGATGTCCGTCTGCTCTTCGGTCACAGGATGCTCGACCTGGATCCGGGTGTTCATCTCCATGAAGTAGAAGTTCCCGTGCCGGTCGACCAGGAACTCCACCGTCCCGGCGGAGGAGTACGAGACCGCATCCCCCGCGAGGATGGCCGCGGCGCCCATCTTCCGGCGGATCGTCTCGTCGACAACGGGCGATGGGGATTCCTCAATAAGTTTCTGGTGACGGCGCTGGATCGTGCAGTCGCGTTCGTTCAGGTGAATCAGGTTTCCATGGGAGTCGCCGAGGATTTGGAACTCAACATGACGCGGGTTTTCGAGGTACTTCTCGATGTAGACGACCGGGTTTCCAAACGCCGCCTGGGCCTCCGCACGGGCTGAGCTGATCTGCCGCTCGAGATCCTCCGGGGCCATGCAGATGCGCATGCCCCGTCCGCCGCCGCCCCCGGCGGCCTTGATCATGACCGGATACCCGATCTGGTCGGCGATGGCCTGTGCCTCTTCCGTTGATTCGACGGGTCCATCGGAACCGGGCATCACCGGCACACCCGCCTGCTTCATCATGGCGCGGGCCGCCGCCTTGTCGCCCATCTGCCGGATGACTTGCGCGGTGGGACCGATGAAAGTCAGGCCGCACTCGGTGCAGATGTCGGCAAAGTCGCCGTTTTCGGCCAGAAACCCATATCCCGGGTGGATGGCGTCCGCCCCGGTGACCTCGGCGGCGGCGATGATGCGCTTGGGATCGAGGTAGGACTTGCTTGGCTGCGCCGGGCCGACGCAGACATCCTCGTCGGCGAAACGCACATGGAGCGACTCCCGGTCGGGCTCGGAATAGATCGCGACCGTGCGAATGCCCAACTCACGGCACGCCCGGATGATCCGAAGCGCGATTTCGCCCCGGTTGGCAATGAGAATCTTCTTGAACATCGTCGCCACCGGGCACCAAGCCCGGTTTCGAAGTATGGCGGGCTCCATTGGCGCAACCAAGGGAATTCTGACCCGGTAAGCTCGTGCTACCGGGCGCCCCTTGTCGCCAGGAGGGTGGGATACTCAGTTGGCTGCCAAACGAATAGCGGGCGGTAATCCCCGCGAACTAGCGCTCGTCTTCCTCCTCCTCGAAATCCACTTCCGTATCTTCCTCTTGCTCTTCCTCCTCGAGGAGTTCGAATTCATGCTCATCGGCACAAGAACGCGAGCAGTAGTGATGCCGTTTCCGGCGATACGGCGTGCCGATGATCTCCTCTCCACAGAAATCGCAGAACCGCATGGCGTTAGACCTCTATCGCGGTGCTCCTGCACCGGCTGGTCCCGATCAGGGACTGGTTAATGATTACACGTTCTTCCTGGTTGAATGATTGAGGATTCTGTCGGGCCGAGTACGGCGTCCGCGGCCGGTGGGGACACCGGCGCTGTCGCGCACCACGATCGATGTTCGAGGCAAGACAGTTGGGCAGACAGGCCTTCCATGATGACGGGACGCTGTGTCTCTTGGGCAAAGTCTGTGTCGAACTCGGTTAGGTTCTCCCGGCTGGGTCGCCTGAAATATCCGTCCTAACGGCTTGTGTCAACAAGAAAAACCGCCGGAGGGCGGCATTACCTGCCGTCGATCCGGCGGAATCTCGTGTCCAATGACACACACCTCGACAGTGAAAACTGGCTTATGCGCCCGGGACAGCCGTCCGGTTCAGTTCCGTCCAGCCACGATCGGCCGCGCCCGTGATGCCGCGGACTCGCAAATCGAAATCGTCCGGGTTCGACGCGCTGGTCATGGCCACTTCAAATGAAATGCAGTTCTGGCGGTACCAGCGCATGATGGACTGGTCAAAGGTCTGCATGCCGTATTGAATCCCGCCGCTTTCGATCAGGTCGTAAATGGACGAGGTCTTTTCCGGGTCCAGAAGGGCATCGCGTATCGCGCCGGTGCCCACCATAACCTCCACAGCCGGGATACGTCCGGGACCGTCACAACGTGGGAGCAAACGCTGGGAAACCACCGCCGACAGCGTTCCGGAAAGCAAAAGCCGTATCTGCTGATGCTGGTGCGGGGGGAAAAACGAGATAATGCGCGAGATGGTCTCGATGGCATTCATCGTGTGAAGCGTCGTCAGCACCAGATGCCCCGTGTCCGCGGCCATCAGTGCGATCATCATCGTCTCCATGTCGCGGATTTCACCGATCATGATGACGTCGGGATCCTGACGAAATGCCTGCTTGAGCGCGGTGGCAAAGGATTCCGTGTCGCTGCCGACCTCACGCTGGCTGATAATCGACTGGCGGTCCTTGAAGATGTACTCGATCGGGTCTTCAATCGTGACGATGTTCTCGGTCCGGCTGCAGTTGATTTCCTCGATCATGGCGGCCAGCGTCGTCGACTTGCCGGAGCCGGTCGTTCCGGTCACCACAACCATCCCGCGCCGTTCCTGGCAGAGCTTCTTGATCACCTCCGGCAGGTTGAGCTGTGAGAAGGAGGGCACCAGGGTGTTGACCGCACGGAGGGCCATGCCCAGCGACCCGCGCTGCTTGTAGATGTTAACACGGAAGCGGCCCATCTTGGGCACGCTGAGTGCCAGGTCGAGCTCGTTTCGGGACTCCAGCCGACGCCGCTGATCGTCGCTTAAGATTTGATGGATGAACGAGGTGACCTGCTCCACGTTGGGGGCGTCGACATCCACGGCCACCAGACGGCCATCGATCCGGAGCATGGGCTGAACACCTACCCTCAAGTGCAAGTCCGAGGCCTGCTTGGCCACCATCTCCGCTAACAACTCCTTCAAATTCATTCTCTCACTCCCCTGTGTGCGTGCCAACCGCGACAGCGATTCCGCTCCGGAATGTTCCCTTTACTGGCATATCGGCATCCGGGCCGGGGGTATGTAGAGGTGAATGGAGAAAGGCCCGCTCGACAGGGGTCGCAGCGGGCCTCGGGAGACTCCGGTTTTGGGGTGAAATCAGCCGGCCGGATCGAGGAGAAAGAGCGGTTGGCCGTATTCAATCGGTTGACCGTCCTCAACAAGTATCTTGGCGATTCGCCCGCCTTGTTCGGCTTCGATCTCGTTCATCAGCTTCATCGCTTCGATGATGCAGAGAACGTCGCCTGGGGAAATCTGCTTGTTGATGTCCACGAACGGCGCGGCTCCGGGGGCCGGGGCACGATAAAACGTGCCCACCATGGGCGCTTTAACCTCCACAAGATTCGACGGTGCGGCAGGGATGGGAGCAGGCGCCGGCGCGGGGGCGGGGGCAGGGGCAGTTGCCGCCGCGGGCGTCTGTGCGCTGGCAACGATGTCGACCAAGTGGTGACCCTGGTGGGCGCCCGAGGAACCGTTGCGACTGTCCGACCGCCGTTTCGAGATCCGGATAGTCCGGAAAAACCGGCGTACTTCCAGTGACTCAATGTCGGACTCTTCAACCAGCTTGATCAGTTGGCGAATCTCGGATTCCCGCATGATCTCACCTCAATTCGTTATGGTCTGCGAAGCCGGGGCAACTATAGGACAATCAGCCGCTTGTCCGAGTGGGTCAGTACCCGGCTCTTGCCTCGGCCAACGACGATGTCGTCCTCGATGCGCACGCCCCCCCAGCCGGGGACATAAATGCCCGGTTCGATGGTAATCACCATGCCGGGTTTCAGGACAGTCTTGCTCCGGGAGTTGACCGACGGTCCCTCATGCACGACCAGACCGATTCCATGCCCGAGCCCATGGCCGAAACGGGGACCGTGGCCGGCGCGGTCGATAATGCGCCTTGCGACACCATCGAGTTCCGCGCATTCCATCCCCGCGCGAGCCCTCCTGACAGCGGCGTCCTGGGCCCTTCGAACAACCTCATAGAGGGCCCTTTGTTGAGCGCTGGGCTTGCCGACGATCACCGTCCGGGTGATGTCGGAGACATATCCCTCATAGGTGGCGCCAAAGTCCAGGGTCACGAAATCCCCGCTTTTGATCTTTTTGCTCGAAGCGCGCCCGTGGGGGAGGGCAGAACGGGGACCGGAAGCGACGATGGTCTCGAAGGCCGTCTGCTCCGACCCCTCCATCTGCATGATGTACTCCAATTCCGCCGCGACATCCCGCTCACGCACCCCGGGTTTGATGCATTCGAGGACTTTCGTGAAGCCGTGGTCGGCGATGCGGGCGGCCTCGGCAATCAAGGCGATCTCCGAGGGATCCTTGATGAGCATTTGGTCGGAGACAATGTCCTCAATCGCGATATACAGGGCCTGCGGCAGGACACGGCGCAGCTTCATCGCGCGCGCCTCGGATATCCGCTCGCTCTGGTACCCGATTTTCTTTCGGCCCTTCGAGAACGCTTTCAGTTTGGGCAGTTGGTCGACTAAATCCCCCGATACGATGGAGATTTTGGCACCTCTGGTCTCGGCCTTGGCCTGAGTGGTGTATCGCGGGTCTGTCAGGAAATCGGCCTGATGGGATCCGACCACAAGCAGGCCATTAGACCCGGTGAACCCGATCAGGTACCTCAACTGCGCGGACTCAGTGATCAAGACAAAGTCCAAGTCCTCGCTGACCATGCGGGTACGGAGACCTGACAATCTTTTGCTATACAACGACTTGCCAGACGTCTTCACAGATTCCATAGACCCCTCGGTTGGACCGTACCCCGCCATTGCCAGTATGATACACCTCTTCGCAATGGCGCGTCCGATTCGATTCGAAGTCTGCCGTATCCCCGGTCACCTGTCAAGGGAAAACGGAGGAATCAGCCGCCCGCCAACGTGCTAATCGATTGTCTAACAGTCTATTAATCGACGACTGGATGTTTTGACTTGATACGCCCAAGAAGGCTCGTTGTGGACAGCCCGGGGCGCATCCGGAAGCGCTTCACGACTCCGCCCCATGATTGGACCTCTTTGGCCCCGACGATCTCCGACCCGGCGTATTGTGCACCCTTGACGAGGACATGCGGCTTGACCCGCTTGATGAGTTGAAGCGGGGTGTCCTCTGGGAAGACGCAAACCACGTCCACCGAGCGAAGCGCCGCCAGCACCACCGCGCGATTCCGGGCAGGGTTGACCGGCCGCAGGTCACCCTTCAGGCGGCGGGTTGAGGCATCTGAGTTCAACCCGACGACCAGCACGTCGCCCCATGACTTCGCCCGGGACAAAAGTTCAACATGACCCCGATGGAGGATGTCGAAGACCCCGTTGGTGAAAACGATCCTCGTTCCCTCGCGCCGCCACTTCGCAGCGTGGCGGCTTAGCTGCGCACGGGTCAGGATTCGTCCTTCCGGTTCTTTCACCATGTCAAAGTTCCGCGGTCCGCGCTTCCTGGGGTCAGAGGGTCTGGACAATTGGCTCCGGGAGCCGGTTCATGGCTTCACGAATCCCGTGAACCGTGGTTTGCGCTGTCCCAACCTCGCGTATCACCTGCCCGGCCGCAATGTTGGCCGCGTAAGCCGCTTCGAGCATCGTCCCGCCTGCGGCCAGGCACATGGCGACAGTGGCGATGACGGTATCGCCTGCGCCGGTGACATCGAATACCTGATCGGCGACGGTCGGAATAGTGCTTAACCGCCCCCCCTGCTCGAAGAGCGCCATGCCCTTCTCGCCACGGGTGATCAACAGGGATTTCGCTTCCAGTCGAGCCAGCAGGTCGAACCCGACCGTTCGCAAGGTCTCCTCGTCGCGAAGACGCTTTCCGGCAACGAATCCTGCCTCGTGGTGGTTCGGCGTGAGCGTGGTGACCCGTTTGTAGGAGAAGAAGTGGGTGTCCTTGGGATCGACGACCACGAACCGATCGCGCGCGAGCATCCAGTCGATCACACGTGTCAGGAGGCGTCCACAAACGACGCCCTTGCCATAATCGGAGATGACAACACCGGCCGCCCGTGAAGCGGCGGACTCGAAGGCCGCGAATACCCGTTCGGCCAGCTCAATGTCGAGCTCGTCGGTCGTTTCGATGTCGGCCCGCACCACTTGCTGGTGGTGGGCCACGATGCGTGTCTTTTGGGTCGTTGGGCGATTGGGTGCTACCACGATTCCGTTTGCGGTCAGGCCGCTCTTTTCGAGCAGCGCGCAGAGGCTCTCCCCCGCCCGATCCGGGCCGGCCACGCCAACGACCAGCGCCTGCCCGCCGAGCGAGTGAATGTTCAGCGCGACATTTGCCGCGCCGCCGAGTTTGGTACCCTGCCGCTCCACCGAGACGATGGGCACAGGCGCCTCCGGTGAAATCCGGTCAACAGAACCCCACCAGTACTCGTCCAGCATCACATCGCCCCAAACCACGACCGGTGCCCCGGCAAACCGATCCAGAAGCTGATGAATTCGATCGTGGATGGCGCTTGGCATCGAATAGGGGGTGGCAGGCCCGGCGATTGACTTCGGCCCGCAGATGCTATACCCTGAGCGGCGTCAGGCGCAAGGAGGAATTCGCGTGGAAATGCGGCAGCAACAAATCAAAATCGAGGTCAAGGAGCCCGAATCCGAGGGCATCTACTCAAACCTTGCCCTGATCGTTCACTCCCCCCAGGAATTCGTCATCGATTTCGCCCGTGTCACCCCGGGTGTGCAGAAGGCAAAGGTTTACAGCCGCATCATCATGACCCCGGCGCACGCCAAGATGCTGCACAAGGCCCTCGAGGAAAACATCAAGAAGTATGAGGCGACCCAGGGTCCGATCAAGGTGCAGGGCACAGACGAGCGCAACATCGGGTTTCAGAGCCCCCGCGACTAATCGCCGGTTCGTTCCGCCGCCGTGATGATGATCCCCCAGAACGTCGGATCATCGGGTTCGGCCGCGTTGAAGTCCCCGAACGCGTGCGAGCCGTCTGTCTCGTAGTAAAGCGTGTACTCGCCCTTGTCGAGCAGGATGGTCTGGTTCACCATCCGGTTTTTCTCCGCGCCGCC
>JBFMFQ010000083.1:0-13438 GCA_040752075.1 Candidatus Zixiibacteriota bacterium | reverse complement strand
GTGGGCTTTTTGCCCACCAAGCCAATTCGACAGCCAGTTCTCTTTCGGCCTTCACCCAGACTCTGCAATCGAAAACGCCGCACAGGAACCTCGTGCGGCGTTGTTTCTGGTGGGGCAGCGTGCTTGGTATTACAACGTCTGGTACCCGTCGGCCTGTTCGGACAGCTTGACCCGGCCGGTTCCCGCCAGGACATCGATGACCAGCGTGGTGCGGTAGTTCTCCGACGTGAGAGTCAGCGCACCGGTCATGGACGCCTCGCCGCTCGGCTGGAAGAAGACGGCGTTGTTGGTAAAGGTGCTGTAGCCCATCCGCACATCGTGAGCGATGGTGCGTGTCATGACGGTGGAGTCGCTCTCGACGTAGGTGTTGGCGCCGGGGGAATCGGTGTCGCAGAACATGACGCAGGCGCCCCGCTCGGTGTCGAAATAGACACCGTAGGGCACCTTCTGGGAAATGGCCCGGCTGCGGGCCTCGCGGAGCGTTGAAACCGCATCACGGGCCGCGGCCTTCGTGCGCATCTGCGGCAGGTACTCAAGCCAGCGCGGCACGGCCATGGCCGAAAGCACACCAATCAGGACCGCGACGATGACCAGTTCAATCAGGCTCGTGCCATTCTCATTCTTCCAGGGTTGATACATCACACGTCTCCCTTCGATTACGCCAATCGCCTGTAGAACAAGCAAGATTCCTGCCACAAACCGGCCATTCCGCAGTCCCCGCGGGTGTGCGCTAAGCGACTCATTCGCAACGGATTGGGGCTGGGTCTGAGCGTGCTGCCGCGATCAAGAGCCTGAAGGAGACGGGCGTAAGGTGACCCAGGCACACTCCTCTATGGGGGCGGTCCCATACCCATCCCCCCTTGGGCCTGCTGAAAAACCCGCGTCGTTGGGGGTGACCGAAGAGGCTCGGAACGGGATTGCTTCGTCTCCCGCTGCGGCTCCGCCGCGCGGGATCCTCGCAATGACTTGGAGTTGGTGGTCATTGCGGGCGAAGCGAAGCAATCCCGACCCAAGCCACTGAACTCTCAGTCAGCGAGCTCTTTCAACAGCCCATCCTGGCCGGGGCCGATTGTTGGATAACATGACGGCTCGGCAGTGCGTCTGTTGATTTGCCGGACGGGTGAGGATCCGCATGTTCTCCCCCGGTTGCCCGGCAGATGATCGGCGCGGCGCCGACTGGCAGGACCAATTCCGGTGAGAGCTCTTGAGGCGGCTGTTGATTTGAATCTTGTCCAGGGCAACCTTACCCTGACTATGGCCGGAGAACAACGACCGGACATTTCGGCGCTCGTCCGAGCCGCGCAATCCGGCGATCGCCGGGCATTCGCGCGGCTGCACGAGCAATTCGCCGGCATGGTTCACGGGATTCTCCTCGCGCGGGTTCCGCGCGGCGAAGTGGAGGATCTCATGCAGGATGTTTTCCTGACCGCGATGAACCGGCTACCGTCGTTGCGCGAACAAGACGCCTTCGGCGGATGGCTGGCGGCCATCGCCCGCAACCGCGCGACCGATTACCATCGCCGGTCGCGTGAAACCGAAGAACTCACTGACGACATGGGCGCCACCGGCCACGATGACCAGGAGGCGCGACGGGTCCTGAACCTGATCCGCACCCTCCCCGAGGCGTACCGCGAGACTCTGATTCTGCGCTTTGTCGAAGGACTGACCGGACCGGAGATCGCCGAGCGGACGGGCCTCACCCCCGGCTCGGTCCGTGTCAACCTGCACCGGGGGATCACCATGTTGCGCGAACGCCTGGGAGTAACATCATGACGCACCAAGACGATTATCTGTGGGATCGCAGCGGGGTTCCCGATCCCCAACTGGAGCATCTCGAGACCCTGCTCGGCCGTTTCCGGCATGGCGGGTCGCGGGTTCCCAAACGCGATTCCATCTGGGTGAATGTTCTGCCGATCGCAATGGCGGCGGGGATTGTCCTGCTTCTGGGCTTCCTTTGGCGTCCGGTGACGAACGGCCCGAACTCCCATTGGGAAGTGCTGGCCGTGGCGGGATCGCCGCAAGTATCGGGCGGGCCCATCAACGCCAAAGATTCGCTTCCCGTCGGGCATTGGCTCGAAACCGACAGTCTCTCCCGCGCGCAGTTGCTGGTCGGCGAATTCGGCGTCATCGATGTCGGCCCGAATACCCGGCTCCGCCTGTTGGCGGCCGGCGATTCCTCACAGCGGGTGAGACTCGAGCACGGCCGGATCGATGCTTATGTCGACGCGCCGCCCCGCCTCTTCGTGGTGGAGACTCCCAGCGCCACGGCGGTTGATCTTGGCTGTGAATACGATCTGACGGTGGACGAAAACGGCGCGGGTGTCCTGCATGTCATCTCCGGCTGGGTCTCTTTCGAGCACGAGGGCCGCAGTTCCGTGGTGCCGGCGGGCGCAAAGTGCGAAACCCGTCCGGACCACGGCCCCGGCACGCCGTACTGCGAAAACGCATCGGATGCTTTCCGCGAAGCCCTGGCGCATTTCGATTTCGCGCCGCAGGGCGACCGTCGCCTCTCAAATGTCATCGAGACCTCCGGCCCCTGCGACATGATGGCCCTCTGGCACCTACTGCATCGTGTGTCGGCCGAGGAACGCGCGCAGATTTACGACCGGATGGCGCAGATGGATTCCCCGCCGGCGAATGTCACGCGCGATGGTGTGCGGGATCTCGATTCGCCGATGATGGATGTCTGGTGGGACAACATCAAACTGCACCGGACTTGCCTCATGTGCGGAGAGATGCAGTTGGTTCCGCCCCCCGCGCCGGCGCCCGGCCCGTCCTGACCGCCGGCCGGCCGGAACCGCCGAACTTCCTGTCAATCCTCTCCCCCGGCCCCGCCCCGAAACGAAACAATTCGTTGACCGCATCGTTTCAATGTCTTATCCGCCACTCCGCCGGAGTGCCGGTTGCGACCGCATTGACATCTTGGAGAGTTCTCATGCCACGGGTACAACTCGCCTTTCGCGTAAATTCCCTGCCATTCGCCGGTCTGGTTGCGCTCGCGCTCTCCCTGGCGCCACCGGCCGCAACCGGCCAAACCCCGGTTCCCGGCCAGAGAAAACAGATGCAGGCGGTCCGTGTGACCGGGCCGGGTCCGCACATTGACGGCCGTCTGGATGACCCGGCGTGGAGCGGTCCGAGGTTCGTCTCCGATTTCCTGCAGAAGGAGCCCAACGAGGGCACGGTCCCGGAGTGGCGAACCGAAGTCGCCATCATGTACGACGATCAGGCGGTCTATGCCGCCGCGCGCATGTACTGCGATGCCCCCTCGAAGATCGTCAAGGAACTGAACCGGCGCGACGATGTCGGCAATGCGGAGGTCATGATCCTCTCATTGGACACCTATCTCGACCGGCGAACCTCATACGATTTTGCGGTCACCGCCGGCGGTGGCCTGATGGACCGTTACCACCCGGAGGATCTGGAGCATTACAACGACTATTCATTCAATGCCGTCTGGGACGGTGCGGCATCGATCGATTCGCTCGGGTGGTACGCCGAGTTCCGGATCCCGTTCTCACAATTGCGATTCAACAACTCCGACGAACAGACATGGGGGATCAACTGGAACCGGTGGATACCCGCGCGCAACGAGGACGACTTCTGGATTTACACGCCCCGCAATGAGACCGGCTGGGCATCGCGATTCGGCGACCTGGTCGGCATTCGCGGGGTCGAGCCCTCGCGGCGGCTGGAGCTTCTCCCCTATGTCGCCGGCGACTCGCGTTTCCGCGAGGACCCGCACCCCGCCGATCCCTTTCATGAGGGAAGCGAACTGGATTCACGCATCGGCGCTGACTTGAAACTGGGTCTCGGCCCCAATCTCACGCTCGATGCCACGTTCAATCCGGACTTCGGGCAGGTCGAGGCGGATCCCGCCGAAGTCAATCTCACCGCGTACGAGACATACTTCGAGGAGCGCAGACCATTCTTCATCGAAGGAAGCCAGCTCTTCCAGGCGAACGGCCCGAGCTACTTCTATTCCCGCCGCATCGGGGGCGCGCCGAAGGGCGATGCCGAAGGGGATTTCGTTGAGTTCCCGCAGAGCACGACCATTCCCGCGGCCGCCAAGCTCACCGGACGGCTTCCGTCCGGCCTCTCTGTTGGCACATTGCTGGCTGTGACCGGACGTGAAACAGCCAACGTGTTTGACACGCTTACGGGGATCACCTCGCACACCCGTGTTGAACCGGTCACCGGATACGGGGTTGTCCGGCTGCAGCAGGAATTCGGCGAAGACGCCTCGACCGCCGGAATCATTCTCACCGGCCTGACCCGCGACCTGTCCGGCGATCCGCACCTAAAAGAAGCGCTCCGCGAGGACGCCATCTCCGGCGGGGCGGATTGGAACTGGCGTTTCGGCGGAGGGGCTTATGAGCTGCGCGGCTACGCCGGCTTCAGCCACATTGCGGGCGACAGCAACGCCATCCTTGCCGCGCAGACATCCAGCGCGCGCTACTACCAACGCCCCGACGCGGACTATGTCACCTTGGATCCCTCCCGCACCAGCCTGTCGGGATACACGGCGTCTCTCTCCCTCGATCGCAACAGCGGGCGGCACTGGCTTTGGAGTCTGGGCGGATCCACCGAGTCCCCCGGGTTCGATCTCAACGATGCCGGGATTCTCAATACGGCCGATGACATCGACGCCTGGGGCAATCTCCGCTACCGCGAGACCCAGCCCGGCGCTCACCTGCGCAGCTACTCCATCGGACTGTACAGCAATTCGACATGGAACTACGGCGGCTCGCATCAATTCGGCAACCTCGAGCTGAACATCAACACGACGTTTAAGAACTACTGGAGCGCGTATGTGTTCACCAACGGGCACGTCCGTGCGCAGAGCGACAACATGACACGCGGCGGTCCTTCCATGCGCGCGACCTCCGGATACACCATCGGCGGGGGCGTCAACAACAACTTTACCGCCCGTACCCAGTATGGTTTCGACGGTTCGTATTCGCGAAACGAGATTGGCGGATGGGGGTATGGGGTGAGCGGCGAACTGGAGACAAGGATCGGGGAGCGAGTGGCCCTCGGGGTCGAGACCGGCTACGAGCGGATCAACACATCACGCCAGTATGTGGCGACACGGCCGGGCGGACCGGAATCCACCTACGGCATGCGTTATGTTTTCGCATGGCTCGATCAGAGCGAGGTCGCCACTCAGTTTCGCGTGAACTACTATTTCACACCGGACTTAAGTCTGGAGGTGTATGGCGAGCCGTTTGCCTCCAGCGGCCGTTACTTCGATTTCGGTGAACTGCGCCGCGCCCGCGACACCGAACTGAAGACCTACGGCACCGATGGAACCACGATCACCGGCGAGGATGGCGTGTATGAAGTCACCGGTGACGGGGACCCTTTCACCTTCTCCGCGAACGATTACGGCTACCTCTCATTTCGCAGCAACGTGGTCTTGCGCTGGGAATTCCGGCGCGGCAGTACCCTCTACCTGGTCTGGCAGCAAAACCGCTCCGATGATGATCGGCCGGGAGAGCATGTTCGTCTCCGGTCGCTTTTCGACTCCGTTGGTTCTCCCGGCGAGAACTTTTTGGCGGTCAAGGTCAGTTACTGGATTCCGGTAAGCTGAGATCGACCGCTGGGAACGTGTCTACCGCGACCGTATTTTGTTAAGCACAAACACGTTACGCCGTCCCTATAAAGTTGTGCGATAATGATTCCGGGCGCACTGTCCGGGCATCATCCAGATTCCGGGAACGCAGAATTGTCCTTGCGCGTGTAATTTTGGCCCCTAAATAGGGCTTCGATTGTCCTGATTGGGCGATCTGTTCAACACTTCATAACCGTCACAAAGGAGGATCCATGTCAAAAGGATGGTTGGCGCTGGTCGTGGCCGTGGCCATTGCGGTCGTCGGCTTTACCCCGGTTTCGGTCATGGCCAAGACGGCCAACACGGTCGCGATTTGCGGCTGCGGCAAGGTGTTCGTGCCGGATGCCAGCACCAAGTACCTCACGGTCGATGGCAAGGATTATGCCTGCTGCACCGAAGCCTGCCATGCAATGGCGGCGAAGGACCCTGCGGGGGCGGCCAAGATGAGCCAAACCGCGGTCGCAAACTTCATGGACAAGACCCACACCAAGATGTCCGTGGGCAACGTGGTCTCGGTCACCGACAAGGGGACCAAGGCGATCTGCGGCTGCGGCAAGGGTTTCATGATCGATGAAACCACGATGTACCTGACCGAGGGCGACACTCACTACGCCTGCTGCACGAAAGCCTGCCACGAGATGGCGTCGAAGGATCCGGCGAAGGCCATCAAGGCGGCGAAAGACCAGATGGCGGCGATGGAGTAATCGTCCCGTCTCGCCGTTTCCCGGCTTCGGGGCTTCGCCCACACGGCGGAGCCCCGTTCTGCATGCGGTCCTCTCCCCCAATTCATGACGCCCTTTGTCAGAATGGCTCTTGCAAATTCGGCGGTCTCCCGATTCCTTGAAATACTCGCCGCATCTGAAGTCACGGGTCCGGCGAGGATATCGGGGGCCGCCCCGTCGGTGTCCGAGGTAACCCGGCATGGAGATCATTGACGCTCACTCGCACTTTTTGTCCTACAACTATTTCCGCCTGCTCACCCAGCAGCGCCAGCGCTACGGCGACATCGACCAGTTCATCGAAACACGGGCCCGCCAGCATGGGTTCATGGTCCCGCCCAAGGACCCGGTGCGCCTGGCCGATCTCTGGACCATCGAGATGGACCGGTTCGGGGTGTCGCGCATGGTGGCGTTTGCGAGTGTCATGGGGGATGGCGCCTCGGTCGCCGCGGCGATGCGGGTTTATCCCGATCGTTTCCTGGGCGTGGCGACGGTCGATCCCTACCTGACCATCGCCTCGGAAATTCTGGAGCACAAAATCCGCGAATGGGGCTTCCGTGGGGTGGCGCTGTACCCGTCGCTGCATCGCTTTTCCGCCTCGTCTGACCGGGTCTACCCGATTTACCATCTTGCCCGGCGTTACCGGCTGGTCGTGTACGTCCATTTCGGCGTGCTGCGCATCCCGCCGCGCCGCTGGTGGGATCTGCCGGATGTGTATGACATGCATTACGGCAACCCCGCCGACCTCCACCGCGCGGCGACCGATTTTCCCACGGTGAATTTCGTTGTGCCCAACTTCGGCGCGGGGACCTTGCCCGCGCTGTTGCGATTGGGCTTGCAGTGCCCGAATGTGCACGTGGACACCTCCTCCTCCAACTCCTGGCTTTTGGACCAGTCCCAGTTTTCCGGACTGCGCGAGGCGTTCGAACGCACCCTGGAGGTCTTCGGGCCGGCGCGCATGCTTTTCGGGACCGACTCGGGCGCCTTCCCCCGTGGCTGGCGGCGCGATGTTTACGCCGATCAACTGGAAGTGCTCAATTCGCTGCGCCTCTCAAGCCGCGCCATCGCCGCCATCATGGGGCAGAACGCCTACAATCTCTTCGGTCTGGATTCGGAGATTCCTTCGTATACCGTCTAGCACGGTGCCTCAATGTCCGATCCACGTGAAGAGCAGTTTCTCGAAGTCCTCCGCCATTTTCCCGGGGATCCGATGACCTTGTTTGGCCTCGCGAGTCACTACCGCGACCGGGGCCGCACGATGGATGCGATTGCCCGGTTCCGTGAATGTCTCGCCAGCGACCCCAACTACGGCGCCGCCGGCCTCGAGCTGGGACGTTTACTTGAGTCGACCGGCGCGATCGACGAGGCCCGCACGGTCTATGCCGAGGCCCGCAAGAATGCGGAAACGCGCGGGGACGAGGAGATCGTGACCATTACCACTGCGCGCCTCGAGGAACTCGGTGGGTCCTGAACCCATACGCGCCGGAACCTGCCCCAACATCACCGCACGCGGTGTGCGGCGGCGTCTCTTCGGGGCGATCCCCTCGCTCATCGTCACGGTGGCCATCACGGTCTTCCTGATCACCGCCGACTGGCCGCGCGGAGTTCGTCTCGCTCTCGTTCTCCCCTACTGGTTTTCCTTCCTTGGGATATTCCAAGCACTCGAACGCACCTGCATCGTGCAAGCCGCACGCGGCACGCGCGAAACCGACGACGGGGAAGCGCCAGTCGAGGACGATTCGGAGCGACGCGCGATTGCGCGTCAGGCAATGCGTGTGTACGTCGAGACGACGGTGGCGGCGGTGGTGGTGACGGCGGCCATTTACTTTTCATAGTCCGTAGGGTGCGTGCGTTCTTTGCACGCACCGCCTTACTACACCCCGTGTGCCCTGACCTTGGTCAGGGCGAGGGTTCGAACCAGGACACCGTGACCAAGGTCACGGCACACGGTTCCGAGTGGCGGGGATGACATCAGGGTTGAGTTACGCTTCCTGCCGTCCCGCGTCCAGCTCCGGCGCTGTGGACACGGCGATCTGTTCGAGGCCGAACAGCCCACGCACTTTCAGCACCAATTCCACCGCGAAGGAGAACACGAGCGGTGTCAGCACCAGGGTGAAAACGGTCGACATGGCCAGGCCACCGAGGACCACCGCGCCCAATCCGCGATACAATTCCGAGCCCGCGCCGGGCATGACAACCAGCGGCAGCATGCCGAGGACCGATGTTCCGGTGGACATGAAGATCGGCCGCACACGCACACGCACCGATTCCTTCACCGCCGCGCGCGGATCGAGCCCCTCGCGCATGAGTTGGAGGGCGTGGTGCACGATCAGAATGGAGTTGTTGATGACGGTGCCGATCAGGATCACAAACCCGAGCATGGTCAGGACATCCAATTGCTGGCCCGGACTGAATATCTGCACGACCCGGAGGCCCAGCACGCCGCCGAAGGTGGCCAAAGGCACGGTCAGCATGATGACCAGCGGGTAGGTGAACGACTGAAACAACGCCGCCAAAAGCAGGTAGGTCAGGAAGACGGCGATATTGAAATCGGTCAGCATCTCGGTCTTCAGCCGGGTCAGGTCATCGGCGGTGCCCGAGATGTTGATGTCGTACAAACCGGCCAATTGCCCGCTGGCCCGCATCGGGCGGACGATCTGATCTTCAATGCTCGCGATCGCGCCCTCCAGCGGAATGTCGTCGGGCAAGATTGTCTCGATGGAGACCGCGCGCTGTCGTTCGACGTGGTTGATCTGCACCGGTCCCTGGCGCTGCTGGACATGGGCGACATCGCCGACCGTTACGATCTGGCGCGACGGTGTCGCCATGGGCAATTGCGCAATGTCCTGCGTGTGACGGGTCCAATCGTCACGGCCCTTGAGCACGAGATCGATCTTCTGCCCCTCGTGGTGGTAATCCGAGACGATGGCGCCGTCGACCAGCGCGTTGACCGCGCGGCCGATGTCGGTCGCGCTGAAACCGACATCCGCGGCGCGGACACGGTCGGGATAGACGCGCACTTCGGGATTGCCGAGATCGAGCCCGGGAATCGGGCGCGAGTTCGACCCCGGCAGCACCTGCCCCACCTGGCCGAACACCTGCCCGGCGATGCCCAGCACCTTCGGGAGGTCGGGCCCGGTGATGTCGATCTGCACCGAGCGTGTCCCGGCGAATCCCCGCGAGAAGAGCGACGCCTGGCTGGCGAAGCCGATCGCGCCGGGAATGGAGAACAGCGCGCCATTGACGACCGGGACCAGTTCCTTCACACGCGCATCATCGGAGGCGCGCATGCCGAGAAACGCCTGCCCCGGGAATGCCACAAAGAAAAAGTTGTCGATGCCGCCCCCGGGCAGCGACTTGGCCGCCTCGCCCTCGGTCTCCCACAGGGGACGGACCTGTTCTTCGACCTTCTCCCCCACCTTGATCATCTCATCGAGACTGTATCCCGGCGGCGGCAGCATGAATCCGAAAATCAGGTTCTGGTTGCCGTTGGGCAGATACTCGGCATTGGGCAGAAGCACCCATGTCAGCCCCATGCTGATGAGAACCATGCCCGCGATCGTGCTCAATCGCCGCCTGGCGGTGGCATTGACATAATCGACGATGGCGGCCACACGCGCGGCGAAGCGGGTCAGCCAATCGTGCGATTCGTCGCGTCCATGCAGTTTTTTCGAGACCTTGAGAATTCGGGACGAAAGCGAGGGGATTACCGTGATGGAAACGAAAAGCGAAACACCGATGGCGGTCGAAATGGCAATCGCAATGTCCTTGAACAGTTGCCCGGCGCGTTCCTGGATGAACAAGACGGGCAGGAACACCGCAATGGTCGTGACCGTGGAGGCCACCAGCGCGCCCCACACTTCCGTGGTCGCCTCCAGGGCGGCGGTCCATCGGGATTTCCCCATTTGCATGTGACGGTAAATGTTCTCCAATACGACAATGGAGCAATCGACCACCATGCCCACGGCGAACGCCATTCCCGCCAGCGAGATCACATTGACCGAGCGTCCGAAGGCGTACATGAGCGGGAAAGCCGCCACCACCGAGATCGGGATCGACAGCGCGATGACGAGAATGGCCGATGGCGACCGCAAAAAGAGAAACAGGGTCAGAATCGCGAGGAACCCGCCCAGGTAGAGATTCGAAAACACCAGATCGATGGCCGAGTCGATGTAGACGGTTTCGCGATAGACATTCTCGACACGCAACCCGCGCGGCGCGAGCACATCGCGGTTGAGGATCTCCATCTGCGCCAGGAGGCCATCCATGACCGTGAGCACATTCGCGCCCACCTGACGCTGGGCATTGAAAGCGATCGACGGCTCGCCTTTGTGACGCACCAGCGCGGTCGGCTTGCGGTGCGAGAGGCGAACATCGGCGACCTGCCCCACGGTGATCGGGATTCCCTTGCGGGTGGTGATGACCGTGTTGGCGACTTCGTCCTCGGATTCATAGCGGGAAACTGTGCGCACGACATAGCGGCGCTTCCCTTCGCCGAAGTCGCCCGCAGAAATGTCGCGGTTTTCGCTTTGCAGGGCGGTGGTCAACTCACCAATCGTGATGCCCATCGAGGCGAGCAGGTCCGGATCGAAAACGACATGCAATTCCTCTTCGAGGCCGCCGAAGATATTGATGGCGGAAACGCCTTCGACGCGTTCCATGCGCGGCTTGATCACATCCTCGACATAATTCTTAAGATGCGGAACATAGATGTCGCCGGAGTCCGCCTTGACCACAAACCAAGCGATGGCGCCTTCAAAGGGTCCGGAAGATGTCACCACCGGACGTTCCGCGGTCTCCGGATATTCCGGAACCTCCGCGAGGCGGTTGGTCACCTTGACCAGCGCCCCGGTAATGTCGGTGCCGACCCCGAACTCCAGCGTGATGGTCCCCTGCCCGTCCTGGGCCTCGGAGGTCATCTCCAGGAGTCCCTCGACCGACTTCAGGTATTCCTCCTGCTCCTCGATGATCTCGCGTTCGATTTCTTCCGGGGAGGCGCCAAACCACGTGGTGCTCACGGTGATGATCGGCCGGTCCACTTCGGGGGTGAGTTGAATCGGCACCTTGGTGAGCGCAATGACACCCGCGAGGATGGCGATGAGCACACCGACCACCACGGTGACCGGATACTTGATGGAGGAATTGATGAAACCCACGATTATTGTCCCGTCTTGCGCGCCGTGAATGATTCACTTCGACAGCCCGTCCGCGGCGCGTGCGCGGGGGCCATCGCGAGTTTAATTGGGAGAAGCGGTCGGCGCGCCGCCGTTGATATTGGCGACCTGGACACTCGACCCCGGAAAGATGCGCTCGTTGCCGCGCACCACCACCGGCATCCCGATCTTCAGCCCCTCGCCCTCGACGGCGACCATGTCTCCCATCTCGGAACGGATGGTGACCGCAATCGGCACGGCTTTGCCGTCGGCGACCGTGTAGACCGATGTCTGGGTCCCCTGCCGCAAAACGGCATCCTTCGAAACCGCGAGACTCGTGAATTTCTCATCGAAGGACAGCGTGGCGCGGACCAGTTTCCCGCCGCCCAACCGCATCTCCGGATTGTCGACCGTCACCATGATCGGGAAAGTGTGAGTCTCTTCTGAGGCATCGCGCCCGATGCCGGTGACCATGCCATCAAATTGGTCGTCCTCGCCCGCGCTCCGGATCAGCGCGGCGGAGCCGATGCTGACACGACCGTAGTGACGCTCGGGCAGATCGACCGTGACCTTGATGGAAGTCAGGTCGACTAACTCAAACACGGGTGTTCCCGGACTGACCCAGCCGCCGACCTGGACCAGTTGCTGCACGGTGAATCCATTGAAGGGCGCGCGAATCGTGCAGCGATCAAAGTCAATCTGCAATTGCTCGCGCTCCGCATCGAGCTGGGCATGACGGGCGTTGGCGCTGGCCACCCACGCCTTCATGCTGTCGAGCGTCGCCTCGCGGATCAAATTCTTGGCGAAGAGATCTTCGGCCCGCTTGAAATTGGTGAGCGCCAGGTCCGCCGAAATACGCGCCTGTTCCACCTCCGCGCTCTTGGCCGCCAGCTGCGCCTTGGCCTTGTCGTCGGAAATCCGCACGAGAACCTCGCCGCGCGAGACGGGGTTGCCTTCGGCCGCTTCGATGGCCGTGACCCGGCCCGCAACCTCGGCGACCATCTGGCTTCTGATCCAGGGCGAGGTGCGCCCCACCAGCGTCATCTGATCGTGGAATTCCAGTTCACTGACCTCGCCCAGTTCGACCAAGGTCGGCGGCATGCCCTGCGCCATCACCGCCGCGGGAAGAAGCGAGATAAGGGAAAGTGCCAGGACTGTTGCCTTCAGGAGATGCGCAAAACGTAACCGATTCAATGCCGTTACTCCTCTTTGGGGTTCGTCTGTCATGGGGGATTATACGTATCCAGGACAGATTTGGTTATCATCTCTGTCCGGCCAAGCCGGCGTTCCGGCGGGGAACTTGTTTCAGAATCCGAAAGTGGTGTGCGTGATCTCACGCGGGTCGTTGCGGCCGGCGAGACGCGTCGGCCCGACCCTGGCGCTTCGGGGACTGCGGGTTTTGTGCCGGCGATCGATCAGGCCGGCGGCGGTTCGGCGAGAAGCTTGGCGATGGCCTTCTCGAGGGTGGCTTTCGACTGCACACCCACGAACTGCTCACGAATCGTTCCATCGCGGCCGATCAGGAACGCGGTCGGTATGGAATTGAATCCGCCGTACGATTGCACAACATCCCCATTGCCGACCAGAATCGGGTAGGTGATGCCGTTTTTCTCAACAAAGGGTTTCAGAAGGTCTGTCCCCTGACGCTCCAGCGCGACACCCAGCACATCGAAGCCGGCGGCATTATGCGTCTTGTACAAGTCCACCAGGTCGGGGATGGTGCGCCGGCACGGGCCGCACCAAGTCGCCCAGAAATCCACCATGACCACGCGCCCGCTATAGTCCGAAAGCTGAATCGGCTTCCCGTTGAGATCCGGCAGAGTGAAATTCGGCGCCGCGTTCGCACGCGCCTTGGACTCCTTCGGCGCCGGGGTCGTGGCGGGTGAACTCTGGGCCGTGCCGTCCCCGGGGGTCGATGTCTCAGCGGTGGTCTGGCACCCCAGCAGGATCACCAG
>JBFMFQ010000082.1:0-13459 GCA_040752075.1 Candidatus Zixiibacteriota bacterium | reverse complement strand
GCAGCGAACCGTTCTTGAAGAGGCGGTGGATTTCGCCGAGGAAGATCGGGACGTAGTCGGCGCGGCCCTCGTTGAGCGCCTTGCGGACATTGCCGCCCGTGAAGAGGGACCGGTGACGGAAGTGCTTTTCCATTCCGGGGGCGACGTAGGGCGCCGAGCCCAGGGTCAGGATGTGGGCGATCTCGACGTTTTCGAGTTCATCCCGCCGCGCCACCAGCGCCTCGACCAATGTTTCCGGTTCCGCGCATCCAGGGTGTACGTAGACCCTTTGGCCGGAGCGCACGACCCGCAGGGCCTCGGCGGCGGTGGTCAGCTTCCGGCGATACTCCTCAAGCCAGGTGGGAGTTCGTGCGTTCCGCCGGCCGTCGACGGCCTGGGCGGCAGTTTCCATTGTAGTCATCATACCTCCGGCCCCGTGGTCAAACTCACACGGTCACCGCACTCATGCGCGCGCCAACCAGATCGGCGACAGCGGGATTGACGATCTCACCATTGCGAATGTAGACACCCTGGACAAACCCCGGCTGATCCATGATCACTTCCTCGAGTCCGCCATGGGCGAAATGACGCACATAGGGGAAAAGCGCGTTGGCCATGGCAAAGGAAGCGGTGCGGGCAACGGTCGCGGGCAGGTTCGGAATGCCGCAGTGGATGACGCCCTCCGAGACGAAAATCGGATCGATGAGCGACGTCGGCCGCCCCGTCTCGCAAATTCCCCCCTGGTCAATGCTGCAGTCGATGATCACGGAGCGCGGCTTCATGCGCCGGACCATCTCGCGGTTGATGATGATTGGCGGACGCCCACCGCGCACCCAAACTGCGCCGATCACGGCGTCGGCGAACCGTAGAACTTTGTCCAGATTGTACCGGTAGGAGAGATAAGTCACCACGCGTCCATCGAAGATCTGATGCGCCAACCGGAGCCGGTCGGGGTCGCTGTCGAGCAAAATCACCTGAGCGCCCAATCCGACCGCCGCGCGGGCGGCGGCCAGCCCCACGTTCCCGCCGCCGATGATCACGACGTTGGCCGGCGGGATGCCGGGCGCGCCGGAGAGCAGAATTCCCCGCCCCCCGTGGTGGCTCTCGAGGAACCGCGCAGCCATCGTCACCGCGATGGGACCCGCGATCTCCCCCATGACCTCGATGATGGGACGGTGACCCTCGTCGTTTTCGATCCACTCGTAGGCGACGGCCGTAATGCGCTTCTGGCACAATCCCTGCACCGCCTCGGGCCGCAGGGTCACGAAGTTGCCGAACGTCATGACGGTTTGCCCATCGCTCAGAAGCGAAATGTCCTCGGGCAGCACGGGAGCCACGCCCATGACCAGTTCGGCGCGGCGGACCGCCTCCTCCCGCGAGTACACGATGTTGGCGCCGGCTTCGGCATAGGCTTCATCGTTGAATCCCGCCGCCAATCCGGCGTCGTGCTCGACATGGACGGTGTGACCGAGGTTGCTCAGAAGATGGACGCCGGCCGGCACGATCGGCACGCGCTTCTCATGTTGTTGAATCTGTTTCACGAGTCCAATGTTCATGGTCAGCTCCCAGTCGGACGCATTACGTCAGAGCTCCCGCGGCCGGTTTCTGCGCGAGCGCGTTCTCACGCCCCGCCTTCAATGCCGCGAGGTTTGCCTCCACGAGCGCCTTCTTGGGGAGCGCGTGGATGAGCTTTTCAATCGATGCTGTCTCTGTCATCCCGGTCAGTTCAATGATGGCTCCGATGGCCACCATGTTCGCGACACGGGCGTCGCCGAGGCCATTGGCGATCTCGGAGAAGGGAATCGGGACGGCGGTGACGTGTCCCGGGATCTGCACATCCTTGACGAAGGAACTGTCGTACAGAACCACCCCGCCCGGACGGACAATCGGCGCGAATTTCTCCAGCGACGGCTGGTTCATGGCGACCAGCAGAGTTGGATGACTCACCAGGGGAGTGCCGATGCGGCGCCCGGAAACCACGACATGGCAATTGGCGGTTCCTCCCCGCATTTCCGGCCCGTAGGAGGGCAGCCAGGATACGAACTTGCCCTCGCTCATGCTCGACTTCGCCAGGAGTTGGCCGAGAAGCAGCACACCCTGTCCGCCGAAGCCGGCGATGATCAACTCATGGGTTGGGAAACCAGGATCGACCTTGCGCGTGGCTTTCGCGCTTTCGCGTGTCACGCCGAGCGACTTCAGCACGTCGTCACTGGAAAGAGCCGGGTGCGACACTACCGGTCTCGGCGCGGCATCGGGGCGCTCCTTGTAGAGCCCCGGTGGAAAAACGGAGAGCATCTTGTCGGTAATCCACTTGCGGGAATCGATGGGATCGAGCTTCCAGCCGGTGGGACACGGGCTCAAGACTTCAACCAGCGAGAATCCGCGGTTCTCCACCTGGTTTTGGATCGCGCGGCGGACCGCCTTGCGGGTCTTCATGATGCTCTTGCTGTCTTCCAGCGTGCAGCGCTCGAGATAAACCGGCGCATCCAGCGACGACAGCAGTTCGCAGACACGCAGCGGGTAGCCCTCATTGGCCACGGTGCGGCCGTACGGCGTTGTTGTGGTCTTTTGTTCGAGCAGGGTGGTCGGCGCCATTTGCCCGCCGGTCATTCCATAGATCGCGTTGTTGACAAAGATCACGGTGAGCGATTCACCCCGGTTCGCCGCCTGCAAAATTTCATTGGCGCCGATGGCCGCCAGATCGCCGTCGCCCTGGTAGGAAATCACGATCGCGTGCGGCAGGGCGCGCTTGATGCCGGTCGCGACCGCCGGCGCGCGGCCGTGCGCGGACTGGACGTTGCCCACCCGGAAGTAGTAATAGCCGAAGACGGAGCATCCGACCGGCGAGACAAAGACCGTGCGGTCGGCGATTTGCATGTCATCGATGGCCTCGGCGATCAGCTTGTGCAGATTGCCGTGGCCGCAACCCGGGCAATAGTGCGTCGCCTCCTTGTCCACGGCGGCGCTGCGGGTGAAGAACTCGTAGAACGAGTCGGGTTTCTTGTAGACGTCGGTCACGACAGCTCCTCCTGCATCTTGCCGATGGCGGTGACGAGTTCGGCGACGCTCGGGATGTTGCCGCCGTTGCGGGAATACAGGCGAACCGGAATCTTGCAGTCGATCGCCAGCTTGACATCATCGACCAGCATCCCGGTCGAGCATTCCGCCACGAGCATTGCCTTCGTACGGCCGGCGAGCGCGCGGAGCGGCTGCTTCGGGAAGGGCCACAGCGTGATCGGGCGAAGCATCCCCACCTTGATACCCCGGTCGCGCGCCAGGTCGACCGCGCTCATCAGGATGCGCGAGACGATTCCGTATCCGATGGTCACAAACTCGCAGTCCTCGGTGCGGTATTCCTCGTAGCGGACCTCGGCGCGCTCGATGTCGTCGTACTTGGCGGACAGTTTGGCGACATGCGCCTCGAGTTCATCGTGCGCGAGGTAGATCGAACTGATCAGGTTGTCACGCGTCTCGGCGGTCGCTTCGACGGCCCAGGGCTTGACGGGAAGCGACTCCACCGGTTCGCCGACATCGACGGGCTCCATCATCTGCCCGATAAACCCATCGGCGAGAACCACGGCCGGGTTGCGGTACTTGTCGGAGAGATCGAAGGCCAGCATGGTCAGGTCGTACATTTCCTGTGCGCCGTTCGGCGCGAGCACGATCAACTTGTAATTGCCGTGGCCGCCGCCCTTGACCATCTGGTTGTAGTCGGATTGCTCGGGCCCGATGTTCCCGAGTCCCGGCCCGCCGCGCATGATGTCCACCACGACACAGGGCAGTTCCGATCCGGCCGCGTAGGAGATCCCCTCCTGCTTAAGCGAGATGCCGGGGGATGATGAAGCGGTCATGACACGCTGGCCGGTCGAGGCCGCGCCATAGACCATGTTGATCGCCGCCACCTCCGATTCCGCCTGGAGGAATGTCCCGCCGACCTTCGGCATGAGACGGGCGGCGGCCTCGGCGATTTCCGATGCGGGGGTGATCGGGTAGCCATAGTACGCGCGGCATCCGGCCATGATCGCGCCCACCACAATCGCCTCGTTACCCTTGAGGAATTCCGTGCTCACAAGTTCTCCCCTTCCTGGCGTGTGCTGGCCCCCATCACTTCAACACCTTGCGGCTTTTCTGGTCGGCGGGTTTGCGCCAGACCGTGATCGCTCCCGGCTCCGGGCAGTTGTAAAAGCAGATCCCGCACCCCGTGCAACCGTCACCGAGATAAAACGAATAGTGATATCCCCGGGCATTGATGTCCGAGGAGAATCCCAGAACTTGCGGCGGGCAAGCCTGGACACAAAAGTCACATCCCTTGCAAAGTCGGCTGGTAACCTCCACCCAGGGCAAGGTGGGCGGCGTCACTCCATGCACAGTTTCAACCATATCGATCCCTTCTGTGTGGGCGCAAGCCCGTCTGCTCCAACTGGTTTACCAGCTTCCACCACGCCCTGTTTGGCAATCTCCCCCGGCTCCTGTCACAATCCGGCCAGGCCCGGAACTGTCTCCCTCAGCGCCCCAAGCACCCGGGAAACCGTCGGAATCGAGCCGGGCAACGGTAACAAGAACCGGCCCGGATTTCTGTCAATATGTCAGGAGGAAAGTCAGGGAGTGACGGAGATCAGGCACGGAAGTCTTCGCCCAGGGGATGCAGAAGTTCCGCGGCCCAGGGGTAACAACGGCATGTTTGACGCCAGAGCTCGATCGCCACGCGGCGGTAGGCAGCGTGCCCTTTCGAGGTGCCGCGCAACCGCACGAAATGGAAGACCTCGCGCAGATTCCAGCCGAACAGGGACCGCTTGCGGAAGGCGAGCATCAGCGGGTACACCGCCTCGTGGGGAAACTCCGGCCGTATGCGGTCGTGGACGGCCGCCGATTCGGCCAGGAGATTGATGAACTCGCCGCGCAGACCGAGTTCTTCGACCAGAGGAGGTATTGTGTAACCAAGATCGGGCGTAAGCTCCTGTGCGGTTTGGGTGCCGATACGATGGCGCTGGATGTCGCGCCACGCGCCGTAGTCGACGGTGATCTCGACTAGGAGATTGACATGCTCGAAGGCGCGTGGCAGAGGATCGAACGGTCCGAGGTTGGCGACCGATGTCTGGATCACGCGAAGGTGCTCGTCGCCCGGCCACGACCGTACTTCATCCTCAAGCGCATCCCAGTCCCCGCCCTGTTGCGGGTAGGCCAGGCCGCAAACCAGCCGCAAGACCGCATCCGCATCATGCCGGAGGATGGCGACCTCGGGACCGGCCTCTTCCTCGATGCGAGACGGGGACTTCAGGCGCGATGCCAGCAGGGTTCGCACGGCCTCGCCTGATTCGGAACGGGCGAGATCGGGATCGCAGTATTTCAAGAGGGTCGGCACCCGTGTGCGCGCCGCGGCGTTCAGTTCGCCCGCGATCTCGCGCAACTCGGGCAGTGGCGAGCCGCCCAATTTGCGGATGGCATGCGCCAGAGCACGCGCGTTCACCGTCCACCCCAAGTTGGTCAAGGTGGCGGTCGGCAGGAGATAGCGGATCGAGTCGCAGGCCTGGGCCCGCAGCCGCGATTCCCAGAGACGTTCCGACTTCCCGGATTCGAGCGGGTGCCTGTACTTGAGATACTCGAGCGCCCGTTCCGACCAGGCGATGTACGTCTCAAGCAAACGCGTGATCAGCTTCTCATAGGAATCGCGCAGCCCCGGATGCGCCATGATGTCGGTGGGACGGTAGACTCGCTTTGGATCGTAGATCTGGTAACGGGTCGATTTCTCCGTGTACGAAGCGAGCCGGTTGTCCTCGATCGCCTTGGCGGCCAAAATGGAGATGTTCTCCACCGCCAATGACAGGATGGCGTGCTCCGCGACCGAGGCGTGGCCATAACCGACCACCCATTTCTCATGGAATTGCGCGGAAGCCGACTCCGTCAGTTCCGCCGCGATCTGATCGAACGGCTCCGGGGAACGGGAGGTCTTGGCGAACGCCACCGCCACCACCTCCGGCGGGAGATCGTTCATCAGGTAGATTCGACGCGCCGTCTCTTCCATGGGCACCATCGTCGCGGTCGGCGGAGTCTCGGTCGGCAGGTGCTGGGTCATTGCGGGCAAGGCGATGCTTGGCGTCCGTTCGCGGGCGAAGATAGGGTGATTCCTACACCCGGTCAATCATGGCCTGTTGAAAAGCCCATTGGGGGTGTAGGGGCAAGAGCAAGGGTTTCTCACCATACCCAATCAATCCGAGGAATTCGTCTCAGATTCGATGGATAGACTGCGAATCCGGCCTCTTGCACGGTCAGCAAGCCGCTCAAGGTGGCCGATATCAATAAGGTACAGTTGGGGGGCAACCCCCGGAGGGGAAATGATGAGCGGGCACCGTCGTCTCGACGAAATCCTGCTGACCCGCGGGATCATCAGCGAACCGCAGATCCGAGCCGCCCTTGAGGAACAGGGGCTGATCGGAGGCCGTCTCGGCGAGCATCTGCTTCAGCGCGGCGACCTGACCGAGGATGAGTTGCTGGCGGCGCTCTCCGAGCAATTCGGCGTCCCCGGAATCGACTTGTTGGATTCTCCGCCGGAGCAGCACGCGCTGGACCGATTGCCGCTTTCAATCCTCGAACAACACACCTGTGTTCCATTCAGCTACAGTGACGAGGAAGACGTTCTCCAAGTCGCTTTCGCGGATCCCACGGACCGGGCGGCGATCGGACGCGTCGAGGAAGCGGCCCAACCTTCGCAACTGACCATCTGCGTCGCCCTCGAATCCCACATCAATCAAATCCTCCAGCGGCACCAGGGTTCACAGGGTGACTCGGCCGCCGATTCCGCAGGCGCCGACGGCGGGACAGCCGACAGCGAAGTCCGGGAGAACAAGTTGATCGATCTGCTTGAACTCGCGCTGGCCTCGCATGACCGGCATGCCGGGCGCGCCACGCCCCGTCCGGTCTGGGCGGCACGACTGGCGGATGAGGTTTGCCGCCGACTGGGGCTCCCGGTTGAGGTGCGCCAGACCGTTCGCCTGGCGTGCCTCACGTCCGAATCCGCGGCCTGGCACCGCCAGAGCGCGCGCCGCATGACACCGCGCGAGTCGCTGGCTTTGTCCTCGGCCCTGCTTCGCAGTCTTGATCTGCCGTGGGATGTGGTTGGCGTCTTCACGGGCCTGCTCGAGGGGCGTCGTGACTTCTCCACAATGGCGCGCGCCACGGATGTGGTTCGGGTCATCTGGGCGATCGCCGACAGCCGCCGCAACAAGGACGATCTGGATCCGCTCGATGCCTGGCAGGGGCGTGCCGCAAAGTCGGAACAAGGGCTTGATCAATCGATACTGGAGGTGGCGTTCTCTGTTCTGCGGGGCAGGACGCTGCGGCAGAAACTCGCCGGCCGCCCCTCGGAGCTGATGTTCGTCGGCACCGGGCCGATCATCGGCGAACTGATCGAACTTGCCGGCCGGCCGCCATACCGTGCGGTCCCCTCGCCGACTTGGAGCGATGCCATGGCCCTGGCGGAACGGCGTCTGCCGGATGTTATCTGTGTGGACGTGGCAAACGCCGCCATTCCGGATGCCACCACAATGCACGGCGATATTCGCACCATCGGGATCGATCCCGCCACCGTCCTGTTCATGGTCGATTCGGCCATTCCCGATCCGGTCGCCGCGCTCGTAAAGCACGGCGCCCGGGCGCTTCTCGCCAGGGCCGGCGGAGCGGAGGCGGTGCTTCAGCGCATTGCCAAGGTCCTTTCGAGCCAGGAGAACCCGGAGACACCGCACTCGCGATCCAAACGCGGCCACGGGGAGGAGCCGTTTGTATCGGGACGTCTGCAGGACCTTGGACTGACCGACATGATTCAGGTGCTCTCGGCGTCGCAGAAGTCCTGCCGGGTCGATCTGACCCATCCGGGCGGCGAGGCCGTTCTCTGGTTCGATCGCGGGGAGATTGTCCACGCCCAGCATGGCCGGCAAAAGGGCGATCAGGCATTTTTCGAGATCCTCGCCTGGCCGGAAGGCTATTTCGAGGTGCACCCGGTCACCGTGCTCCCGGGACGCAACATCACGACTCACACGACCGGACTGCTGCTTGAGGGTTGCCGCATCCTTGACGAATCCCGGCACCGCGGCGCTCCCGCTCTTCGCTAATCGCCTCGACCACCGTTTTTTCCCGTCCGCCAGTTTGTATATTGCCCGGCGCGTCCGATGCGGGGGTCCGCCGGGCGATCATCAGGGACTGCGCATCCGGGCCCCAAACGGGAGGATCGATGAAGGACAAACGCTGGAACACGCTCGCCGACACGCTCGTCAACTACTCTTGCGCGGTCAAACCGGGCGAAACGGTCTACGTCGAATCCAAGGGCGACGACACCGTGCACCTGGTCAAGGAAATCGTGACCGAGATCGCCAAGGTCGGCGGTGTGCCGCTTTGGTATCACAACCAGGAGGAAGTCGAGCGCCGCTGGGTGATGCACGCGTCCGAGGAACAGCAGAAGGCGTTCGGCAAACTGCACTTGAAGCTGATGAAGGACGCCGATTGCTACATCTCGGTGCGCGGCTCGAACAACTCCTTTTCCCTCGCCGACGCTCCCGAGGAGAAACGGCGCGCGTACCAGAAGCACTTCTACAAACCGGTTCATCTCGAGGAGCGGGTCAAGCGCACCCGGTGGGTCGTGCTGCGTTATCCAAACGCGGCCATGGCGCAACTGGCGGAGACATCGCTTGAGAAATTCGAGGACTTCTACTTTGACGTGTGCAACGTCGACTACAACAAGATGTCGAGGGCGATGGATCCGCTGGCCGACCTGATGAAGCGCACCGACAAAGTTCGCATCGTGGGACCGGGAACCGAGTTGTCGTTTTCCATCAAAGGGATTCCGCCGGTCAAGTGCGACGGGCACCGCAATATCCCCGATGGCGAGGTTTACACCGCGCCGGTTCGCGATTCGATCAACGGGGAGATCACCTACAACACGCCATCTTTGCATGAATCCGCCCTCTTCGACAAAGTGCGCCTGGTTTTCAAGAATGGGAAGATTGTGCGCGCCGACTGCGCGGGCGACACGGCGCACTTAAACAGGATTTTCGACACCGATCCCGGCGCGCGGTATGTCGGCGAGTTCTCCTTTGGATTGAATCCGAACATCACCCGGCCGATGAAGGACATCCTGTTCGACGAGAAGATATTCGGTTCGATACACCTCACGCCCGGCCAGTGCTACGACGAGGCGCCGAATGGCAACAAGTCGGCGGTCCACTGGGACCTGGTGTTGATTCAAACGAAGGAGTTTGGGGGTGGCGAGATTTATCTCGATGACAAACTCGTGCGCAAGGATGGAATCTTTGTGCACCCGGCGTTGAAGGACAATTTGTCGGCCAAAGCGCTGCGGTAGTTCCGCATGGGACTGCGACCAGGTGCCACGGCCCTTCAGGGCCGTGTGAGTGCGCGCTTCGCGCGTACTCACGGGTCTGAAGACCCGTGGCACCAAACCGTGAAAGGGACTCATCGAGATAGTCCGAAAACCCGTCATGCGCCGCCGGATCGTCATCGTCGTCATCGTCATCGCCCTTTTGGAGGGTGCGGCCCGGCTTGCCGGAGTGCCGGACTGGGCTCCCAATGACACGTTCATTCAGGCGCGTGAATGGGACTACCTGCACCTGATTGACCGGGATGCCGAGCTCTTCTGGAAATACCGCCCCAACCAGACCATCAAGCGGCCGTTTTTCGCCCCCGGCGAATATGAAATCAATGCACAGGGTTTCCGTGGTTACGACATCCCGGATTTGAGGCCGGAAGGCACAAAAAGGGTCGTGTGCTTTGGAGAATCGGCGACGTTTGGTTGGGGTGTATCCGAAGATGCCGCCTATCCCCGCCAACTGGAGAAACAACTGAATCGCCTCGACACGACCGGCCAGCGCTGGGAGGTGATCAACGCCGGGGTGACGAACTACTCGACCCACCAGGCAATTGCGCTGGCAAAGCGCTGGATGCCCCGCTGGAAGCCCGACATCGCGCTCTATGATTTTTCGTGGGGGGATCATCAGCCGGCCGGCAACGGCATCGCGGATAAGGACATCAAGATGCCGGCGTCCTTCCTGATTGGGGCCGAAAACCTGCTTATGCGTTTACGCGCGTTTCAGTGGGCGCGTCGCGGCTGGCAATCGCTCTTTGCCGCGCCCGCTCCCCAGCCTGATCCCGCGTTTCGCACCTGGCGTGTCGGGCCGGTCGACTTTAACGCCAACATCGAGCACCTGGTTCTCATCGCCCGGGAGAACGGCGCCCGCGCGATTATCGTGACCTCGCCGATTTCCTGGCCCCCGCCCGGTATGTCCGACACTTCCGGCGTGTTCCACTATCATCACCGGTACCATCGGACGGCCCGTTACGCCGCCATCGCCGCCGGCGCGGAGTATGTGGAATTGGCCAACCAGTTTAATGCCCACCGGGAGTTCTTCGATGATGTGCGGCGGGACAATGAACACTACAATTCCGCCGGTCACGCCTTCGCGGGCGAGTGGATTGCACGGTACATCCTGGGCGCAACGCAGGACACCACGGCCGGCGGACGATAGACGCGGCAACAGAAATGAAATCGCCGGATCACCCTTTGGCGATCCGGCGATGCGTTTTCAGTTCAGGTTCACGTGTCACGATCCCGGCGGGCGGCTCAACCGGTCGGAGTGGAACTTGATGACCTTCCGAAGTCTCTCCCCGATGAGTTCATCGTGGCCGGCGGGCAACGCCGAGTACCCCGAGTACTCTTCATAGAAGAAGTCCTGTCCTGCGGTCTTGCCTGCTTGCTGCAGGGCATCACGGAACGCCTCGTTTTGTGCAAGGAACCCGTACTCATCGTTCACACCGCAGTCGAAGTAGACAGGGATGCCGTCCAGAACTCCGGGGTTCTCGTTCAGATAGCTCCTTGCATCGCATCCGTACCAGAGATTCCACACTGAGTCGACCCGGTTGCTAAACCAGTCAAATGGGAGATCAACCCCGATGGGCTGCGGAACAACCGGGCTGGAACAAGGGGCCCGGTTGCCCGTTGCGCGCTCAAAGATGAATGTTGTTTTCGCAAGAGGCACAATAGTGAAGATGGAGCAGGGGGAGCAATCCCTAAAGGAGAGGCAAGGAACCTGCGATGGGTTCGCGCAGATTCTGCACGTACCGATATTGGAAAACGGCTCAAGGTTGCGAGGTGAAAAGGCTGCGGACATCGCAAACATGAGAGACGTGAAAGGCTTCGAAGGATCCGGTGCGAGAGCAGCGTATGCCGCCGAGTCGCCGGCGGTCAGGCTGTTTTCCTCGAAGATCTTGTCGGCCATCATGTCTGCCCAAGCTTCATCAAACGCCAGCGGTCCTGACATGGAGGACACCGAGCTGAACATGGAGGGGTTTTCCATCGCGTAACGGACCGCGCCGTATCCACCCATGCCATGGCCCGAGATCGCCCGCGCGTCTTTGCCGCCGTTCGTGTAGACGTTGAATGTCCCGCTGTTTTCGACAAAGTCGATCGCCTCGGTCATTACGTCTTCATATCGACCGCTGGACGGCGAGTTGCGATAGAATGACCCGCCGAAGGAATTGTTCGCGCCGATCGTGACGACGAGCATGCGGCCAATCTCGCCTTTTGTATACATGTCATCGAGGGTCGCCTGCAGGTTGTAGCGGGTGTAGTAATCGCCATCCGCTCCAAAATCGTGCAGGAGATAAAGCACCGGGAACGGCGGCTGCGATTCGGTCAGGGGGCTGTGAGACGCCCAAGCGACGCTGATGATGCGGAAGGGCGTGTCGCCGAGCGGGTTGAGGTTGAGGGCGCTGAAGGAGGTGGTGACCTGAAAGGGCACCTGATCGCTGGCGAACCCGTCATCGAGCGGGCTTTCGCGATCGGTGCACCCGGTCACGGACACCAGTGTGACTCCCACAACCGCCAGAATCATAAAAACCAGGGAACGAGCGTTCATCGTTTATGCCTCCCGGCCTCAGAACCGGTACGTGATGGAAAAGATCGTTTCAAAACGGCTCAGCTTGTAGTCACCGGGGAAAACGGTGACCGCCGCACCTTCGCTGACGGCTTCCACGGTCTTCTCGGAGAAGAAGGCGATCTCCTGGGCCGCGGCCAGCTCAATGTGCCCGTCGATGGCGTAGGCAAACCCGCCGGTCAGGCCGAATGCGTCGGAGCCGATCGGGAAATTCGGGTTCAGCGCCGAATCCGGGGCGGCCGCCGCGTCGTAATAGGCGCCGCCGCGCAAGAGCAGGTTGTCGCGCGCGCCGTACTCGAAACCGCCGGAGACGCGGATTTGGTCTTCCCAGTTAAACGGCACGGTGACCTTTGTCAGGCGGGAGGTTCCGCCGTTGAGACCGTCGCCGCCCAACACGATTTCCCATTGATCGACCGCCGACCAGAGCGTCATGGCCGCGTCGAACGCCAAAGTCAGGCGATCCCCGGCCTTCAAACCGACGCCGATGCCGATTTCGCCCGGCAAGTCGAGATCGAAGGAGTGCATCCCGGTCGTGTGCGAGGGGTTCTTGACATTGGTCAATGGATCGTGAATGCCGGAGAAGTACAGCGACGTGTTGATCGTGTCGCCGTCGATGACGACGAAATCATCATTGAAGGCGCCATTGATCGGCCAGGCCATGTCGAGTTCGTCGGTGCCCTCGATCGACACGGACATGGGCGTCTGCCCGCTGATGCCGATGGTCAGATTCTCCGAGGCCTGCCAGAGGATCCCGGCGTTGGCGCCGATCGCGAAGCCGTTGCCCTCGAGGCGAAAATCACCGAGGAACTGGTGATAGGGATAAATGTCATACGGGGCGCCGAGCCCGTTTTCCACATAGACCGGGCGGCGAAACACAATGTCGGCGCTCGTCAGGGAAACTCCCAGGCCGACCGAGAGCTTCTCGTTCAGTTTCCGGGCCACGGCCGGGTGAATGTCCAGCACGTCCAGATCGGTCCGGTAGTTCTTCTCGGCGAACGCGTAATCGGTCACGTAGCCCCGATCCGAGGGCGTGCGAAACAGGTCCCAGGCGTAATTGACGTCGTGCGGCCAGTAGATTGCGCCGCCGAAAACCCAGTTTTCGAATGACGGCGACACGGCGAATCCCGCGAAAGACGGAATCGGCCAGAGGTCGTCGAGGGGGTAACGCTCGGCCCCGTTGGCGGCGCCGAACCCGATGTCCAGACCGCCGGCGGTGACATTGGGCGTGTATGAGGCACGCGGGCTGTAGGTGCCAACCGTGAAGTTCAGCTCGCTGGATTTCAGTCCGGCGAGACCGGCGGGATTGTAGTAGGCCGCGCTCCAGTCATTGGCGAGACCGCGGAAGGCGCCTCCCATGGAACGCGCTTTGATGCCAATCCCTGATGTCGCGAATCCCGCGGCCGGCGCCGCCGACGGCATCGCCAGACACACCGTCAGCCCCAGCACAAACAGCCACAAGACCTGCTTTGCCCGTTTAGTCTCGATGATTCGCAATGGATATCTCCCAATTATTAGGCGTTGCGCCAGTCCACTGCCGTAAGTGG
>JBFMFQ010000081.1:0-13666 GCA_040752075.1 Candidatus Zixiibacteriota bacterium | reverse complement strand
CTTGGCGGGACTTCGCTCCTCGCAATGACTTGGAGTTGTTGGTCATTGCGAGCGAAGCGAAGCAATCCCGACCCGAGCCGGTGGACTCTCAGTCAGCGAGCTTTTTCAACAGGCCCGAACGTCCGGGCCACCCGACGCGACGGGTTTGCAGGGCGAAATAGGTTTGGGCAAAGGCAATCTCCTCCTTTTTCGGATCGCCATTCTGGGCCACGAGATAGCAGGGGTAGCGGGTGAGCATGAGGTCGTCAATCTCACGCTGGCTACCTGATCCGAGTTCGACCACTTTCCCGACGTCGGCAAAATGGTCCGTCACCTGGTGTCCAGACACTTCACATGCAGTTTTGGCCTTGGAGACCACGTTCAGGAAATTGTCCCATTTTGTGTAGCCCAGGAGGAACTGGAGGTCGCGGGCTAGCCAGAACTCGACACCGCTGTCTGTCTGTTGTGCGTGGGCTTCGAAGGTGGTGGTCAGCGATTGGACGATTTCGGCATTCATCGAGCGCTCCTGAGATTTCGAGTGCCAGCCCCCGAATTTGTTTCGGCCATCATGCTATAAAACTCGGTCGCGATCTCAAATTACTTTGTGGGCATGTCGCTGCGTGGATGGGACAGATTGAGACTAAGGAATAACTTGGGGGGACCCGGCCCACGAGGGGCCGGGCTACAGAGGCCTGGATATGGACACGCGCGAAACAGCAGAAGGGAGCGTGGGCTCTGTCAGTCCCTCGATCACGCGCAGGCAGGTTTCGTAGCGGCCGAATGAGGGCATCAGGTAGACGCCATTGACCATCTCGCGGGACTTTTCCAAGAGACCGCGGCAGATGGTGACTCCCGCGTCGGCGCCTTGCTCACCGGCGCGTTCCATTTCGGCGAGGTCCTCCTCGGGGATGACGATGCCGGGGACTTCGTTGTGGAGGAAGACCGCGTGGCGGAAGGACATGAGCGGCAAAAGACCGAGGAAGATCGGGATGCCGAGTTTGCCGGCGGTGCCGAGGGCGCGTTCGAGCGGCTCGAGACGGTAGAGCGGCTGGGTGAAGGCATACTGCGCGCCGGCGTCGACTTTGCGTTTGAATCGGTCGAGTTCGACGTTCCAGTCATCAGCGACCGGGTTGAGCGCGACTCCAATCGCGAAGTTTGTCGGACGGCCGATCGAGGCGCCGGCGAAGTCCTTGCCCTGGTTTAAGCCCGCGAGGATGCGTGTCAGGCCGATGGCATCGACATCGTAGACGCCGGTCACGTGCGGGTAGTCGCCGACCGAGGGCGGGTCGCCGGTGATGGCGAGCACATTGCGCACACCGAGAGCGTGAGCGCCGATCAGATCGGACTGAATGCCCATGAGGTTTCGGTCGCGGCAGGTGAAGTGCAAAACGGTGTCGATTCCGACTTCGCGCTGGATCAGGGCGGCGATGGCGATGGCGCTCATGCGGACGCGCGCCATCGGGCTGTCGCCGATATTGACCGCATCGGCGCCGCGTGCGCGGCAGAGGCGCGCGCCTTCGATCACCTTGGCGGGATTGGTTCCCTTCGGCGGGTCGAGTTCGACGGAGATCTGGAATCGTTTCCCGAGATTTGCCGCGAAGCTTGAACCATGCGCCTCCTCCCCTTCCGGCGGCGGCGGTGCGCCGGGGGTGGACACGACGCTGATGACCGGCCGTGCGGCCGGAATCGGGGTTTTGGCCATTGCTTCGGCCATGGCCGCGATGTGCTCGGGCGTGGTGCCGCAGCAGCCGCCCAGCAGGCGGACGCCATTGCCCAGGAACGCGCCGACCAGACTGGCGAAATAGTCCGGGGAGGCGTGGTAGACGAAACGGCCATCGACCAACTGCGGCATGCCGGCGTTGGGCATGGCGGATATTGGCTTTGTCGTGAACCGGGCAAAGCGGTAAAGGACTTCAAGCATTCCCTGCGGGCCGACCGAGCAATTGAGGCCGATAACATCGGCGGTCGACAGGTCGAGGTGACGGGCGACTTCTTCCGGCGTCTTGCCGGTCAGGGTTGTGCCCTCCTCGGTGAAGGTCATCTGCGCCACCAGCGGCAGGGAACTGACCGAGCGGACCGCGGCGATGGCGGCGTCCATTTCGGCGAGATCGGAGATGGTTTCGATAATGAATGCATCGACCCCGCCCTCGAGCAGCGCAGCGGCCTGTTCGGCGAAGAACTCACGCGCCTGTGCGGTGGTGTAGGGTCCGAGCGGGGCGAGGGCCTTGCCCAACGGGCCGATCGAGCCGGCAACGATGGCATCGGCGCCTTCGATCTCGCGCGCTTCGCGTGCGAGCTTGGCGCCGAAGAAATTGATGTCCCGGACCTTGTGCTCGAGGCCGTGGGCCGCCAGACGTGCGCGGTTGCCGCCGAAGGTGTTGGTTTCGATCAGGTGCGCGCCGGCGCGGAGGTAGTCCTGGTGGATTCCCAAGACCAGCGCGGGCTCCGAGAGGTTCAACTCATCGAAACAGCGTTCGAAGGAGATGCCCCGCCGGTAGAGCATGGTTCCCATGCCGCCATCGGCGAGGACCGGACCGGATGCGAGACGATCAATGAGCGGGTGAGTCAATCGATGCCCATCTCGTGCTTGATCTCGCCGACGGCATCGACGAGAACCTTGAGTTTGTCCTTTGCCTCTTCCACGGTGCGGGTCTTGAGGCCGCAATCGGGATCGAACATGACCTGCTCCGGATCGAAGACGCCCAGGGCGCGGCGGATGCCCTCTTTGACCTGCTCTTTCGTTTCGATCACGTGAGAGTGCACGTCCACCACACCGACCGCCACTTTTTTGGTGAATTTCGGGTGGCGAAATATCTCGAGGTTGGCGAAGCCGGAGTTGGCGAACTCGAGATCGAGTTGATCCACGGGCAAATCGAGAATGCGCGGATAGATAGTCGCGAAATCGCCATAGCAGATGTGGCTGATGGTCATCGCCTTCACGCCCTTGGTGACAATCCCCATGGCTTCGATGGCGAGGTCGATTTCGCTGGGACGGGTTGAGATCGCCGGTTCATCGATCTGGATGTACCGTGCGCCCGCGAGCTCGAGGTCGCGCACCTCTCCCCTGACGACTTCGGCCAGCGCGAGGACCGCGTCGCGGCGGGAGGGGTAAAACTCGTCGAATGACCAGTCACACATGGTGTATGGCCCGGTGAGCATACCCTTGACCGGCTTGTTGGTCAGGGATTGCGCGAAACGGTACGCATCGAGGGCCATGGGCTCGGTGCGCACAAGGGTCGATTCGATCACCGGCTTGCGGTAATAGCGGTTGCCGTAGGAGCGCACCAGCCCGGAGACACCATACCCCTCCAAGCGTTCGGCGAAATACGTGGTCATGTCGCCGCGTTCCATTTCACCGTGGACGAGGATGTCGATGCCGATTTCCTCCTGGAACTTGATCCACTCCTCGGTCGCCTGGCGTTCAAGCGCGGCGAGTTCGGCATCGGAGATTTCGCCCTTGGAATTGGCGGTGCGGGCCTTGGTCAGGTATGGCGGCTTGGGGAAGGAGCCGACGCTGGTGGTTTCGAACATGTGTCCTGCCTCATCGTGTGAGAGCAAAAGCAGATCCTTCGCTCCGCTCAGGATGACAAGTGGATTGGATCAGTTGACAACCGGGGCGCCGGTGAATGCCGCGACGCTCTCGGTCATGCGTTTCATTTTCGCCACCGCATTCTTATACGGCAGAAATTCGAGCGCCGCCGAGGGCGTGATCCAGCACTGGGACCACTTGTCGGCGCCGGATTCGGCGATGCGGTCCAGTGTGCGGGCAAGCTGGTCGGCGGATTCGAGGCGTGTGTTGCGCGCATCGATCAGGCCGAAGGCGCGTCCCATGGCGGACGGGCCCTCACAGAGGGCATCGATATTGGCCGGGCTGCTGGCGCAATCGGCGCCGATCATGGCCACCGGAAGATCCCAGAGGCGCTTGATGACTTTTGCCACGGGTGCGAAGTATGTGTAGATGAACACCTTTGTCTTCACGCCGCGCACCGCAGCGGCGATGGCATCGCAGGCCGGGCCGATCTCCTCCGGGTGAAATCCGAGGAAGGGTTCATCGAGTTGGACCCAGTCGGCCCCGGCGTCGACGAGGGCTTCGAGTTCCCCGCGCACGAGACGCGCGCAGTCGGAATAGAGGTCGTGAGAGTTGTTGTAATTCGTGTCGGTGCAGAACTTCGCCATTGAGAACGGTCCGCAGAGCGCCGCCAGAACCGGGCGGCCCGCGGCTTTCGCGGCGAGCCGGAAGTCCTCGGCGACCGCCGAGCGCACGAAGCGGACGGGACCGGTGATCGTGGGGCGGCGGTAGTAGACGTTGTTATCGAAGAAGCGAATCAAGCCGCCGATCTCGAAGCCGTCGTGGGCGGCGGCGAACGGTGTCACCGGATCATCCCATCGTATGCGCCCGTCGGTGACCCGGTGGATGCCCGCGGCGACCTGATCGCGCACGGTTTGGCGGATAGTTTCCTGGAGGATTTCCTCCAGTTGTTCCGCGTTGATCTTTCCCCGATCAAACTGGTTGCGTGCAAGGCGCAGATTGGGCGTGCCCGGCGTTTCGATGATTTTTGGCTGGTTCCCGACGAGTGTGGTCTCGAACACGATGATTCCCCTTTTTGGTCCTGATTCGATGCCGCGCTAATGAAGAGAAAGACCCCTCGCGGGACAATAATTAAGTTGTGAGATCGGCGTCGAAGTCATCGAGCCGCGAGGTGTAGGCGAGGTATCGCTCGCGCAAATCGCTGACGTTTCCTTCGCCGAAGGCGTTCAAGTAGGCGTCGGCCAGCACCAGGGCGACCATTGCCTCGCAAACCACGGCGGCGGCGGGAACGCTGCAGATGTCGGAGCGCTCGACAAACGCCGCGGCCGCCTTTTCGGTGTGGATGTCAACGGACTGTAACGGGCGGTTTAGAGTTGAGATCGGTTTGGCCGCGGCGCGCACGATGATGTCTTCGCCATTGGTGATTCCCCCCTCCAGGCCCCCGGCACGGTTGGAGGCACGGTGGAAGGCGCTGCGGGCCGGCGGACGTGAGGGATCAAACAGGATTTCGTCGTGAACGGTCGAGCCGCGCCTGGCCGCCTGCGCCCAGCCGTCGCCGATCTCGACGCTCTTGATTGAGTGCACCGACATGACGGCCTGCGCGAGACGGCCATCCAGCTTGGTGGTCCATTGAATGTGGCTCCCGAGCCCGGGGACAACGCCGGTGGCCACGACCTCCACAATGCCGCCCAGTGTGTCCCCGGCGGCGGCCGCGGCGCGGATTTCGGCGCGCATGGCCTCGGCGGTGTCCGGATCGACACAGCGGACATCGGAGTCCTCGGTGAGACGGCGGATGTCGGGCACGGCCAGCGCGCGGTCGGCAAGTGCCGCCTGCCCGATCCGCCGCACATGGCAGGCAGTTTCGACGCCGAATTGGGAAAGCAGAATCTTGGCGAAGGCGCCGGCCGCGACACGCACCGCGGTCTCGCGTGCGGAGGCGCGTTCGAGGACATTGCGCAAATCGGCGTGGCGGTACTTTTGCGCCCCGGCCAGATCGGCATGCCCCGGGCGGGGCACGGTGCGAGGCGCGGCGAGGCCGGCCTCGCGCTCGTTGGCGGGCGCCGGACGCTCGTCGGTGATCGACATCACCGACTGCCAGTTGGCCCAGTCGCGGTTGATGATGTGAAAGCAGACTGGCGAACCGAGGGTCAAGCCGTGGCGGACACCGGCGGTGAGCACGCAGCGGTCCTGCTCGATCTTCATCCGACCGCCGCGTCCGAAGCCCTTCTGCCGTTCGGCCAGGTCCCGGTCGATGCGTGCGAGATCGATGGGCAGGCCGGAGGGCAGACCCTGGAGAAACCCGGTGATCTGGGGACCATGGGATTCGCCCGCGCTATGGAAGATGAGTCCGGACATGTCGGCGATTCTACGCTTCAGCTCCCGGCGTGGCGGGAATTTCTATCACGGCCATAGTTCCCTTGTCGGCGTTTGGCGGCGGCGACTCGATTCGGATTGTCCCGCCGTGGTCGGTGACGATCCGATGGGTGATCGCCAGTCCCAGCCCGGTGCCCCCCTCGCGTGTGGTAAAATACGGCTCGAAGATGCGCGGGAGGTCCTCTTTGTTGATTCCCCGACCCGAATCCTGCACGGTGATTCGCACCCGCTCGCCCATGCGCGCGACCGCCGCGGCGACCCGTCCCCCCTCGGGCGTGGCGCTGATGGCGTTGCTCATCACATTCCAGATGGCCTTGCGGAGTTCATCGGGGATTCCGCTCACCCGGCAGTCCCCCGACTTGGGGGTCAGTTCCCAATTGATTCCCCGCTGGGCGGCCTCGAGGGAGGCCATCCCGGCGATGGCTTCGACGAGTTGCGCGCAATCCACCGTGGTTCGCGGCTGGGTCGAAGAACGCGCCAGACTGAGGAAATCCTCGACGATCCCGTTGAGGCGCCGGGCTTCGTCCACGACGGTGCCGGCCAGATCGCGTGCCTCCGAATCCGTGAGTTCCATGCGGAGCCGTTGGGCGGCGAGCGCGATGGCATTGAGGGGATTGCGGATTTCATGCGCGACACCGGCGGCGAGATTGCCCAATTCCGAGAGGCGGCGTGAGCGTTCGACCTGATCGGCCATCGCGCGGGAATCTGTTTCGTCGCGAACGACGGTCACCGCTCCCTCACGGAGGCCATCGGCGGTGACCACCGGCGTTGTGGAGTAGACCAGCTCGCGGGAACGGTCGCCGCGTTTCAGCCTTGCTTCCTGATTGTGGGAAGGGTTGCCGCCCGCGGCCACCTCACGCAGGCGATAATCCTCTGCGCCGAGTACTTCGTCCACCGGGGCATCGGCCAGACGCGCCATGATCCGGCCGAACAGCCGTTCGGCCGCACGGTTAAACACGGTGAGTCGCCCGCGTGTGTCGACCGCCATGACTGCCTGGTCCATGGAGTCGAGGATCTGGTGTGTCAGTGTCTCCACGCGGGCATAGGAGCGGCTCAGATCCGAGTAGGAGCGTCGCGCAACGACGAAGGACAGGCCGACCAGCGCCAGCAGGAGGAAGAGAAGCGCGGACAATCCCAGTTGAATCGAAAGACGCCGCTGCGCCTCGAACACGCCCGAGAGACTGATACCGACGCGAAACATCCCCGAGGGGAGTTCCGAGGAGAGAAACGGCTTGACCACCTCGAGAACAGGGACGTCTTCGAACACGATTTCGCGGCTGACCGCCACGGTGTCATCGAGGGCATCGACCAGGAACTGATCATCGGCGAGACTGAGCACTGGCGGCAGCGGACGTGAGGCAAAGACGATCCCGTCGGGCGATTGCAGCATGATGTAGTTGATGTCCGAGCGGCGCCCGATCTGCTGGATCAACTGTCCGATGCTGCTCCAGGCCGGGAGGTTCTCGCTGGCCCGTTGGAGTTCCCAAATGATGAGGCCCCCTCCGGCGGTGGAGAGGCCCGCGCCGATCCACTCGTCGCCGGAGATGCTGTCCTCGAGAAGAAAGGAGCCCACCAGCGGGTTTTCGGGGTTCCACTCCGGGTCGGCGAAGAGGGGATCGGCCTCGACCAGTCGGGCCAGCTCGGGCGGGGTGATCTCCGCAGGCCCGCCCCCGCGCCAGAGAGCAATCCCTTCGGCGTCGCCGATTCGCATCAGGCTGGTCAGATCCAGATTCTCGTCCACGTGTGTCGCGGTCAGGCGGGCGCGTGTGGCCAGATTCTCCCAGGCGAGACGATCGGTCAGAAGCGCCGCCTCGACCGAGTACTCGGACGCCAGCAGGATGGACTCGACCAGGGCGATGCCGTTGCGTTCCGATTCGGCGATGAGTGTCCCGCGGATGGCGCGGACGCCCCAGACGGCATAGAGGATGAAGAGGACCACGAGCACCGAGGCGGCGATTCCCGTGGTGACCAGGGCTGGTCCCCAGCGACGGGTTGGGGCCTCGCGTTGGGCCCAGACACGCTCTTTGCTGTCTGTGGGCGGGGGCATGGGATCGACCTGGAGATCGTCGGACCGCGGCGTCGGTCGGGTGTAACCTACTGGAGATCGGGGCGGCGGGCCATGAAAAACATGGCCCGGCGGTTGGATTGCCACGGGGCGGAGCGCCAGTTACAGGTGAATTCTGCCGATATGATACGAAAGGGTATGCAACCGATTGCATTGGATGCTCCCATCCGGAAAGGACCACCACTTGCTTTCGCCCGCGCCTGATCCAACCGTTTCGGAAGCACCGGAATTGACTGAAGACCGTGATTCAAGCGACGCCTGGCTGTATGCAACCGGGGTCTTCATTGTTGCGCTTGGCTGGTTTGTGATGACCATGTGCCGGACGGTGTATTGGTGGGACTCCGGCGAGTTGGCGGCGAATGTGCAGGTGCTGGGCATCGCGCATCGTCCGGGTTTTCCGCTGTACGTTTTGGTCGGCCGTCTTTTCGGGATCGTTCCATTCGGCGATCTGTTCTACCGGATCAACTTCGTCTCCGCACTCAGCGCGGCGTTCGCCCTGGCCGGCATCGGTCACTTTGTCTTTCGCTCGCTCCGGTCGTCGCTGGGCGCCGACTCGCTTTGGGAAAGGATTCTCCCCACGATGCTGGCCGTTGTGGGAATCGGCGGCACATACAGCTATTGGATACAGGCGGTGCGGGCCGAGGTGTACGCTCCCAACCTGGTCATTGTGGTCCTGCTCCTTGGGTGCATGTGGCGTGCGGATCATGAATTGGAGCATGGCAATGCACTGGAGGGAAAGCGCTGGCTGTCGGCGGCGGCATTGCTTGGGGGGCTCGGGTTCGCGGTCCATAATGCGACCTTCGCGTCGACGCTGCCGGCATTCGCCCTGCTTGGAGTCTACCTCGCACGCCGTCACCGGCTGGGCGGGAGTCTCTGGCTGGCGGTAATTGCGTTGTTCGCGCTTGGGCTGTCGGTGCAGATGTACCTGCCTGTCCGTGCGGGGCAAGACCCTCCGCTGAACTGGGGGTGGGTATCCGATGCGGGATCGCCGGGCTGGACGGGTGTCGCGGGAGCGGATGCCTACCGGGAGATTCTCTCGACGAAGGCCGGGATTCTGGCGGGCAAGATGCGTCTTGTGGGGACACTTCTGTTCGACCAATTGGAGTGGGCGCTGGTTGTCTTCGGGGTTATTGGTCTGGTCACGCTTTGGCGGGTGACACGCCGTTGGACGCTCGTGGCATTGGGGATCATCCTGGGGAACATGGTGGTGACCGCGCTTTTGGTCACGGAGTTTTCCGACACGAATGCGGATGTTCACGGCTACCTTTTGCCGGCATTTGCCGCGTGCGCCCTGCCGATCGCCGCGGGAATGCTGGCGTTCTGGCGTTCCCTGATGACACTGATCCGGCGATTTCTGCCCACGCCCGCGGCGCAGACCATTCTAAAAGTTGCCTGCGCGGCGATGGTGATCCTGGTGGCGCTCGCTCCGGTGATCATCTACAAGCCGTTCTGCGATCTTTCGGATCACCGTTTGGCGTATGAGTTCGGCACCGAGTCGATTGCGACCCTGCGCCCGAATGCGGTCGTGATTCTCGCCGGCACAAACTGGGATTTTGTTCTGCGGGGGCTTCGTTATGTCGATGGCTGGCGGCCCGACTTAATCGTGATCAACCGTGACCTGTTGCCGGCGGCATGGTACCGGCAATGGCTCTACCGGGACCATCCCGAGCTGGCGGCGATTGAAATTCCCTCGGACTCAACCAAGTTGTTGGTGCGGGAATGGGGCGTGGAGTTGATCAGGTCCGGGTACCCTGTGTACTGGGAGTTCACCGAAAGGGATGTCTCCTGGTCGAAGCAGATGGCTCCGGCCGGGCACCTCTTCGAGTTGCTGGCGCAGCCGGTCGACGCCCTGGCGCCGAATCTCATTTCGGAGCAGGAGGATTTTGAGCGCGCATCGAGATTTTACAATTCACCCGACCGCATCCAGTACGACTTCGATGCGAAACTGGTCTGGGTGATGAACCTTTACCGCGCCGGAATGTATTACGAGTCGCGCGGGCTTCTCGGGCGCGCGAAGGAGATGTACCAGCGAGCACTGTCACTCGCACCGAATGAGGAACGGGTGCTGGCCGCGTTCCTGCGGGTCGATCCCGGAATGCGGGTATCGTCCAATCCGCAATGGCTGAAACGCCTTCAGGATGAGGCGTGGGGGATCACGGAGGATGGCGACGACGCCCCTTGACCTTGATAGTTCGCCTGACTACCATTGTGCGCCCGCGGGGGGAATTGACAATCGCCAACGGCGGAACCCAAGCGCGGGGTGTAAGAAGGAACAGGGCGCGACAGTACACGGGACAAGAGGGCACCCGGGGTTGAGTTTGAACAATTCGCGATCGATTACCTGCTTCTCCCTCATCTCCAGCCTGATTTGTCTTGCCGCACCGGTTGCGGCGGGCGAGCCGGCGCGTCCATTCGATGAGTTCGGGCAGACCGATGCGGTCAGTCTGCGTGTGGAGCAGGTTGACGGCGAGCACTGGATCGCGATGGTCGAACTGAGCAATGACGAGAGCATCGCCGCGATGACACTGCCGCTTCGCTGGCGTCCCAAGGGCGGGTTTTTCCGTCTCGATTCCGCCTCCTATGACGGCCTCCGCACCGAGCAGTTTGCCTTAAAGACGTTTTATCCCGACTCCGTCAAACAGACGGTCCTGATCGGCCTCATCTCCGATCTCGGCACCGGGCTGCCGCCGCTGCCGCCCGGAGACGGCCCGATTGCGCGACTCCATTTCACCACGCTCGGGATCTCGCCCAAGCCGCTCGATGTAGACACGACCTTCATCCGTCCGCACAACGTGCTTCAGATGGTCACACCGGATGTGAGTTCGATACTGCCGGTGTTTGAGCGGCGGTAATTCAAGTTAAAAGCAGAATGCCTGCGAGCCTCTGACGATTTGGTAAGGGGCAAAGCGCCGGGAGGGCGAGGCTCCTGTCAGCCGCGCCGCAGGGAAGGACTTCGCGTAACTCAGGGATACCGCGTCACCCCCCTTCACTCTGTAGCCCGGGCCCTTGTGGCCCGGGTTCCAATTGGTGTCAGAACCGACCCGACCCACAAGGGGTCGGGCTACAGAGCGCGGAAAAGTTGCTCGTGGATCTTGATCATTGCCCGGATTCCGATCCTGCCGCGGGGCTCGGCCCCGTGTCACGGGATCTGCGACAGGGGCCTCGCCCTCCCGAATTGAGCCATCAAACCATTCTGTTTGACAGTCTACGGAGCCGCCGGAGATTGAGTAGGCGTCTTGACATTCTATGACGTGTCACTTCACCTGGGATGGCGCAATTAGAAGAGACTGATCTGCGCTCCCCGCGGACTCGTTGTACCAGGCGAACAGAGAGTCCGGGCTGGAGAGCAGTTGCATCACCCGCTCCTTCTGGCCGCCTTCCGAGAGTCGAGAGACCATCCACCAGCCGAGGGTATGTGTCAGGTCCGGGCGGTGCGAAGCGTTTTCGGCAAAGAGCGAGTCGAGATCGCGGTCGGGAAAGCGCCGTGTTAGGAAGTCCCGCAGGAGGTCGCGCGGCAGGTCGTGGTATGTGCTGTCGTACCAGGCCCGGAGGTCGGACTCCGAAGTCGATCCGGCGTCAACGGCGGCCAGCTTCTCATTCAGTGAACTGATCCAGTACCGGATGACCACTGTGTCCCGGCGCACTTCGCGCTCGATACCCTGCCGTGGGTCGCAGTGCATCGCGGTGCCCTCGCTGACCAGCGCGCGGACCAGCCGACCTCTCCACCGTTGCTGCCAGCTCAAGCCGGGATCTGTTCCGGCATAGATCATGTCCTCGGAGAACACATGGTGGAATTCGTGGGCGAGCACCCGCTCGATTCGCTCCGTGCCAATTTCGGACAATCCCGTGAATCGCACACTGGCCGGACGGTCCCCGAGAACGATGGAGTACAGATCGAAGCAGACTTGGCCCTCGCGGGCGAAGGCATCGCCGCCCATGCCGTAGACGAAGTAGGTCGGCGGAGTGGCGTATTCACCCGGCGGGAGCCATTCCTGCGCGATGGCGATCGCGCGTGCGGGGGCGACGGACGACACCGCATCGGCGTACCAACCGGCGACTTCAGTTCGATGACGGCACAGTTCGAGAAGGGTCTCGCCAATCCCGCCGCCGGGTCCATCGACGGCGATGTACGGAAGCCCGTAGACGAACTTGCGGTACCAATCGGGTGTCAGGATCGTGAATTGGCGAAAACACAACTGGTAGGCGGGCGAGCCGAGGAGCGCTTCGAGTTCCTCCGCGATTCGCGGATTTTCTGCGTTGCGCGCGATGTAAGGGGCGCAGGAGTCCTGGCAGGACTTCCAGTCGAGTCGGCCCAAGCGCGCGATGGTGGCGTTGCAGTCCGGATTCTCCTCGATGATGGTGTTCACAAGATGCACGAGGTCGCGGATCGGCGTGGTGTCGAGTTGCCGGGGGGCTGGGGCAATGGGATTCCCCTGAGCCAGAGCAACCGGCGGGATGGACAGAGCCGATATTAGAATCGCTGAAAAGCAGAAGAGGAATCGGATCATGAGTTGACTCCTTCCGCGGATGCGGGGTCAAGGATTCGAGGTGTCCTTGGCCGAATAGTCGCTCTTTCCACCCGATTTCTCAAGCAGGCGCACTTCGCTGATGGTCATCCCCTTGTCGATGGCCTTGAGCATGTCGTAGATGGTCAGGAGGGCGACCGTGGTGGCGACGAGGGACTCCATTTCGACACCGGTCTTCTCTTCAGCGACCGCGGTCGAGACGATTTCGATGGTGCGGCTTTCGGGAACCGGGGTGATGCTGATGTCGATAAAGGTCAGCCGGAGGGGATGACAGAGGGGGATTAAGTCCGCGGTCTTCTTGGCGGCGGCGATGCCGGCGATGCGGGCGATCTCGAAGGGGTCGCCCTTGGGGAAGCGACGCTCCTCGATGGCCCTCCAGGATTCCTCCGACACGGTCAGATGACCGCCGGCGTGGGCGCGGCGCACGGTGGCGGACTTGCCTGAGACATCGACCATGCGGGGGCGTCCTTCGTCGTCGTAGTGGGTGAGGCGGGGGTCGGTCATGGGGAGTCCGATTCTGTGCTGGTTTGGGTGCCCCACAGTTCTACTGTGGGATCGTCCAATCGGACCATGCCCACAGCAGAGCTGTGGGGCACCCTTAACTAAACTTAGCCTCCGGGAACCCTTTGGGGCAAGGGTTGTTGCAGGGGACGGGGAATTGACAGCCGGCCAGGGGAAAGCGGTCCAAATGCGGTTGTCAGATTTGGGATTCGGGTTATCTTCGGTATGGGAGAGGATCGGTTTGGATCGGTACTCCCCTTGTGCACTGCGAGATGTCCATGTCGTCTGACTTCCCGGCATTCCCCGCCGTTTGCGGATCACTGTTTCGGACGATAGTAGACACAGGCGCCTTTCTGGAGGTTTGATGCGCGGTTTCGATCACATCGTGGGTTGGTTCATGCTGGGCGTGGTCGCCCTTGGAATCGTCTTGACGGACTCGGCGCTGGCCGCCAAGTCGTCCGATGAGTTGTTCCTCGAAAAGAAGATCATCGCCCGCTGGCATATCACCAGCAAGACCCAGTTGCAGGCGGCGCGGGCGCGCGGGATCGACATCCTCGAGGAGACACCGGATGTGCGCAAGGGCTACTTCACCATTCTGGTCAGCGCCGATGAGTTGGCGGAATTGCAGGCGGATGGGTACCAGTTGGACATCCTGAATCATGATTGGTATGCCACCTACGCGGCCGGTGCGCA
>JBFMFQ010000080.1:0-13693 GCA_040752075.1 Candidatus Zixiibacteriota bacterium | reverse complement strand
CAGCACGCCGCGCCCCTCACTCGTTCCGGCAGCACCCGATCCGCAATTCGCGCCTGACCGAAAACGGGAGAGTTTTACTCTTTCTTTGGTCCCGGGAGCTATTGGGGGGCGATTCAAGGAGGCAAAGGATGAACGATTCGCTGGGAATGGAACTGCAACAGGCGCTTCGCGGACGGGTGATCGGCCGCGATGACGCCGATTACAACGAAGTCCGCGCGCTCTACAATGCGATGATCGACAAAAAGCCGCGTTTGATCGCGCGCTGCCTCAATGCCGCCGATGTCATCACCGCGGTCAATTTCGGACGCGATCACAACATCCTGATCGCCATCCGCGGCGGCGGGCACAGCGGTCCTGGCCTGGGAAGCTGCGACGACGGCCTGGTCATTGACCTCTCACAGATGCGCAGCGTACGCGTCGATCCCGCAAGCAGAACCGTCCGCGTTGAGCCCGGTTGCACCGCCGGTGATGTCGATCATGCCGCCCATGCCTTCGGACTGGCGGTGCCCTTCGGAATCGTCGCGACCACCGGAGTCGCCGGCCTGACCTTGGGCGGCGGCACCGGCTACCTGACCCGCAAGTACGGGCTGACCATCGACAACTTCCTCGAAGCGGATGTCGTCCTCGCCGACGGCAGCTTTGTCACCGCCAGCAAAACCCAGCACCCGGATCTCTTCTGGGCGCTCCGGGGGGGAGGCGGCAATTTCGGAGTGGTAACAAGTTTCCTCTTTCAGGCGCACCCGGTTAAGATGGTCTACGCGGGCCCGGTGTTCTGGGATGCCAAAGACGCCCGTGCGGTAATGCGCGCCTATCGCGATTTCCTGCCCGGCGCACCGGAGGAACTGGGAATCTTCGTTGGCTTGAAGACTGTGCCATCGATGGACCCCTTTCCGAAGGAACACTGGGGCAAACGTGCCTGCGCCATCATCGGCAGCTACAACGGCCCGACCGCCGAAGGGGAGAAGCTCATGGGAAAACTGCTGTCCTCACTTCCGGCCCCGATCTTCAATTGGATGAGCGAAATGCCGTTCCCGGCAATGCAGGCCCTTTTCGATCCGCTTATCCCGAAGGGATACCAGTGGTACTGGAAGGGCGATTTCGTGAAGACGCTGACCGACGAAGCAATCGACGTGCACATCGCGCAAGCCACCCTGGCCCCGAGTGAACTCTCACTCATGCACCTCTATCCAATTGATGGCGCCGTGCGGCGGGTGGCGAAGGATGAAACCCCCTGGAGCGCACGCGACGCCGGCCGGTCGATGGTCATCGCCGGGATCGATCCCGATCCGAAGAAGGCGCCGGCGCTGAAAGAGTGGGGCCGGGCCTACTGGAAGGCCGTCCACCCCTTCAACATGGAAGGGGCGTACGTTAACTTCCTCATGGACGATGAAGTCGACGGTCGTGTGCAGGCAACTTACGGGCAAAACTACAACCGCCTGGCCGCGATCAAGGCCAAGTACGACCCGAAAAACCTGTTCCGTGTCAATCAGAACATCCGGCCCGCCGGTTCCTGATGGCACGGTCGCCCATGCCGACAGACTCGTGTGCCTGACGCTGAGGCCTGTTGAAAAGTCCAAGGCCGTGACACCGTGACCAAGGTCACGCCACACGATGCTTGCAGATTCAGCCCCGTGTGCCGTGACCTTGGTCACGGTGGCTACGACTCCCCATTGTCCCGGACTTCTTAGCGGACTCTCGTCTCAACGATGTTTCTTCTCGTGGGTGGGGCAATTGTGACACCGTGACCAAGGTCACGCCACACAGGGAAGGGCCAATCACGCCTCTGTCCCGTGGTCTCCCACCACCGTTTTTGGTGGTTTGCCAGACCCTCCGCAGTCGATCATTACACTTGATGGACGATTCACCCACGACTCCCGACTCAACCGAACCGCTCGAAGGCCGTGTCATCAAGAGCTTCGGCAGCCGTTTCATCGTGATGACCGCACACGGCACATTTGACTGTTCGCTTCGCGGGCGATTCCGATTGGATGCGGGCAAAGTCATCAACCCGATTGCGGTGGGTGATCATGTGGAGATCACCGTCGAGGACCCGCCCTACGGGGTGATCGACAATCTCCAGCCGCGCCGCAACAAGCTCTCACGCCCGGACATCATCAATCCGGACCGCGAGCAGATCCTGGTGGCCAATTGCGATCAACTGATCGTCGTCGGCGCGATCGCCCAGCCCCGTTTCAAGACCGGCGCCATCGACCGCTTCCTCCTGTCGGCGGAAAAAAACGGGATCGCGGGAGTGGTCGTCATCAACAAGACCGATCTCGCCAAGCCGCAGCAGGTCGAGAAACTGACCGAGGTTTATGAAGCGGCGGGCTACGCCGTGGTGGCCACCTCGACCGTGAGCGGCGCCGGAATCGAGCGGCTCCGCGAGATACTGCGGTTTAAGACATCCATGATCTGCGGTCACTCCGGCGTCGGGAAGTCATCCCTCATCAATGCGCTGCAACCCGGACTCGCGGTGGAAACTGGGGAGGTCTCGGAAGCCACGGGAAAGGGCATCCACACCACCACCACGATCGAACTGCACCCCCTTGAGTTCGGCGGATACATCGTGGACACACCCGGGATCCGGGTGATTGGAATATGGGAACTCCGCGCCGATGAACTGCCGGAACTCTATCCCGAGTTCCGCGCCCTCCTCGGGCAGTGCCGTTTCCGAAACTGCGTCCACATCGGCGAACCGGACTGCGCGATCAAGAAGGCGGTCGATGCGGGACGCATCAACCGCGAGCGCTACGATGGATATCTCCGCATCCGGGGATCGCTCTGATCAGAAAATCCCGAACACCCGCTTTCCCGCCCGCATCACCCCGATGGTCACCACGAATCCTGTATCATCGAAATCGTTCAGGGTGATCGAGTATTCGCCCGTCAGAACGACACGAAAGTCATAAGTCCGAAACGCCAGGAGGCCGCCCTTGAAGAGAAACTCAAACCCGTCCTCCTTCGGTTTGGGGTTGAGCTCATCCTCGTAGTCATAATCGTAGTACAGCTCGTGGTCGACCGCGTGGAATCCGATTCCCGCCCCGACATACGGGCTGAAATCGCGGCGGCTGGGGATGTAGAGCGCGCCGACATTAAGGACCACGCCCTTCCTCGCCCCCAGCACGGCATCGATCGCGAAGTTGCGAAGCTCGTAGATGCTGCGAAAGTCCCAGACGAAGACGCTGCTTTCGTTCTCATACCCGTGGCTCGGGTAAAGGTAGCCAAAGCCGATGCCCCAGGAGGAATTCGCCTTGCGCGAAGTCCATTCGACCGACTCCTGCTCGGTCACCCGTCCAACCTCCACCGTCTGGTCGAAGGGAACCTGCCGGGCGATGCTGGACGCCACCCGGCCGGTCACCTTGTCTAAATCCTCGACATAAAGAGATGTCGCGCTCTCCGAGAGCGCTGTTTGACCGGATGCCACATCGATCAATGTGTACTGGAATATGATCTTCTCCCCAAGCCGGTTCAGGCTGGCATACACAACTTTCGATGCCCCGGTCTGGTTGCCGACTTCGATTGCGCATGCTGTCTCCAGACATCCCGCATCTGGCAGCAAGGGGGCAATCTCGCTTTGCGCAACCAGCTCGTAAGTCCCGAGCCGCTCGAGTTCTGACCGCAACAGACGGGAGACAGTTTCCTGCGTCGCCCCGTCAATCCCGCTGCCGCCGAACGGCAGGATGGCCAGGCGTTCCTGAGCGTGTCCCGCGGCACACCAGACAATGACCGTCAATACCGCGGCAACACATCGCACCTTTGTCATGGCACTCCTCCAACTGACCCGGACCACCGCGGAATCCGTGCCGCGCTTCTCGCCGCCGCCGTGTCAAAACAGGCAGACCAAGCCGAGGGGAATGGTGCACGGACCCTCATGGGTTCCCCGGTGGGTCAGAAATGAACCTCCCCTCCAGTCTCGCAGGAGCAAACACCCCCGTCAATCGGCATTCAGCGGAAATTGTCAAGATTTCAGAGCAGGGTGTCATCGGCGGCGAACTGCCCTTCGGAGTGAGCCCCACTCCATATCGCAATTGCGCCGGCAGCACAACGCGTTGTTGTTAACATACTGGAATACAACGGCTTATAGTTTTCTATGAAACCGATCAATTAGCGATTGTCGATTCTCCGGGCCTTCACCATCTTTTGATTTACAGGGATCGATGGGCGGGACCAATTGGCCGATCCAAGTGTATTGTGGGGTGACGGTGACGCCCGATTCCAGGATAATGACGCACCGGCTGCAGACATCGAATTCCGCGCCCGGCAGACTTGAGGCGAGATGAGCGTGCCAGAGACACGAATCACCGGCGGCGAAGAGCATCCAGCAGTGGGGGGCTCGGTGATTCCCGCCAATGTCCCGGTCCTGCCGCTTGAGGGACGAATCCCTCTGCCTCTGGCTGTGGAGTCCGAAGTCACCACCGATCCGCGTGTCCGCGACATCGCCCTGCGTCAGGCGGGGGAGGGAAGCTACGTCCTCGTGGCCTGGGTCGACAGCCCGGGGAATAATGGCGCCCCGCCCGAGATCCCATCGGTTTCCGTCATCGCCCGGTTGTTGGCGGTGCGCGAACTCGGCGAGGGCCGGCTGCGCCTCGAGCTGGAAGGTGTCTGCCGCGCGACCGTGGGCGCGTCAGATTCCGGTGAGCCGGGCCTGGTCCGCATCAGCCCCATTGAGCGTGAAACCGCAGAGCAGCCGATCGACGAACGAAAGGTCGGCCAATGCCTGTCGTTGGTGACCGAACTGGTCGAGCACTCCGGGGAATACCCGGCGGGACTGCTTTCGGCGATCGAGTCCGCGAGAACCCAACCCGACCGTCTGACGGACCTGATCGGATCGTCCATTCATCTGAAGCTCGGCGATCTCTGGCGGCTGGCGCAGACACCAGATCCCGCCGACCGTCTCGACATGCTCCTGTCCATCCTCTCCGGCGAGATCGCCGAAGCGGCCGGTGTGCATGATCTCGAACGGCGTGTTCGGGACTCTCTCAACCGGCGCCAGCGGATCGACTTTTTGCGCGCGCAGTTGGGTGAGGTCCGCCGCGAACTGGAGTCCCTCGAACCGGGCTCCACCGAACTCGACAAACTGGCGGAGGAAATCGCCGCCGCCGGCCTGCCGCCGGCCATCGCAAGGCGCGCCCGGTCCGAACTCGAACGCCTCCGCATGATCTCGACCGCCTCATCGGAGTACTCCGAAATCCGCAATTACATCGACTGGCTGATCCACATCCCATGGACCGCCACCGCCCACGAGCGCACCGACACACCGGGCATTCGCCGGGTGCTCGATGAGAACTTCTATGGGCAAAGGCGCGCCAAGGAGAAGATCGTCGAGTACCTGACCGTCATGCACCGCACCGGCCACCCGGTGCGCAATGTCCTGTGCGTGATCGGCCCCAGCGGCATCGGCAAAACGCAACTGGGACGCGCCATCTCGCTTGCCCTGCGGCGCCCGATGGTCAGCATGAACCTCGGGATTCTGCGCTCGGAGGCGGCGCTGAAAGGAAACCGCCGCACATTCCCCGGCGCGATGCCCGGACGGCTCCTGCGCCAACTGCGCGCGGTTGAGGTCGTCAACCCGGTCTGCGTGCTTGAAGAAATCGACCGCCTCGGCGGCGACAGCGACCGTCCCGACCTCTCCGCGGTCGTGCTCGAGACCATCGATCCCAGTCTCAACAAAGATTACTGGGACAGCTATCTCGGTTTCCCCTCGGATCTGTCCCGGATACTCTTCATCTGCACCGCCACCGACCCGGAGAACATCCCGGAAGTTCTCACCGACCGGATGGAGTTCGTCGAACTGCCGGGGTATCTCGAAACCGAGAAGGTGGAGGTGGTCTTCAAGCACCTCTGGCCGCGCCAGCTCGAAGCGCACCGTCTTCGTCCCGAGGAAAACGGGATGACCATTTCGGCGGTGCACAAGATCATCCGCGAGTACACCATGGAAGCCGGCGTCACCAACCTCGACAAATCCCTCGAGGTCATCTGCCGCAACATGGCGGCGCAGCGTGCCGAGGGCGAACGCGCCTACATTCGCGTCGGCGCCCAGCAGGTTGAAAAATATCTCGGCACCCCGCCCTACATCCCCGAAAAGGCCGAACTCAAGCCCGAGATCGGCGTTGCCATGGGCGTCGCCTGGACCCAGGCCGGCGGCGACATCATGCTGATCGAAGCGCTGAAGATGCGCGGCTCGGGCAATGTCATCTCCACTGGCTCTCTCGGCGAGGTCATGCGCGAGTCCATCCAGGCCGCCCACTCCTATGTCCGCTCACGCGCCGACTGGCTGGGTATCGCCCATGCCGACTTCGGGCGCTACGATATCCACGTTCACTTCCCATCGGGCGCGATCCCGAAGGACGGTCCCTCAGCGGGCATCACCGTCAGCCTGGTCATCGCCTCGGTCATGTCCGACCGTCCGATCCGAAACGACATCGCCACCACCGGCGAAGTCTCCCTCCGGGGCAAGGTTCTCCCCGTGGGCGGCATCAAGGAAAAAGTCGCTGCGGCGCACCGTGTCGGGATCCACAAGATGATCGTGCCCCGCGAGAACATCAAAGACCTCAAGGATGTCCCGCGCCGTGTCTCCAAGGAGATGACTTACATCCCGGTTGAGACCGTCGACGAAGTCTTCCAGGCCGCGCTCCTCGATTTCGATCCGACCAAGGCGAGCCTGGAAAAACTCCTGCGTCTCGAACTTGCGAAACGGTCCACCGGGCGCCGCACCACCAAGGCACGGACCGGCGCCGCCGCGGCCCGCAAGCGCGCCCGCAAACGCTCCGAGCGGTAGCACTCCTTACGACAGCCCGGCTCCACCTTCCCAGCGCAAATCACCCCTCAGTGGGATATTGCCCGCGCCGTTGCAATCTCTATTTCGCGCGACGGAGCCATCTGAGGACATATTTCATCGACATTCGCTGCGGTTTCACGTTTCTTCATACCTTGGCCGGTCCGCAGGAGTCCGGCCCCGACACCCACGGAGGACACCAAATGACTCGCTGGATGCGCCCGTCACACCTTCTTGCACTTCTGATTGCTCTCGCCGTCCCCGCCATCCCCGTCTCCAGCCCCGCCGCGGTCGACACCGTGATGCAGGCCCTGACCGAGGAACTGGATCGTTCGATGGCGCGGGTCGTCCTCGACGATTACGAACGCCCGTATTTCATCGCCTATCGCCTTACCGACATCCGCTCCAAGTCGGTCCGGGCGTCGTATGGCGCGCTCGAATCGACCGGCGGCAGTTCCTACCGGGGTGTGACCGTCGAGGTGCGCGTCGGCGACTATGTGGATGACAACACCTCCGACGACGAGGGATTCTATTACGATCCGCGCGACTCCGATGCCTTCCGTTTCTCACGGACTTACGCCCCGATGGACGATGACATCGATGCCCTGCGTCAGCTTCTCTGGCTGGTCACCGACTACCAGTACAAAAGCGCGCTGGAGCAGTACATCGGCGAACGCGGCAAGAGCGTGCAGAAGGTGGAGAAGGAAGACCGCCCGGATGACTTCTCCAAAGTCTCCCCGGTGGTCGAAAGCGAACCCCTGGATACGCTTGCCGTGGACATCAAGCGTTGGGAAGCCATCGCCCGCGCCATCAGCGCCCGGTTCAAGGCCGAGCCTTTGATCTACAATTCCAACTTCGATTTCAATGCCATCGCTCAGACACGCTACCTCGTGACATCGGAAAGGACACGCCTGCGGACCGTGTTCCACAATTACTCCCTGTCCCTCTCGGCCGAAGCGCGTGCCGAGGATGGCATGCCGATCACTCTGGAACGGGTGTTCAAGACTCACACCTACTCCTACCTCCCGGACTCGGCAATCCTGGTTGGTGTCGCCGATTCGCTCATCCACCTTGTGCTCGCCCTGCGCGAGGCGCCGGTGATGGAGCCGTACACCGGCCCGGCGATCGTGAAAAGCGGCGCGTCCGGTGTCTTCTTCCACGAGGCCCTCGGGCACCGTCTCGAAGGTCATCGAACCCGCAAAGAGTCCGAGGGACACACCTTCAAAGACAAGATTGGCGTGCGCATCATCCCTGAGTTCCTCAATGTCTACGACGATCCCTCGGTGAAGGAGATCGAAGGCACAGAGCTGTATGGGCATTATCGCTACGACGATGAGGGAGTGGCGGCAGAGCGCGCCTCGCTGGTCGAGAAGGGCGTCCTCACCGGCTACCTGATGGGCCGCACACCGGTCAAAGAGATCAAGGTGTCCAACGGGCACGGTCGTGGCGATATCTGGAGCACACCAGTGAGCCGCCAGGGATCGTTATTCGTCACCTCCGACAAGCCGCTCAGCTACCCCGACATGAAAAAGCGTCTGATGGAAGAATGCCGCAAGGCCGGCAAGGAATTCGGCCTCATCTTCGAGGAGATGGTCTCCGGTGAGACCAACACTTCATCGTATGGAGTGCAGACTCTTCGCGTCCGTCCGCGTGTGGTCAAGAAGGTTTATGTCAAAGACGGCAGGGAAGAGCTGGTGCGCGGTGTCGAGTTGATCGGCACACCGCTCGCGCTCCTGGAGAAAATCGCCGCCGCGGGCAACGACATGGGTGTCTTCAACGGCGTCTGCGGCGCCGAATCTGGCTGGGTGCCGGTCTCCGCCATCGCGCCGTCGATCCTGCTCCCCGAAGTCGAAGTCCAGAAGCTCGACCGCGACTTGAAGCGCCCGCCGATCCTGCCGCCGCCGCTGCATGACACGGCGCGGTAGTCCGGCCCGGTGCCGCAGGACTTTGGACACGTGTTATTGGGTGCCACGATTCTTTAGGTTGTCAATCTTGGGTGCCACGGGTCTTTAGGTTTTCATTCTTGGGTGCCACGGGTCTTCAGGTTTTCATTCTTGGGTGCCACGGGTCTTCAGACCCGTGCAAGCACGCGCGCTGCGCGTGGTCACCAAAAAGTCAACGGCCCTGATGGGCCGTGGCACCTAAGAGCATCGGGCAGTCGTAGGGTGGGCTCGGCCCACCACCTCTAAATGGCCCGGCGATCTCCCACCGACTCAGCAGTCGTAATACATCTCAAACTCATACGGAGTCGGGCGGCTGCGGATTTCCTGCACATCGGTCCGCTTCAGGTTCATCCAGTTGATCAGGAGATCCTCGGTGAAGACACCGCCCTGCATCAGGTAGGCGTGATCGTCGATTAAGGCATTGAGCGCCTTGTTGAGCGATGTCGGCAGTTGATGAACCTGCTGCCGTTCCTTCGCCGTCAGGTTCTCGATGTTTTTCTCCAGCGGCGCGCCCGGGTCGATCTTGCGGCGGATGCCGTCGATGCCCGCCATCAGCATCGCCGCATACGCGAGGTACGCGTTCATCGTGCCGTCCGGCGGACGGAACTCCACCCGCATCTTCTTCGGGTCGCGCTGGTACCCCGGAATGCGCACACAGGCGGTGCGGTTGCCCGTCCCGTACGTCCCCGCGACCGGCGCCTCGAAGCCCGGCACCAGGCGCTTAAATGAATTCGTGGATGGATTCGTGAAGGCCAGGAGCGAATCGGCATGCGCGAGAAGGCCGCCGACATAGTGCAGTCCGATACGCGACAAGCGCGATGGCCCCTTCGCATCGTAGAAGAGCGACCCGCGCGCATTCGCGAGATACTGGTGCACATGCAAACCGGAGCCCGGCTCGTTAAACAGCGGTTTGGGCATAAACGTCGCCGATTTGTGCAGACGGAAACACTGGTTTTTGATCATGTACTTGACCAGCATCGTCTGGTCCGCCGCCTTCAAAAGCGGTGACAACTCGATTTCAATTTCATGCTGGCCGGCCCCGCCGACCTCGTGGTGGTGATACTTCAACCCCACCCCGGCGGCCGCCAACAGCACCGCAATCTCGGAACGCAGATTGAATGTCCGATCCAAGGGCGGCGCGACATGATACCCGCGCTTATAGGGGATCCGGTAGGCCAGCGACTCCTCCTCCTGACCCGCATTCCAAATCGCTTCGTTGGCATGGAGTTCGTAAAACGCATGGTCGGGACGCTGGGAGAAATCGACCTTGTCGAACACATAGAACTCGAATTCCGGCCCGAGAATCGCCTGAGTGCCCTTGATCGTCTTGCGCAGGAACGCCTCGGCATCCGCAGCCACCCGTCTCGGGTTGCGGGAGTAGGGCGTGATCTTCGCGCCCGACTCCATGATGTCGCCGATCAGCGACAGGGTAGGCCGCTCGAAGAATGGATCCATGAAGGCCGTCGATGCATCCGGCAAAAGCAGCATGTCGCCGCGCTCAATCGACGAGAATCCCGGCAGCGAAGATCCGTCGATCCCGACTCCCGTTTCGAACAGACCCTTCCCGAGCGACGATACCGGCAGGGTGACATGATGCCAACTCCCCGGCAGATCGCAGAATTTCAGATCGAGAAACTCAACACGCTGGCGTTTGGCCATCTGGATGAGCGCAGCAAGTGTCATCGGCGAACTCTCCCCGACCGCGGCGGCAAGCAAACGGTCCCCGTTGAGGCCGCAGTCCACCGGAATGCTCGGCATCCGAGGACAGAATGGCAAGTCCCCGCCTGACAGAACCTCTACCGCAACGGTCGTCAATCGAAGATTCTGTCAGGAAAGTTGCTACCGAAGCCATCCGCCAGTGTGTATCTACCGCCTAATAGTGAGGAGGACCACATGCCCCACTTCCGCAAACTCATCGGTGACCACTGCTACCTCGCGCCCACGAGCACAGAGGATGCCGCGCTCTGGGCGAAATGGGACGCCGATCTTGAGGTGGCGATTCCCATGGGCGATGAAGCCCATCGCATCATTACCGTGGAAAAGGAGCGCGAGACACTCGGCATGATCGCCGAGAAGCGCCTGCCCGAGTTCATGATCGTGCTCAACGATGGCGACGTCCCCATCGGACGCTGCATGCTGATGGAAGTCGATATGGTCAACCGCACCGCAACGCTCGGCTTGACGATAGGGGAGAAGGAGCACTGGAACAGGGGATACGGCCTCGAGGCAACGCACCTCCTGCTTGAGTATGCCTTCCACCTGCTCAACCTGCACAGCGTCATGCTCGGCGTGTATTCATTCAACAAGCGCGCGATCCGTTGCTACCAGAAGGCCGGGTTCAAGGAAATCGGCCGGCGCCGCGAGGCCCGTCGCTTCGGTCCCAAGGCGTATGACATGATCCTCATGGACATCCTGGCAGGCGAGTTTCCCTCCCGGCGCGTGGCCCGCCTGATCGAGCAGTAACGCGGCAGTCTCAATTCCCAATCCCCGTCAGGGAAATTGACAAAATCCGGGCTTCTTTGGCCGACTTTACGAGCGCCGCAGAACGGCGAAATCCGGGAGGGGAGTATATTGCATGGAAGGGGAGGCCGATCCTCCTTGAGGAGGGGAAAGCATGTCCCCTCCACCGACACCCTGGCTTATGCTCCGGAGGTATGCTGTGAATCCGCGCTTTGCTGTTCCGCTCTATCTCCTGCTCCTCGCCGTATCCGCTGGCCTGACCCTCCCCGCGCAGGCCCTGGCCCTCAATGCCGGCCCGGATGTTTCGCCCGCTGAGATGCACCGCGAAATGGCCGAGGCAAAGACCCGCGCCCTGAAACGGGGCGCCGACTGGACCCTCCGCCCGGCGGCCGTGGTCGATGTCGCCGGCTATAACGCGCTCTACTACGACCTCGATCTGAACATTACAAACGTGGCCGTTGTCCAGAATGTCATCGGGAAAGTCACGATGGTGGCCCGTGCGCAAGCCCCGAATTACTCAACGCCGACGATGAATTTCCTCGCGCCAATGGTGGTGGATTCGGTTTTCTCCGGTGGTCAGCCGATCTCCTACTCGCACGTCAGCGGCTTTCTGTACCTCACCCTCAATTCGAGTTACAACGTCGGCGAGGAGTTCGAGGTCACTGTCTTCTACCACGGCAAGCCCACCACCGGGGGGTTCCAGGGCTTCTATTTCGGCACCCACGGCACCGGAACGCCGATGATCTCCACCCTTTCCGAGCCTTACATGGCACAGTCTTGGTGGCCCTGCAAGGACACCCCCTCGGACAAGGCCGACTCCGTGGACATCCGCGTGACCGTGGATGATCTCTTCTACGCCGCCTGCAACGGCAACCTGCGCGATTCGGTCAATCACGGCGACGGAACCATCACCTACTGGTGGCACGAGCAATACCCGATCACAACCTATCTCGTCTCGCTGGCGATCACCGACTACGCCCGTTTCGACCGCTGGTACCACCACGGCCCGTCGGACTCCATGCCGGTCCGGTTCTATTCCTATCCCGAGCTGATCGCCGACGCGCAAACGTACTGGCCCATCGCCGTCGACCAGATCGAATTCTACTCCCAGGTTTTCGGGGAGTACCCGTTCCTCGAGGAAAAATACGGGATGGCCCACTTCCCCTGGGGCGGGGCCATGGAGCATCAAACCGTCACCTCCGCGACATCCGGCAGTTTCGGCTTCAACCAATACCTGATCGCCCATGAACTCGCCCACCAGTGGTGGGGCGACATGGTCACCTGCCGCGACTGGCATCACATCTGGATGAACGAAGGCTTCGCGTCCTACGCCGAAGCGCTATGGGCCGAGCATCTGGGCGGGACATCGTCCTACCGCAGTTACATGTCCGGGATGCAATACTGGACGGGCGGACGCATCTACATCGACGATACCACCGATGTCGGCAACATCTTCAGTTCCCGCGTCTACGACAAGGGCGCGTGGGTCCTGCACATGCTGCGCGGCGTGATCGGCGACCAGGACTTCTTCGACTTGTGGCAGGCGTATTACAACGACCCGGCCTTCCAGCACAAGGACATCATCACCGAGGAATTCCGCGACCTGGCCGAGTCCGTGTCCGGCGAGGAACTGGATGAGTTCTTCAACGACTGGATCTACGGGTATTACTACCCGAAGTACGCGGTTTCCTGGATGGCCGAATTCCGGCAGGACAATTTCTACGATGTCTTCGTGCACATCCGGCAGTACCAGACCACGACGCCGCAGGTGTTCGATTTGCCGGTCGAGCTCCGCCTCGACGGTGTCGGCGGCAGCCCGATCGTGCGCGTCACAAACAACAAGCGCGATCAGGACTTCGTCATCCAGACACCGACCGCGCCGACCGGGGTCACCCTCGATCCCAATGTCTGGATTCTCAAAGGCTACATGACGGAAACCTATGGTCTGAATCTGGTGACCGAGTCCTTGCTGGTGGCGACTCAATACACGCCGCATTCGGATATGCTGATCGCCAAGGGCGGCACACCGCCCTACGAGTTCACCGTGGCCGCCGGCCCGCTGCCCGCCGGCCTGACGCTGAACACATCGACCGGTGAGATTTCCGGTCTGCCAACCACAACAATTGCCACACCGGTCACCCTCGGTGTCTGGTCAAATGGGCACACCGTGTACAAACAGAAATCCTTCACCCTGACCGTGGCGCCGTTGCCTTATGTCATTGGCGACCAGGATGGAAGCGGCCTTGTAGACGCCGTCGATCTTGCACTGCTGATAGACCATGTCTTCTTCGGTGCGGCGGCCCCGAACCCGCCCGAAGCAGCGGACATGAATCGGGACTGCCTCGCCGACGCGACCGATTTGGCCATCCTCATCGACAACGTCTACTTCGGCGGGACCTACTACATCGCCGGGTGCGCGCTATGATCAATGGTGTTTTGTCCTGGCCCATTCCTGGTGGGCCTGTCGAAAAACTCGCCCCGTTCCGATAACCGATACGGCTCGGCACGGGATTGC
>JBFMFQ010000008.1:0-30192 GCA_040752075.1 Candidatus Zixiibacteriota bacterium | reverse complement strand
TAATGTGTTGGCCTCGCCGCGTTCTTCCCCGCGTCAGGCTTAAGCGCTCGTGGTTCCGGAAAAAACTTGACAGATTTTGTATCTTGAGCAAATTTGTGGACAATAGAGTCCGTTGTCTGTTTTTCAACAAAGGCACGGCCAAGATGACAACCGATGGGCATTCTTTCAGCGGCATGCGAATACGCGATACGGGCGATGCTTTATCTGGAGGCGCACGCCGGCGGCGAGTCGGTGCCGGTCGCGGTCATTGCCCGCGAGACCGGCATCTCCCATCCCTTCTTGTCGAAGATTGTGCGGCAACTGGTCGAACGCGGGCTGTTGGACTCGGCGCGGGGGCCGGGAGGCGGCGTGAGGCTGGCGCGTCCGGCCAGATCGATCACCCTGCTCGATATCATCGCGGCCATTGACGGGCTGCACTTTGCGACCGGGTGCGCACTCGGGTTTCCCGAGTGCGATGATGACGCCCCGTGCCCCATCCATCCCTACTGGAGATCGCTGCGGGAACAGGTCATGCGGATGTTCGCAAAGAAGAGTCTGTCGGTGTTTGCGCGGGAGATTTCGGCCAAGATGAAGAAACTTGAAAGGCAACGCAAGACGGGGGCCTCACCGAAGGCCCGGAAGGGTGGACGGGGACAGTGAGAAGCGGAACAGGGCAACGCGCCGAACGACGATGGCTGGGGGCCGTGCTGGCCGGTGTCGGCATCGCGGCGGGGGCGTTCTTTCTGGCCTCCTGTGGCGAGCGCACCACCGACATGGACATGCAGATGTTTCAGGCGGCGACGGTTGAGGAGGAAACGCTGATTCGCGGGCGTGAAGCGTACATGCTCTATTGCGTGGGATGCCACGGCGAAAACGGCGACGGCGCGGGCGCGGCGGCGGGGTTCCTGGAGCCGAAACCGCGGGACTTCACAAAGGGCACGTTCAAATTCGCCTCCGTCCCGTCGGGCGACCTGGCGAGGGATGAGGATCTGCTCCGCGTGATTCAGCGCGGTTTGCCGGGCTCCTCGATGCCGTCGTGGCGGCTATTGGACGACGCCACACAGCGGGCCCTGGTCGCTTACATTAAAGCGTTCTCCGAGCGCTACACCCACGGGCAGGCGGGTGAGGCGCTTCCGGTCCCCCCGGATCCATACCGCAACAACCATCAGGCGGGCATCGACAGAGGCCGGATCGTCTACCACGGCATCGCGGGCTGCTACCAGTGTCATCCGGCCTATGTTACTCCCGAGGAAATCCGGATGGCCGCCGAACTAATGGGCACACCGCCGCCGCAGGAATTCGCGGCCACATTATATGAAGAGAAGCCGAAGATCTCGGATTTGTGGGGGTATGACATCCGCCCGCCGGACTTCACGCGGCGGCGCTTGAAAAACGGTGACGCGCTGGAAGATTTGATGCGTGTGATCCAGGCCGGTGTGGGCGGCACCGCCATGCCCACCTGGGCGGGGATTCTCGAGCCCGCCGATCTCTGGGCGATGGCCCATTATGTCAAGTCGCTGGCGGATCTCCGCGGGACGCCCGAGGGAAAACAACTGCTCGCCGAACTCAAGAAGGCGCATTGAGGAAACCGAATGACTGAACTGTCCAACGACAAACCGTTTGTCAGCCACTGGCTGGTCAAAGCCCATCTCGTGGCCGGGTTCGTCTGGTTTCTGACGGCGATCTCGGCGGGGATGCTCTTCGCATTTCAATTCCACCAAGCCTATCCGCTTGCGGGACTGGAATTTTTCTCGCCGGGACGGGTCCGCATGGTGCACACGCAGTTGGTGGCCTACGGTTTCATCGCCAACTGCTTTGTGGCCGGCTTGTACTGGGCCGTGCCGCGATTAACCGGCGTGCGCGTGGCCAGCGAGAGATTTCTCGGACGCACCATTCTCTACGTCTGGAACCTGCTGGTTCTGGCCACGGTGCTCATGATTCTGGCGGGGCACGCGCAGGCGGTCGAGTGGGGCGAGACCCCGGTGGTTCTCGACCCTCTCTTTCTGCTTGGTCTTGTCCTTGCGGTGATTCAGTTCGGCACGCCGCTGTTCAAGTGCCGGGACAAGTCCCAATACGTGAGCATGTGGTATTTCACCGGCGCATTGGCTTGGACCGGGCTCGTGTACTTCATGGGGAACTTCTTTCCGCAGTACTGGGTGCCCGGCACCGGCGGCGCGGCATTGATCGGGCTTTATATCCACGATCTGGTCGGGCTTTTCGTCACCCCGCTTGGGTGGGGGCTGATGTACTATTTCGTGCCCATCCTGCTCAAAAAGCCGGTGTGGTCGCACGCCCTCTCGCTGGTCGGGTTCTGGGGGCTGGCGTTCTTCTACCCGCTCAACGGCGTGCATCACTTTCTGTACAGCCCGATTCCCATGTATGCCCAGTACGGCGCGGTCGCATCGACCATCGCCGTGGAAATCGTGGTGACCACCGTGATCGTCAACTTCTTCGCGACCCTGCGCGGCCGCGGCGATCACCTCCGTCACAACCTGCCCATCCGCTGGTTCTACGTCGGGATGATCTTCTACTTCATCACCTGCCTGCAGTGCGCGTTCCAGGTGACACTCACATTCCAGAAGATCATTCACTTTACCGACTGGGTGGTCGGGCATTCGCATCTCGTCATGTTCGGCGTGTTCGGTTTCTGGATCTTCGGCATGATCCAGTACCTCTGGCCGCGCGTCACGAACAACGAGTGGTATTCGCGCCGGGAGAGCGAATGGAGCTTCTGGCTCATGACCACCGGGATCATCATCATGTTTCTGGCATTGGTGATGGGCGGGCTGGTTCAGGGCTTCCTGTGGAGCGACCTGGCGCCGTTTGAACGATCGATCACTGCATCGATTCCATTCTGGATGTCGCGCGCTGTCGCCGGGATACTCATCATCGGCGGGGCGATCATCATGGCGCACAACATGTGGATGACCGCCCGCGGGCGGAAGGGCGTCGCGGGCGCGACCGCCGCGTAAGGGAGACAAACGATGTTTGAAAATGTACGGGGCGCGTTTCTGATCGGCGGGCTGTTGTTCTTTGCGCTCTCCGTGGCGGTGATGGGATGGCTCCCCTCGCTCATGGTGGCGCAGGTCAAGGTCGAAACCGTCGAAGAGATTTCACAAACGGTCATCCCCGAATTCGAAGAGCTGGCCGAGCGGTATCCCGAGCAATTTCAGATGCACTTCGGCGTGCCGGGTCCCGAGTCGTTCGCCGAGGCCTTGCGTCTCGGCCGGGACACGTACATTGCGGAAGCGTGTTGGCATTGTCATTCCCAGTTTGTTCGCCCGGTTTCCAACGAGGCCCAGCGGTACGGCCCGGTGAGTCTGGCGGCCGAATATCAAAATGAATTGAATTATCCCCCGCTGTTCGGAACACGGCGTGTCGGGCCGGATCTCAGCCGGGAGGCCGGGGTGAGGTCGAACGATTGGCACGCCGCGCACTTCTTTGATCCGCCATCGGTGGTGCCGACATCTGTCATGCCCGCGTTTCCCTGGTTCTTTGACGAGAACAAGAAACCGAACAAGAAGGGGCTGGCGGTGATCACGTATGTCCAATGGCTGGGCAGTTGGATCGATCCGACGGGGCAGATCCGGCGTCCGGTGGAAGCCGCGGGAGGGCAGTGACATGGAGACACCAGGCAAACGCTCGAAGAAGTTCCTGGTCTGGGTGGGCATCACGGTGCTCGGCATCATGGTGGCCGGTGCGGGGTTCATCTTCAAGCTCACCGAATTCATCAAGGTGGCGCAGAACCGAGACGCGGAAAGCTTTGCGATCGTCCCGGTGGCCACCTACTTCTGCGTGACCGCGGGGTTTATCTGCCTTTTCATCTGGAACTACCTCCGTGGCGGGTTTCATGATGTCGAGGGGCCGAAGTACGAGATGTTGCGCCGTCACGAGGAAATCGACAAGCACGACCTGGCGCTAACCCAATCCGCCCGCAAGGGCGCCTGACGAGGCCGGAGAATATGACCGAACACGAAGTGCCGACAGCCGAACCGGAAGAGAAGCTCACCTTCTATTATGAAGGCAGCCGGTTCCCGTGGTTCATGCGAATCATTTGGATCGGGTTTCTGACTTTCGCGGTGATCTACACGATTAAGTGGTTCATTCCGGACTTGATGGCGTATCTCGACCACGGCGCCGATCTTCTCCAGTAACTCATGCCGATGACGGTCACCACGACCTGCCGCCACTGCGGCCTGCCGTTCGGGGGGAAGGAACGCGACGACGCATCGCCGGCGTTTTGCTGCTTCGGCTGTGCGGTGGCGCATGACATCATGGCCGCCGACGCGACCGAACGCGGCCAGAGCTTCTCGCCCTTTCACATCCGGATTGCGGTTGCGGTCATCCTTTCCATGGCCGTGATGATGTTCTCGCTGATTTCGTATTCCGGGTTTGTTGGTGATGAGACAGGATCCGCCTCAGGTGCATTCGGACAGCTGTTTTCCTACCTGGCATTCCTCTGCACGGTGCCCGTCTTGTTCCTGCTCGGGATGCCGCTGTTGCGGCGGATTCGCGATTCGCGTCTCGGGCATTCCGTGTGGCTGGAGATCCTGACCCTGGTGGGTGTCTCCTGTGCCTTTGTCCTGTCGGCGTACCGTCTCGTGCTGGGAGAAGGTCACACCTATTTCGAGACAGTTGTCTTCACACTCTTGCTCTGGTCCGTCGGGCGTTACATCGAGGCATCGGTGCGGACAAAGACCATGATCTCTCTGCGCGACGCCATGTCCGGCATCAAGAAGTCGGTGGAACGGGTGGTGATGTCTTCGGGGGCGGTCGATTTCGAAACGATCGACACGCGGGCGCTGGCGCAGGGTGATCGAATCAGGCTGCACGCCGGGGATGTGGTTCCGGTTGACGGCGTCATCGCGGCGGGATCCGCCTATTTCGACGAGGCGATCATCACCGGGGAGTATCTCCCCAAGGTGCGCGCAATGGGCGATCCGGTCCGGGCCGGAGCGACGGTCGTAGATGCAACCATCGAGATCACTCTCACGGCGGATGCAGCAACCAGCACCCTGTCCCGGTTGCAGCAGGACATTGCCGTCGCGCTGACTCAGCGCGGACGCCTCGCCTCGGCGGCGGATCGCGCCTCTCGCGTCCTCGTTTTCACGGCCATCGTGCTCGGTCTGGGCACATTCGGGTGGTGGTGGCGCGCAGCCGGGCTCGGGGACGCAACTCTCAATTCGTTGTCGGTGCTTTTGGTCGCCTGCCCCTGCTCGCTGGGGATTGCCGTCCCGCTCGTCGTGTTCTTTTCGCTTCAGCGTGCGCGGGCGGCGGGCGCGCTCTTCTATTCGGGCGAGGCTTTGGAGCGCGCGGGAACCATCAGCAAGCTGTACGTGGATCGGACCGGCACGCTGACCGAGGGCCTGCCCCGTTTCGTTGGGGCGTGGTGGTCGGAGGAGGCGAACATTGACCGCGACCTGGTGTGGCGCACGGTTGTGAGCGCGTCGAGCCGGTCGCGTCACCCGTTTTCGAGGGCGGTGGTCGAAGCTTCCGGTGAACGTGCGACCTTCGCCCTGGACGATTGCCGCACAATCCCCGGCGCGGGAATCATGGCGCGCTCCCGCAATCTGACGGAGTCGGTGTGGGTTGGATCCGGACGGATGATGCACGCTGATCACACGATGATTCCGGCCGATGTTGAGCGCCGCGCCGTCATGATTGAGCAGGGCGGCGGGCACTGCAGTTATGTTCGATTCGGAGAGCGAGTTGTTTCCGTTCTCGAATTCGAGACCGATTTTCATGACCAGGCGCCGGAGACATTGGAGAAACTGCGGCACCTCGACCCCGAGATTCTCACAGGCGGTAGCGCCGGGCAATCGATCGGACCCTGGCCGGTGCGTAGTGACCTCTCACCCGCAGACAAGGTGAAGGCCATCGAATCCGCCAGGCGCTACGGGGCGCGTGTGGCGATGGTCGGCGATGGGCTCAACGACTCGCCCGCGCTCGCCGCGGCCGACCTGAGCATTGCCGTGGACAATGCCCAGGACATCAATCATGCCGTTGCGGATGTGCGTCTTGTTTCGCCGGGCATCGGGCCGCTCGCGGCGGTCTTCGGCATCGCACGCACCGCGCGGCGCCGCATGTGGCAGAACATCGCCTGGTCGATTGGATACAACTCGATCGGTCTGGGACTCGCCATGACCGGACGGCTGCACCCGTTTGCGGCCGCCTTCGCCATGCTGGGCAGCAGCCTCTTCGTGCTCTGGAACTCGCGCCGATGAACCGTGTGCTCGCCTATCTGAAGAACCCCTGGGTTGTGATTCTCCTCCTGTCGGTCGGGGTGTTCACATTCTGGGGCGGACCGGTATTCACCGCCCAATCGCTCAACCATGGCGGGCGTCTTGTGGCCTCCTACCTTGTCATCCCCGTCGGGGTGGCGGTTGTTCTGCTTTGGAGGAAGTCCTGGAGTCTTGTCAACTGGGGTTACCTGACGATCGGACTTGCGCTCATCAAGATGATGATCACCATGGGAGTTCACCTGTGGGTCATTCCACGCGGAGCCAGGGTGGAGTCAAAACCGATTGCCCGTGCGATGTCGGCTCCCGCAGCACCGGCTTACAGCACCGACACGACCTCGGCGTATGGACGGATTGCCGGAACGATGCAGTTCGGGTCGGCGGCGGGCCCTTGCATCGTCGCGCTGGTTGCACCGACGTCGGGTAAACCGCTCGCAACCCGCGCACACACGTTAACCATTCGAGATTCACGTCTCGAGCCGGACTTCCTGCAGGCAACCGTGAACGACTCCCTGGTAGTAGTCAATCAAGATTCAATCTTCCACACGTTCTCCCTTGGTGATTCAACGCATCAGTTCTTCCAGGTGCCGCTTTTGCCCAATCAGACTTCCCAGCCCCGGACTCTGCCGCTCCCGGGCTTCTTTCACAGCAGTTGCGCACATGCACATCCCGGAGAACGACTGCGGGCGATCGTATTTGCGCATCCGTATCATGTTCAGACGGGCGGCCATGGCGGCTTCGCGATGGATTCGGTGCCGCCGGGCGATCACACCCTGGGCGTGTGGTGCATCGGCGATCAGTCAGGCGATCCCTGGTCCCGCCCGGACACAAGTTTGATCATTACCGTCAGGTCGGGGGAAGAAACAATCGTGCGTGTTGCCGTTGCTCCGGCGGCGGGAGGTGAAACATGATTCCATTGGTGGACATCCTGTACTTCGGCGGGACAATCATCCTGGTCATTGCCGTCGGGATCTTCATCGTTCGTTCCATCACCGCCAAGCCAGACTCAGAGAGTGACGATGCCAAGCGCTGACAGACAGGCCGATTCCGTGGAACGCCGGCCGGGAGAGGCAGCGGTTATCTACTTCTGGGGCGCGGTGTTTGTTGTGCTCATGATGATTCTCTACATCAAAGCGGATGTGATTCTTGGCTGGATGGAAAGCCTTGTTCGATCCCTGTTTCTGTAGCGTGCCATGACTGCATACGCGCTCATCTTTGCTGCCTCGCTTTTCGCATCGGTCCACTGCGTTGGGATGTGCGGGTGCTTCGCCATGCTTTGCGGAGGCCAGAAGGATTCGCTGGCGGGTCGGGGACTCTCGCAGGTCATCTATACACTGGGACGGCTTTTCACCTACGTGTTCCTCGGCGTGGCCGCCGGGACAGCGGGGACTTTGATCTGGGAATTGCAGTGGGGACAGGCGGCGATCGCCGGTCTGTCGATACTCTCCGGCATCGTCTTCATCGTGCTCGCGCTGGAAATCCTTGGATTCTGGCGGCGTATCGGCGGGTTCGGCGCGATGGCATCCCGTGTGTTGTCGCTCGGACTGGCGCCGCTCATTCATCACTTTGCGGGACAGCAGACACTGCCGGCAACATTCGCCATGGGCGTCTTTACCGGTCTTTTGCCATGCGGACTCGTGTACGCGTTCGCCTTGAAGGCCGCAACGACGGGCGGCGCGTTCACGGGAGGGCTGACGATGCTGGCCTTCGGCCTGGGAACCGCGCCGTCGGTGGTCGCCGTTGGACTGCTCGGGGGATCCCTGACCGGGGCGTTTCGCCAGCGTGTCTACCGGTTTTCGGCGGTCATTCTGCTCATCCTTGGGGTCATCACGGTTCTTCGCGGAACGCCGGTCGTTTCACATGTTATGGAACACAATCACGCGATCGCGGGGGAAGGGGTGCGTCCGGGAGCAGACCCGGTATGTGCGGACTCCCTCAATGCAGAGAAATAGCGGCAACGGCAGCATACTTGTTCATTCGGAGGACGGCATGGATATCGCAGAGCATCAAGCGGAACTCGAGCGTCAACGGCGCGCGCTGGAAGAACTGGAGGAGAAAGTCAACCAGTTGGCCGGCAAACCGCAGAAATCGTGGTATCGCTCCGGATTCTACACCTCGTTTTACGTCATGGCCGGCCTGATGCTCGGTGCGCTCGCCGCCTGGGTGTCCTTGGCCTTCAACGTCATCGGTGCGTGGGCGTTCTATGGCGATCCCTTTCGTCTCTTGCGGATTTACGCCACGTTCTTCGGCGGGCCGGCGGTCTTGGAGGGGCAGCAGCCGGGTGTCGCCATCCTCCTGGCGCTGATTCTGCACTCGGCCACCGGCGCGGTGGTCGGCGCGCCGATCCACGTGATTTATAGCCGTTATGTCGCCAACTCGACCCTGCAGAGGCGGGTAATCGTCGGAATCGTGCTGGGGATCATCATGTGGCTGGTGAACTTCTACGCGATTCTCTCATGGCTGCAGCCGATGGTCTCCGGCGGCAGCTACATCATCGAGAACATTCCGGTCTGGGTCGCGCTGTTGACCCACATCTCCTTTACGCTCACGATGATGATCCTTCAGCCATACTGGGCCTTCGATCCCAGCCGTGTTCAGGACCGCCGGAACTACCGGCACACGGTGGCGACGGATTGACAGGTCAGAATGGAGTCAAGCCCGCGGGAGGGAGGCCCTCCCGCGGGCTTGGTTGCGCGTGGATGCGCAAGCTTTCTTTACCCGTCGTCCTTTTCGTTTCTTCGGGTCATCCACGCTCCCACGCGTCGATTCTCAGATCAGACCGTCTTTCTGCATTTCCGATGCCAGCTTCCGGGCAACTCCGTTCGGTGAGTCCGCAGAGGGCTGCGACCGTCAGCTAGCGGAGGCCGGTCTGAGATCTCATCGAATAATCCCATCCTGCGCGAGTTGTTCGACAATCTTCCGCGCGGTTACGCGTCCCATCTTTTCGAGCCCTCCATTCAGCGCCTTGTACTCCGAATTCCGAATTCGGGCCTTCCACACCGGGTCGTTCTTATCCGGCAGCCACATTGACAAGTCATAGGTGGCTCCGTGGAGAGACGATCCGAACATATTGCCTGTGTATTCCGCCCGAACCGCTTCAATAAAGAGAATCGCGTCAGATGACGACGCTTTGATCGCTGCCCAGTCAATTCGCTCCGGCGTCTCCAGCTGAAGGTCTTCTTGGATTGGCGCGGCGGCCTGCCACTCGATTGCCAAACCGTGGGTCTCAAACAGCGGTTGCAGTTCGGAAATCAGCGCCCTTTCGAGAATCTCGCTGTTCGCCTTGGACAGAGTCTTGTGATCAATCACCACATACATTTGATTCAGGGTGGGAGGCGCCCCGACAAGTCCGGTCGAGGAAACTCTTGTGGATCCGCACCCGGCCAGAGCGATTGCCATCAGTACACCAACAATTGCGAGGCTCCATCGGTCTACTCGTGCGTGCATAGGATCTCCCTCAAGGCTGGAATGCAATTCTCATGCGTGTTGACTCTCATGATCAACCACGTTTTCACAGTCCACACGGATCAGCCGGTCCCGCTCCCCCGAAGAACACGTGGTCGATCAGGAGTGCAAGATCGACCGCATCGGCTGTGCCGTTCGCATCGAAATCCGCGCGTGTTGTCGGGCAAGTGGGATCAGACGTATCTTCAAAACCGAAGAAGACAATGTCGATCAATACGGCGAGATCAACCGCCGTGACGGAGCCGTCTTCATCGAAATCGGATTGATGCGGGCAGAGGCATGTGCACGGGACCGTCGTAAATGACCAGATCGGCCCTGGGATTCCTCCGGAACAGTCAGTCTCGGCGACCTGCCAGTAGTAGGTTGTCCCGCAGTTCAACGGGCCGGGGACACACAGTGTCCCCGCCAAATCGCTGCAGACGACAGACAGGGGGGGATTCGACTCATCGAGAGTCACCTCATACAGTGTCTCGTACCCTCCATCCCAAGTCACGGTCAGATCATCGACGTGGAACCGCCCATTGAGGTCCGCATCATTTCTGGTTCCGAGCAACACGCTTCCAATGCCACGGTCGGCGATGCCGTGGCTACGTCCAACGACCACCGGTACTCCGTTGATCCAGATATCGTAGGTGCCGGCGTCCAGATCGAAACGCAGCACGACTGGTGTGGCGACACCCGTGGAGTACGTTCCGATATTGCCGACAAAGCCCTGGGCGTCACCGTAGGAAATGGCGCCCCCTGAAAGGAAGAAGAGGTTTGTGAAGAATTTGGTGACACCGCCCTGTTCTCGCACGAGGATGCTGTAGCCGTTGAGCTGATCGAACCAGAGAGTCGTTGCGATGGTCAAGGTGCCCTCGGTAACCTCGAGATTGTCGACGAACTCGAACCAGGCATAGCCGTCGCAACAGGTCGAGTTGTCCTGAATCTCGAGTGAACGAGTTGCAAATGGCGTGGCCCGGACGGTCGCGTTGATATTCGCGTCGACCTGCACCGGCTCACCAGCGAATGCTCCACCAGTTCCGATCGGGGCATCCACCGTCTTATTGTTGAAGTGTGCGGCGAGCATCGTTGTCAGCCGGTTGTTCTGCCACCAAAGCACGGCATCCAATGGCACGCCTCCGGCCCCAGCCGCGGGGGCCAGTGGCGTCAGCAACTCGCAGGATTCCGGCAGCCCATCGGAATGAATGATTGGGATAGCCAACGTGTTGTTGGTCTCGTCGCACTCAATGACTGCGTTGGGGGCGATGGTGGCCACGAGGTAAGCCGGGCCGGTAGGGTAGCTCTCGGGTATGGACATGTCCTCAGTCGGCAGCGTGAGACTCGAAAAGGCATTGATGCCGGTGGCGACATACGGCTGTCCTCCGAGAAGATCCATCGCGCCGGTCGTTAGAAAGGGCAAAGGCGAGATCGAGTACACAACCGAGAACGGCCCCGAGTTGAGAGGTCCAATGTTCTTAACCAGCATTTGGACGGGCGGCAGTGGAGTTCCATTCAACACGCAGCGGTCGCCCAACAGCACCGGGCAATCGGCTGTCAGGTCGGCGTGATCCGGGCAATCGCAGGAGAAACCATCGAAGACGTGGAATTCGACAGGGATGACAATCGGGCTCGGCTGACTACCGTTGTGTGAAATTCGAATCTCATCATAGTAGACACCCTCCCCGTTGATCGACGGGGCCGTGGCGTCACATGTGATGCTTCGAATCAAGGCGGGGCTCCCCGGAGGAAGAGCGAATGCGCCCTGCGTCAGGACCAACCAGTCCGAGCCCGAGGCGGTGGTGATCGTTCCGGAACACAACCCCAGGCCGTTATTTTCAATTATCAGGTCCCGGGTGTCCTGTTGCGGAGCGGCCGTCAGCCGTGCGTTGAATGGGCACTCCTCCTGATAGGGCTCAATCCGTGCCGCGACATTGCAGTTCAGTTCCGGACACAGGTACTGAGCGTCGGTACCGCCGGGAATGCGGTAATACATGACCGGATTGTAGGTCCAACTGCCCTGCCCCATGACGACATCACCCGCGTCTTTATCGAGAACGTAACTCAAGTGAATTGTGTCATTGACGGTCTTGGCGAGACAGGGATCCCGCTCCGATGCACAATCCTGGCCAAAGGTACTCCCATCGCAGTTGGGGCTTTGGGTACCGGTGAGATTGACCGGCTCCGAAAACCCGGCACCGCCGTTGTTTGAGACGGCCAGGTAGATGTCCAGATTCTGAAAGCCAGCCGCTGACTTGTCGTTGGCTTCGTTCGGTGTCGGTCCGCCGTACTGCTCGAACGTGATGTAAATGTAATTGTGGTTGCTCTGATCCCCGGGGCCGTCGGAACAGGTGGTTGTGCCGTCGCCGAAAGCGATTGATGGACACGACAGCCACAAGTCGCCTGCACCACTCGTGCCGCTGTTGGTCCACCCGACCGCCGTCGCAACCGGCTTGGTTCCGTGAATCTCGTCCCAGTGTTGGATGAAGCAATCGCTGCCGGAGCCGGCGATGGCTTGCTCAACCCAGACGAGATGCTTGATGCCCTCGAGGTCGTACTCGCCCGTGCACTCTGTCCACGCTTCCGGACCCGCGCCGGCCGGGCTGCTGTAGCTCGTGATTGCCACATAGGGGCCGACGGTCGGCTCGATGGGATTCGGAGAGCCGCCCGCTGCGATCCAGTTTGCTCCATTGTCCGGCGATTCCAGGTATCCGACCTGCCTGCGCCCGTTGGGGTCGAGGTCATCACGTTCATAGAACACGGCCACCCGGGTGCTGGTCGGGTCCACCGCCACATGATGGTTGGCGCCTCCGGCTTCGTCGTCCAGGACGACAGGGCCCTGCCATGTCCCGCCGGGGCCACCGATTCTGCGCCAGTACGTCATCCCCCCGCATGGTACCGTCTCATCCCCGCTCTCGCAGTGCACGATGTGGTACACGTCATCACCGGGAGCCTTGGTGGTAGAGCCTGCAATGTCGATTTCCATGTGGGGGAATGCGCCCAACGCAAGCTCCTCCTGGGCATAGACGCTGAAGCAGGGAAACGCGGGGTCGAAAACGTGGGCTGAATGCGGACCGGGAGGATTCTGATTGGTTGCGGTGCGAACGTGAAGAGCTACACTGCCCAAGTCACCCGTCGCCGCTGCAACAGATGGAAACCCGCCGTGCATTTCCTGGGGGTCACCAGAGTCCAGATCGAGTGTGATGCCGCACTGTCCGAGACCCAGCCCGGATGGCTGGGAGTAACAGTTGTAGGCTGCGAAACGTGGTGGGAGGCCATAGATCTCAGCGGAGTCCGGAATGATATCCCAGTATGTCCAGACGAAGTGGGTAATACTGCCGGCCGGATCGCCCAAGACCGCAATGGATCGCTGGGGTGCGCCGTTGAACTGCCGATCGTGGGTGGTTCCTCCGGATGCCCCTCCGCAGATTTCGATACCGGGGGAGGCGGCCCTAAGACCGCTGGAAAAGGCCGCCGGGCTCTGGGAAGACTCAGAAGAGAGAGAGGAGACTAAAAGCGCCAGAAGCATGACCGGTGCGCTGAGTTGTGCCAATCGCTTTAGCATGAGCAGTGCTCCTTATTGGGGCAGTCCAATCCAATGACAGGTGGTCGCATCGTCCCGTAGCCATCGAGCCGCATTCGCTCAAAGGCAGGGGTCAAGGGGCCCCGGTTGTCCGAAAAACACATGATCGATCAGGAACGCGAGGTCGGTCGCATCGGCGAATCCGTTGGCGTCGAAATCGGCCCGCGAATTCGGACAGCCCGCGTCGCTGACGTCCGCGCCGCCGAAAAACACGATGTCGATTACGAAGGCGAGATCGGTGGCGTCGACGAATGTGTCGGCATTCAGATCTGCCTGGAATGGACACTCGCAGGTGCATGCGTCGCCGACGCCGTCATCATTCAGGTCAGCCTGTGTCGGATTGGCTTCGAATGGGCAATTGTCGCAAGCATCCGGAATTCCGTCCAGGTCGGTGTCAGCTCCGGCGGATTGACATGTGTTCACGAGATGGTAGATGAATGCGCGACCTTCGGGAGGGTTTTCGCTTTGAACCCACTCCGGGTCCCCAACCGCAATGTCCGGAATGCAATCGTGGTTGATGTCGCCAAGGCCGGCGACGGTGGCGCCGAAGAATCCGGTGAAGCCGGACCCGGAGGGCGAGAATTCCTTTATGACGTGACCGTCCGCCCCGGAATAGACAAACACCCGTTGCATGCCGGGGGCGCCGGCCACGAAATCCGGGAATGCGTCGCCATCGACATCGCCGGCCGCCGACAGCGAGTAGCCGAGATTTCCCGTGGGGCCATTGATCGTGAAAAAGGGAGCACCGTTTGCGCCGGAGTAGACATAGATCTTTCCGGCGTTTCCCGACGCTTCGTCATTGAACGGCGCCGAGATGGCAAAATCACCCTTTCCGTCCTGGTTGATGTCGCCGAGTCCCGCCAAGCTCCGGCCGAACTCGTCTCCCGCGGCCTCGCCGGTCAACGTGTACAGAATGGAGCCATCGGCCCCGGATCGAACGTACGCCCGGCCGGCGCTCAGGCCGCCGGCATCGTTCCTAGGCGCCGCGACGAGCACATCGCCCCTGCCGTCACCGTTGACATCGCCGGCGGCCGCAATAGCGTAGCCAAACTCGTCACCTGCCGCCTCACCGGTCCATGTGTAGAGAGTGGAGATGACCGCGCCGCCGCCCCTGACATAAACACGTCCCGCATCGGTGCCGTTCGCGTCTTCCTTCGGCGAACTGTAGCAGAAATCAGGATAACCATCGCCATTGATGTCACCCAGTCCCGCCACCGCCCAGCCATGGAGATCGCCGTTGGCGGCACCCGCCGACCCGAACAGGTAGACTCCCAAGCTCTGTCCGGAGCGCACCCATACTGCCCCTGAGTTGATCGGGCCATTCCATGAACCAGGTCCGCCGATCAGGATGTCCTTCCATCCGTCCCCATTAATGTCGCCGACACCGGCAATCGAATAGCCATGACCCAGACCTTCGGGAGGTGATGTGATCGCCGCCACCACGGATCCATCCTCGCCGGAGTAGATGGTGACCTCCTGGTCATTGGCGCCGGTTGCGCCGATGGCGTAATCGCGGTAGCCATCGTTGTTCATGTCCCCGACGCCGGCGAGGCCCTGGCCGAAAAACGCGTCTTCCGTCCCGTGGATGACATGTCCGGCCACCGCCAGGCATTCGCTTGCGGCGACTCCCGATCCATACAGGTAACCGGCCTGCACCGAATAGATGGAACCCGAGGCAAGACCGATCGCCGACTGGGAAACCGACGTCTCCATATCGTACTTGGGCGACCGAACAGACATACCGCCGGAACTCAAGGTATAGGCCCGCAGGGAGTGGACGGAGTTTGCGGCTCTGGAGGCGTCGGGTGAAGACGATTGGAGGGGAGCGAACCACCCGGGCGTGCCGTCCCCGGGGAATCCAGACCAGTGGTAGACAACGTCTCGATGTCCGGTGGAGAGTATCCCCGGTGTGGCGCGCATGAGTTTCACAGGCTCGCTGCGCGTCTCGAATGGTGCCGGTTCGGGCATCGGCGCTTTGGCGCCGCCGGCCGCCGGATCTTTCGAGAGTGATTTGAAGGGCGTGGCGTTGCCGAGCCCCAATCCCCAACAAATCATCGCCCCGGCGCTGAGGATGACCATGATGCGCATCCGACCGTTCATTGCCCGCCTCCCTGGGTCTGGCGGACATCAGACAGCCGCGAAACGATCAGTTCCTCGAGACGCTGGATCTTCGATTGGAGCAGAGCGACCTCGGCATCCCGCGCCCTGAGATCTTGTGTGATGCGATACAATTCCTGGATCGCGGCGAGGGCGACGCCATCGGCATCGATGGTCGTGATGGATTTGTCATCATTGCCAAGACCAAACAGAGCCCGAAAGTCCTGCGCCATCGGGCCTATGTGGCGGATCTCGCCGCTCTCGGCGCGGTAGTTCCACTGAGCGATGGGCAGCACCGAGAGTTTGTCAAGGATTGCAGCGCCATCAATCTCGACGATGTTTTCCTTGGCGTTCCGATCGCTTGAATTCGTCCATGTCCCACCAGTTGTCAGGTATGCGCCTGTCGAAGTGTTGATGAAGCGCCCCGCGGTGCATGGCGCGGTGCCGGAAGTGTTTGTGAAATAGAAGTTCCCGTCGGCTCGAACAACAAACTGCTCCACACATCCGGAGGAGATATTGTCGCCCGTCGAGAAGTCATCGTTTGCGGCGAGAACGAATGCACCATCATGGCTGGCGCGGGCCCGATTTCCTGCGGCGAACGAGGCGTGGCCGGTTGCGACATTGAGCGTTCCACCCGGAACACATGAAAAGTCGCCGAGCGCCGAGTCCTTGTCGCCGCCCCCGACAGTGGAGGCAATGCCGGATGAGTGATTTTGAATCCCACCGGCTACGGTGGCTCGCAGTTCATCCGCTGTATTGAGAGCTCCGCCGCTCACTGTTCCGTCCTGACCGCTTGCCACATTTGAGTAGCCGCCGCCCACGGTCGACACCGTGTTGCTTGCGGTGTTGTCGTGCCCCCCAGCCACGGTCGCTCGAGCGCCACTCGCGGAGTTTCCGAGGCCGCCACCGACTGTTGCACGATCCCCCGCTGCCGATCCAGATTCACCACCGGCAACGATTCCAGCAAGTCCGGAAGCCGAGTTGCCAGTGCCACCACCTACAGCGCTAAAGTCGCCGATGGCAGCGTTACCCGAGCCACCATGGACACCAGAGTAGTTCCCTGCGGCACTGTTGGAATCTGCCTGGGTACTGCCGCCTCCACCGGAAACGACAGAGTAGAGACCGTAGGCGCGATTGTTTCTTCCACCGACAAGAGCCCAGTCGCCTTGCGCGAGATTGGACTGACCAAGCGCCGCCGAGTAATCCCCCGTTGTCACATTGCTCAAACCAACCTGCAGCTTTCGGAAGCTGGCGAGCCCAGAGCCCGTCAACACCACCGTGGTGTCGGCCCCGCCGGGTCCGATGATTTCGATGCCATGCGGTGTTTCAATCCTGATCAAGCCGCCGGGGCCATCTCCGTAGTACCCTGCACCTCCGAATTCCACATCGCCGGCGAAATACGACGTGCCGGATGAGGAGACTTTGATTGTAGTGTCATTGTTGATCGGGCCGCCAAAGAAGCCAGAGGTGTCGATATGGAGCCATGTCGGGCCATCCCCGGCGAATTTCGCACGTGGGGAAACATCGATGCCTCCGCGGAACCTCGCACTGCCGGAGGCGGGCATGAATATTGTTGTGTCGAAGCCCCCTGGTGGGTTGATGACAATCCGACCATCGCCTATGCCGCACCAACCAACGAGGGCGCTGTCCCCGAATCCCGCGCTTCCCAGCACGTTAAATTCGCCCTGCAACTGACCGTTGCCCATTGTGTCGAACGCAATCGTGGGATTGACCCCGCCCCCACCTATGACAATCCCTCCCGGGCCGACGACGACACCGGGCCAGTCGTCGGGTCCCCAGTATCCACTCTGACCGACGCGGAGGTTTCCGAGGCGGCCGACTCCCATTGTGTCAAACGCGATCGTCGGATCGCCGATGCCACCCGGTCCGGGGAGCACAATGCCACCATTAAACACGATGACGCCGGGCCAATCGTCCGGTCCAAAGTATCCCTGCCCTGCAACACGGAGATTCTGGACGCTCCCCAGCCCGGTTCCCAGGTCGAACTTGACAGCCGTGTCGCCGTCAGTGTCAATCATGACGAGTCCGTGAGGCCAGTTGATGTCGATCAACTCGTTCCCCGGTCCAGGGCTGTGCAAGGATGCCCCCACAATGGCGTGTGGCGAACTGACGATCGGGATCCGCGGCGTCATCGCCTGATCCCCACTCACTTGAATCTCAAGATGATGGAAATTGCCGTTGTCCTCCCAACCCGGCCGAAGAGCGGTATCAATCGGGGTGATGCTTCCTAATAGGACGTTGAATGTCCCATCGGCGCCGACCTGTACCGCTGGCCAGAACTCGCTCCAGAGTTGGGTCCCGCCCACAGCGGCGTCGAAGAGCCGAAACGTCATGCCGAGGGTCGAGATTTGACTGCTCTTGGCAGCAAATGCGGTATCGGGAATGGTGTCATTAACGATTCGACCTTGAAAATTGATCACAAAAGCTTGCGATTTGGCTGGGTTCATCTGTAGGCAGACAAACAGCGCAACTCCGAGAAGTACCAGGTGAGAACGCTTCATGCAATGACCTCCGATGATTGGTTACACTTCAGCAACATCCCATTTCGCTTTGCGTCAGCATGCCGCCGGTCTGTCTCCGGCAGGATTCCGTGCGCAGGAGGACTCCAATGCTGACTTTGTGGACGAACCGCTGGATCCAAGCGGGCCGTTGAAATGGTTAGTGCCGGGATTTCGAGAGTTGTTACATCCGGTTTCGGCGATCAAGTTGAATTGGAACGGAATGGTTCCCAGATTGGTGGAGTTGGGATTTGCGCGGAAGCCAAAGGAGTGGCCGGTCCCGGGGACCTGGGTATCGCGCCGGGACCGGCCTACGAGTCAGACGGTACTGACTGTTTTCTGCATTCGATTCCGGCGTACCATCACCCCGTCCCCGCTGACTAAAGCTCCCCGGAGCCAGCCAGAGTTGTGGTTGCGCGGCACGCCGAAATCGAACGCCCTTTGTCCCGGTTCGTTCGCGGACCGGGGCCACAATGTAGTAGTGTCGCAAGACCGGGTTCTGTTACGGAGTTTCGCAGAATCGCGGGGACAAGCTGATGTCGGCGCCAAATCTGGGCTTGCGGAAACCCATTCCGAAAACATATGTTCTAGAAGTGTGCATCTGTCTTGCAATCAACAGGTTAGGTTCGGCCCCGGGAGTCTGACAGCGCGCTCGACAACGGTTCAGGCAGATGGCCATCGAAAGCGAACTTCAAGTAGTCATCGATTCCTTCCTTCGCGGTGATCACCGTCAGTTCGAGGCTCTGCGCCGCCAGGTGGCGAAGTATGTGGCTCGTCACTTCACGGGGTCCGACGCCGAGAGAGATGACCTGACCGCGGAAATCCTTCAAGCTTTACTGGTCGGCCTCCGGCACGAGCGATTCCGGGGGGAGTCGATCAGAGAGCTGGCGGGTTACATCTATGGGATCGCGCGCCTCAAGATCATCCGCGCCGTGCGCAACCGTGCGCGCTGGCCCAATGGGGGGCCCGAGGATATCTCGCTTTTGCATGCGCTGGGGGAGAGCGACGGCCAGTTAGCCGATCGGGACCTCGCGAACAAGATCCTCGCCGCCATTGATCCCAAGTGCCGCCGGCTGCTAGAATGGAAGTATGTTCACGGGTGGTCCGATCAGGAGATCGCGGATCACGTCAGGAAGTCGAAAAACGCGGTGAGCACGGCGATCTGCCGCTGTGTCAAGAAGGCTCAGGAACTGGACGTGGTGAGAGAAATCCTGTACCAGATGCCCCAAACAAGGCACTCCAATAGGCGGGAGGGCACTTCGTGAGCTGCCCCGACCCCCAAATCGCCGGACTGCTGCCGGATTATGTCTCGGGCCACCTCGGCGATGCTGACGCGGCGGCGGTCGTGGCGCATCTCGGAGCCTGTCCGGTCTGCCGGGATCTGGTGGAAACAATGATGGTGCTCAAGACAGGCAAGAGCGGTCCCCAGCGGTTGCTGGCCGCCGACGGGCACCTCGAACCATCGGTCCTGTCATGGTACTTTCAGGATCAGAGATCGATGCCCCCGGAGTTACTCGGAGCTGTCGAGGATCATCTCTCCTCATGCACAACCTGTGTGGCCGATCTCGACTCACTCCAGGAACTCGAGGTCGAACTGCGACGCTCGGCGACGCTTTCCGCCCGGGATTCGCGTCCAACACCCATCCGGCGGGTTTGGCAGGGGTTTGCCGGCGCCTTGTCTGCCGCGGCGGTCCTCCTCATCGCCGGCTCCTTTGCCGCGAAACACTGGCGTGTCACTCCCCATGTCGCGATGGACTGGGGAACGATCGAGGTATTCACTCTTCGCGAAATGCAAAGGGCGAGCGGTGCAATGTCGATCGTCACCCGGTCGGCAGGAGAGCCCAGGGTCGGACTTGTGGCGCCGGTCTACCACGACACGGCGAGTTTCCGATACGGGATGCGGGTGCGTCGCATGGAGGCCGGTGATGCCGTTGACCTGTCTCTTTCGCCGGAGTTCACCGCCCCGGGAAAGATCCAAGTCGGCCTGCCGTTACATGATCTGCCCGATGGCGACTACATTCTGGAAGTGATCGAGGTTGACCGTCGCGCGCCGTCTGACTCCACGGTGCTTCAGTATCCATTTCAACTGCAATCAACGCCGTAGCGGCTAGTTCGCATTCAATCCGCAATGCTTCCCGGCGAAGGGAGCCCGGGTCAGGGGTGGGATTGCCAATCACCGACCGAGACGAATGGGGCCCAGAGGTAGGGATGAGGGGGCTGGCGACGGCGGCGCAAATCCTCCAGCCGTTCCAGTGCGGCGGCGTGAAGCGCGAGCGGGGCCGGTCTGTCGCTTCTGCGATAGACGCTGCGCATGAACTCGGCGGTTCGTCCATCGGGCAGTTCCCAAAGTGAGCTGATCACGGTTCGTGCCCCCGCCTCCAGAAACGCCCGCCGGAGGCCATAAACTCCCTCGCCGGACACCGATTGTCCCAAGCCGGACTCGCACGCCGATAGCACCACCCATTGCGTGCCCTCAAGCTTCAGCGACGCGACTTCCATCGCGGTGAGAAATCCATCCTCGGCCCCCGGCTCGTCGCTGTCTTCCCCATGCAGGCCGGCCCCGGCGAGGCACAGGCCCGACGCGAGCAGTGGGTTCTCTCCGGTCACCGGCTCCGTCGGCTGGTCGGCAGAGTGGGAATCGGACCAGGGACGGCAGTCCCCGGGCGCAAAGAAGCCGTGTGTCGCGATGTGGATGACGGCCTGATGTCCGGCCTCGGACTTCAGGTTCTCCTCGGAGGCGGACTCGCCCGTCAGGATGGTGACCGGGCCGGCCTGTGCCCGGGACCATTCATCCGAGAGCATCTGCACTTCCCGCTGGGTTCCTGGAAGCGGAGACAGGATGACTTCGCTCAGCGCCTCGCAGGTGGCGCGCAGTTCCCCTTGGCGAAGAGGGGAGGGCGATGTTGCGGAGGCAACGGCAAAGAAAACGGGTGCGCCGCCGCGGCGCTTGAAATGGGGGGCCGTGAAATCCGGATCGCCGACGGCGAGAAGTCCATCGGCCACGCGTGATCGTGATGTGTCCCGCAGGAGATCACGAGCGGCGGAAAGGTAGTGAAACGCACCGTTATCGATGAGAAAGCGGTCGGGCCGCGCGGGATTGGGAAGCCCAGCGAAGGAAATCAAGTTCAGTGAGGCATCGGGTGCGATTAAGTACATCTTGGCGGAGTCAACCGCCGCTCCCAACGGTGACCACACTTGGCGGGCCAACGCTTCAGAGATGCGCAGGTAGTTCGCGAAAAGTGATTCGTCGGGTGGGCTATCGCCGTGGGCGACCACCTGAAGGTGATCCCGATACTGCATGACCAGATCGTCAATCTGGTCCGCCGGTCCGAGGTCAACGGCTCCGACCTCCCCGGTCGATCGCATCCACAGCGCCATATAGTGGGGCTCGGCGGACTGACCGAATGCGGGCGGGTCCTGGTACCGAACGTACTCAATCAGAACCGCACCATCCGGCAAGGCGTGCAGGATTTCGACGAGCAGTTGTCCGGCCGCCGGGACACGAACTGTCCCGGACCTTGCCGAAACGTTGCGGGCAATCGCTCGTTCGAGACGGAGGATTTCCTCCTGCACATTTGCGGCGTCTTCCCGGCCCGGCTTTCCCGCGCCGCGCCCGGGCTGACGGACATAGAGTGAGGCGAGACGGGCTCGCGCAAACCGCAACGAATCCGCGAGCGGTTCGGGCGTCAGCTGATTCGTCTCCCTCAGAGCGGCGGCACGCCGGAATATCTCATCGGAGACCTGGCTCTTCGAGGCGAGCGCGATTTCTGCGATCAGACGCGCATCGTCCGGGTCCTGCTGATCGTTGTCCAAAAGCAGAGAGAGCAGGCGGTCGCGCGACCGCGAAAAGGCCCAAGCGGCGCTGAGGGCATCGCGCTCTGCCATCACCGATGCGCCCTCGCGGAGCACCGCGTGATTGATCTGAAAACTCCGCGCGGCATACTCGCGTGCCGATGCGAGTTCTCCGGCGTGGCGGCGGCGATCGGACATCAAGTCGCAGACGGCGGCCGAGTACGGGTGACCGAGCGGGCAGTCGAGCGAGTCAATCCGGGCTGCATATCCGAGCAAGGAGTCGCCATGGTTCGAGTCCCCGCAAAGAAAAGAGACAGTCGCGGCTTCGACTATAATCGGCAGCAGGCGGAAGTCGCCCCGGCCGTAGACCTGCTCGATTGTCTCCAAGCCGAGATGCAGCAATTCTTTTGAATCCACCAGCCGGCCTTGCGCACGGTAGGCACGCGCCAGCTCGATCTGGCAGGAGGCGAGCGATGACTGAATGAGTCCGCCAGACTCGGAGAGCAAACTCAGGGCGCGTTCGAGCAGTTTTTCCGCCTGTTCGGGAGCGCCGCTCATGATCGCGACGGATGCCAGTGACCGCAATGTCCCCGCCAGATCGGGGTGATCGGCGCCGAGGAATTTTTCCTGCGCGGCGAGCGCCTCCGCGAACATTTCACGCGCATCATCCAAACGGCCCCAGGTCTGATACATGTTGCCCAGGGCGCTCATGCAATCCGCAATGAGGGCCGGATTGGTGATACTGGCGGTTCGCCGGAGATCCAGGGCTCGGGCGAAGCACTCCTCGGCGGACGGATAACGGCCCTGATCGTAGTACACGCGACCGAGACCCATGTAGGTCTCGGCGATGTCGGCATCGATGTGCTCAATCGCCGATTGCCGGATCGCCAGGGCGCGGACCAGGCAGGTCTCCGCCGCGGCGAAATCGCCCGAGAGCCGGTGAATGGTTCCCAGCCCCATGAACCTGAAGGCGGTCTCCGGATGGGATGGCCCGTAGGTTCGGATGCTCAATTCGATGGCTTCCGTGTAGAGCCGCGCCGCCTGCTGGTAATCGCCGCGCGCCCGGAAAACCGACGCCATGCGGAAGATGGTTGCCTGGTACTCGGCATGTTCATGTGGGAGGGTCGCCGAGTTGATGCGCCACGCCCGTTCCCAGGCCTCCACCGCCGCATTCGAATTCCCGAGGCGCGCGTGATAGTCGCCCAGTCGATTGAGGACGATGGCGAGCATTGTGTCGACGGGGTCGAATTCTCTCCCGGCGATCAGCAGAGCCGTCTCGGCCAGGTGAAGAGCCGAATCCTGCCCTTCGGACGATTTCCCGACATTGGACACCGCTCCTTTCGACTGGCCCTCGGCGAGATAGATCAGTGCGCGAACGAGCAGGCGCGGGTCGACAATCGTTGTCTTGTGGGCCACATCGACCAAGCGCTCCAGATCGACGTGGAATTCATCGACCCGTGAGAGGTGTGCGAAAAGCAGCGCCCGCTTCCAGAGCAGTCCGGTTGAGCGTCGTGAATCGGCGGTCTGAATCGTGCTGTCTATGCCGGTGACCTCGGCGAGGACCTCGGGAAGAGTCAGAGACAATCCCACATCGGCATGAAGTACGGCCAGCCGAATAAGTGTTTCATCGTACTCGTCCCGGCATGATGGAAGTCCGGGCTTGAGCAGTGCGAGCGCTTCATTCCAGACGCTCTCCGCCTGGGGAAATCTTGACGCCTGCAGAAAGTACTCGCCCATGCGGCCGAGGATCACCGCGGACGAGTCCGCCCCGGGGTTCTCAGCGTAAAACAGGCCCAGCGCGGTGGCGGCGAGCGCCACAGCGGAGTCTTGAGCGTCACGGATGGAGGCGGCCGACATGTTCCCCTGACGGGAGATCAATTCCGCCTCCGCCAGAAACCAACGCCAGTCACGTGTCATGGTCCCTGCGGAATGCGCGCCGGGGCAGACGAGCAATACCGCCAGCGACGCCGCCAGCAATTTCACACGATGTGACCTACGACATGATGCCAACTGGTTTCCCGATCCGTAGTGGATGGTGAGCCGCATGGACACGGGGGAGCTCGCTGCGCTCGCTCCGTTGAAGATACCGGACGAAAGATATACCCGACCCGGGCGATGTCAATATGCCAACTGACGACGGCAGGATCGCCCAAAACTGATCGTCGCGCTCTCGAGGAATCTTCGACTCGCGTGTAACAAGTTCTCGTCAACTGGCACTAAGGGTGAAGCGGGACAGTTCTTGTCCGGCTGTCCCGTGGACTTGCTTTCCTCTTCCATCGACAGCGCGCAAGTGATTGTCAGCCCAACCTCGCTCGGAGGTGTAGAAGCGGTGGCGCGGGCAGGGTCGGGGACCGTACTTAAGAGTCGCGACAGGCCGGAGCGGCTTCTCCCGGTCGGAGAGGACAGGGAATATGGCACAAGGAATCGTCAAGTGGTTCGACGAGCAAAAGGGCTATGGGTTCATCGCTCAGGTCGATGGCGAGGATGTCTATGTCCATCGGGATGCGATCGAGTCCGAGGGTTTCGGGACATTGAAAGCCGGCGACCGGGTTGAGTTCGATGTCGTTCGCGGGCGCAAGGGGCCGCAGGCGGCCAACGTGATCAAGCTGAAGAAGACACCGCCGCCGTTTTGAGTGCGCCAACTGCTCCGATCGGCAGGACGATCCGGACAGCGTCGACGGGCTCGTTGGAGATCCGATCATCGCTGATGCGGATGCCAGGTTATCCCTCCGTGCTGTCTGGCGGGTATGGTGCTTTGCCACGCGATCCCGTCTGAATCGGAAGTGATTGTCATCGAAGCGAAATCCTCTCGCGCAATCGGTGCGCCATAACGCACTGCGGCGCAGTCAATTACGTACACCTCTAGGTTCCTTGGCGGCCGTCGCGTGTTCCTGTTGTGGTGCTATCCCGTGACCTTGGAATCCGACTGCTTTTGACATCTCTTCCGCAATCCCGGCCATATCATGTTCACGAAGGGGTGATACATGGACCTGGCACCCACATCTGACCCCAGCCGTGCGGACACGGACGCTGATCTGCGAAGACTATTGGCACAGCGCACAGCAGAACTGGAGCGGCTGAAGTTTGCCATCTGCACTCGGGACGAAGAGCAACAAGAGACCGCTCGGCAGTTGGCCGCATCCCAAGATCAGTTGCGGCGCTTGTCCCTCGAACTTTCCCTCACAGAAGCGCGCGAACGGCGGGACATCGCCGAGGATCTCCACGATCACATTGGTCAGGCGCTGGCGTTCGTCAAGATGAAGGTGTCGCAGTTTCGCGGCAACGCCGTGTTTTGCGGGTTTGAGGATTCCATTGGAGAGGTGATCACACTCCTCGATCAGACGATCGCCTATACACGCAGTCTCACCCTGCAGCTCTGTCCGCCCGTGTTGTCGCAGGCGGGATTCTTGCCCGCGCTCGACTGGCTGGCCGAGCAAATGCACAATGATCATGGTCTGCCCATTCATGTCGATCATGCGCAATTCGACGGGGTCATCGACAACGAGCGCTCCCTGGTGCTTTTCCGCTCAGTCAAGGAGCTGTTAACAAACGCCGTGCGGCACTCCGGCTGCCGGTCCATTTCTGTGACGGTGGGTCATCACGATCGCCAGCTGATGATCTGCGTGACTGATGACGGACATGGATTCGACGCCGATCGCACATTTCAAGGATTGTCTCCAGCCGGCAAGTTCGGGCTCTTCAGTGTCCGGGAAAGAATGCGGCTGCTCGGTGGGGATGTGGCGCTGACATCGGGTCCGGCACAAGGAACGAAAGTCGAACTGCGGCTCCCCTTTCCTTCACCGGTCTCAGCGAGCCATGAGTAGGATCCGAATCATCCTCGCCGACGATCACCGGCTGTTCCGGGCGGGCTTGCGTGCGCTCCTCGAGGGGCAGCCGGGGTTTGAGGTTGTCGGGGAGGCGATCGACGGGCATGAAACTCTGAAGCGCATTGCCACCACACCCGCGGATGTTCTCTTACTCGATATCTCTATGCCCGCCCTCAACGGCATCGAAACCCTGCGCCGCCTCGCGGCAGAGCACAATGCTGTAAAGGTCATCGTTCTCTCAATGCACTCAGACCGATACTTCATCGCGGGAGCGTTCCAGGCCGGCGCCAGAGGTTATGTCCTGAAGGACTCCGCAATCCAGGAATTGGTGACCGGCATCCGCATTGTATCGAAGGGAGGAGTGTATCTGAGTTCGGCCATCGCCGGTGTCCTTGTCAGCGATTACCTGGCGCTGGCGGCCTCCGCTTCCGACCCAGATCACGAACTCAGCGGCCGTGAGCGCGAGGTGCTCCAGATGATCGCCGAGGGAAAGACCACCAAGGAGGTTGCCTCTCGGCTCTGCCTCAGCGTCAAGACCGTCGAAACCCACCGCAAGCACATGATGGACAAGCTGGATATCCACAGCGTCGCGGAATTGACCCGCTACGCCATCCGCGCCAAGATCATTCCCGGCGAGTAATGCGGGTCCCCAATCTGATTTGAGGGGAGCTCGGTTCCCTCGATTGCGCAGACTAAGGGATCCCGCCGCCTATTATCAGGTTTTCCCTGATTGCCCCGAGGACGGGCCGCCCGGCTCCTTGGCGGGTGGTGCAGAGACGCATCCGCGTCTCCTTGTCATTGGAGGAGGTCGACATGTTCGACACGGGAAATACCGGTTTCATGCTCGTGGCAACCAGCCTGGTGATGCTCATGACGCCGGGGTTGGCGTTTTTTTATGGGGGACTGGTCGGACGGCGCAATGTGCTGACGATCATGATCCAGAGTTTCGTTTCGATGGGCGTGACCACCATTATCTGGTGGGCCTACGGATACTCCCTCTGCTTCTCCGGTGGAGAAGGCGGGATCATCGGGAATCTCGACAAGGCGTTCATGGCCGGAGTGACGCTGAACACACTGTCGCCCTTCGGCACCGGCAACATCCCGGAGTTTGTGTTCATGGCGTACCAGATGATGTTTGCGATCATCACACCGGCCTTGATCACCGGCGCCTTTTCCAATCGCGTCCGATTCGGTGCCTACCTGCTCTTCCTGATTGCCTGGCTGACGTTTGTCTACTTTCCATTTGTGCACATGGTTTGGGGCAACGGGCTTTTGGCGCGCTGGGGAGTGCTGGACTTTGCGGGGGGCATTGTTGTGCACAACATCGCCGGAATGGCGGCCCTTGCATCCGTGCTCTACGTCGGGCGGCGGCGTGTCGGTGACAGCGTTCCCCACAGCATACCGCTGGTTGCTTTGGGTACCGGACTCTTGTGGTTCGGGTGGTACGGCTTCAACGCCGGGAGCCAGTTGAAAGTCGACGCCGTCACCGGTGTCGCCTTTCTCAACACCGACATCGCCGCGTCATTCGCCGGTCCGGTTTGGATGTTGCTGGCTTGGATCATTGAAAAGAAGCCGAAATTCCTCGGGTTGCTCACCGGTGCGGTTGCCGGCTTGGCCACCATCACGCCCTGCGCCGGCTATGTGACCCCGGCCAGTGCGGCGCTGATCGGCATCCTCGCCGGAGTCATCTGCTATTTCGCCGTCAATTTGAAGAATCGTCTGCATTGGGATGATGCGCTCGATGTCTGGGGTGTTCACGGCGTCGGCGGGGCGCTCGGCATCATTCTCTTGGGGATCATGGCCTCGACCGCGGTCAACCCCGCCGGGGCCGACGGGCTCCTCCGTGGCGGATCCGGCTTCTTCATCAAACAGTTGATCACGGTCGTGGTGTCGTCGATCTACGCATTCGCATTCACCTACATCATGCTCATTCTCATCAACCGGGTCACACGGGTGCAGACCAGCGAAGGCGAGGAAGAGGCCGGGCTGGATGCCTCGTTGCACGGTGAAACCGCCTATCAGGGAGTCTGAGTGATGACCACTTCGCGCTATCGTCTGCCCCGTTTCGCCCTGTTCCGGGCCACGGTCGGGGTGAGAATTCTGCTGTTTTCTCTCCTGGTCCTTGTCCCGGTAATTGCGGGGCACGCGGGGGCACAAGGGCTGGCCGCCGAACTTGGGGGGGATGCCGTCACCCGCTACAACTGGCGGGGGCTCGACTTTGGTGACGGCGCCAGCGTGCAACCGTACTTGCGCTGCGCATTTCGCGGCTTCAAGGCGGGTTTTTGGGGATCGTACTCAGAGGGCTTCAATGAAATCGACACCTGGGTCAGCTACACATTCACCCAGACGAACTCGATTGGCGTGACGGCCATCGCGACTGATTACTATTTCCCCGGCGCCGGAATTCGGCTCTTTAACTTCCATGGCTGCGATGATCCCGGGGGCCCCGGGGCGCATTTGCTCGAAATTGGGGCGGTGGTCTCGGCTCCTCCATCTGTCCCGCTATCACTGTCCGGCTTTGTCAATGTGCACAACGATCCCGGGAACAACGTGTACATTCAGCTCGACTATCCGGTCACACTCGGTGAACTCGAACTGGGATTGTCCGTCGGGGCAACGCCCGGAAGCAAGGCCAACCCGTCCGCGTACGGCAGTGATGACTTCGCCGTGATCAACATCGGAGTGAAAGGCGTTCGCAAGATCCGATTTGGCGAAACCGATCTCGCGGTTTCGACCGCGACGATCATCAACCCGCAAGCCGAGATCGCCTACCTGATTTTGGGACTGGGCATCTGAGTTTGAAGTCGCGCTTCCCCGATGCCTTGGCGAGGCGGCGCGTCGGGGGAGAGCCGCCGTTTCGTCGGAGGTAATGCGGGAACCGCTGGGCGGCGGTTCCTGTACTCGGATCGACGCACGATGAAGAATTCATAGGCGTAGAACGTCGCTGGCCTTCCGTGCATCCTGGTCTTCAGCGCAAGTTGATCGAGCACGGCGGATGCTTGGCCGTCATCTCTGTACCTACCACCCTCTCCCCTATGCTCCGGCGACGAGCTCAGGGAAGGACGCGTCATCCCCCCATTGGCCCCGGGGGAGAGTGTCCCGCCTTGATCTGGGCCGGCTTTTTGGGCAGGTTGCGATATAAATCTTGACTTAGTCTAAATCGAGACGTATTATATTTCGATGACGGACGCGATCTCGATTCTGCGGCAGTGCGGCATCCAGCCAACCCCCCAGCGGATGGCCGTGGTCGAAAGCGTGCTGGCCAGCAAGACACACCCAACGGCAGACGATGTCTTCAGCGCGGCTCGAACGAAGTGCCCGACTGTTTCCCGCGCCACCGTTTACAATACGCTGAACCTTCTCGTAGAGAAGGGGCTTATCGGAATGCAGACGATCAAGGAGGGCGCCGTTGTATTTGACCCCAACACTCAGAAGCACCATCACTTCATCGATGATGAAACGGGCGAGATATTCGACATTCCCTGGGACCAGCTGGAGGTTAAGGGGAAGGACAAACTCCGGAACTTCGAGATTCTCGAGTTCCAGGTGATCATGCGTGGCCGGCGGAAAAGGAAATGACCCGGTCATCGTCACGGGGCCGACTGCTGTTGAACATGGGATGACATCTGATACTTTGAGGAAATCCCACGCTGGGACTTACAATCAGACTTAAGACCAATTGAGGACTGGAAGGAGCGGTTGAAAGATGGAAAGCACAGGCAAGTGCCCGGTCATGCACGGGTCGCATGCTCACAAGGTCGGGGGGAGCACGGCCAACCAGCACTGGTGGCCCAATCAGCTAAACCTGAAGATTCTCCACCAGAACCCGCCGATGATGAACCCCATGGGCGGGGAGTTCAACTACCCCCAAGCATTCAAGACACTTGATCTCACAGCCGTAAAGAGGGACCTCACCAATCTGATGACGGCGTCACAGGACTGGTGGCCGGCCGACTACGGCCACTATGGTCCGCTGTTCATTCGGATGGCTTGGCACAGCGCGGGCACGTACCGCATCAGCGATGGCCGCGGCGGCGCCTCTTCCGGCACGCAGCGCTTCGCCCCGCTCAACAGCTGGCCGGACAACGCGAATCTCGACAAGGCGCGGCGGCTGTTGTGGCCGATCAAGCAGAAATACGGCCGCAAGCTCTCCTGGGCCGATCTCATGATCCTCGCGGGAAACGTCGCGCTGGAATCGATGGGATTTAAGACCTTCGGGTTTGGCGGGGGGCGCGAGGATGTCTGGGAACCGGAGGAGGATATCTACTGGGGTCCTGAGACTACCTGGCTCGGCGACGAGCGCTACAGCGGCGATCGGGAACTGGAAAATCCTCTCGCGGCCGTTCAGATGGGTCTCATTTACGTAAATCCCCAGGGCCCCAATGGGAATCCTGATCCGATTGCGTCGGGCAGAGACATCCGCGAGACCTTTGCCCGCATGGCGATGAACGACTACGAAACCGTCGCGCTCGTCGCCGGCGGGCACACGTTCGGCAAATGCCACGGCGCCGGGGATGCGGCGCTAGTCGGCGCCGAGCCCGAAGGCGCCGGCATCGAAGAGCAGGGTCTCGGCTGGAAGAGCCGATTTGGCAGCGGCAAGGCCGGCGATACGATCACCAGCGGGCTGGAAGGCGCCTGGACCACCAACCCGGCGAAGTGGGACAACGAGTATCTCGAAAACCTGTTCGGCTATGAGTGGCAACTGGTGAAGA